>JAILFU010000116.1 GCA_024697405.1 Prevotella sp.
CCCCCACGAAAAGATGGGAGCCGCTCTGCAGTTCCATTTCGATGGCTGTCACGGTCTTCTGCATGCCGTTGCTGCCGTTCACGCTGAAGGAGCGCTCTGCGCCCAATCGCTTGATGATTGCTGTAATCGTCATAATGATAATTTTTTTTGAAATGTTAAAACGTTAAAATCTTTTTTGCCGGCTTATCCGGCTGACAGTACAAAGTTACGCAAAAAAAAAGAGTGCATGAAATAACTTCATACACTCCTACGGGTATTTCTAAAGGTTCTGAGCCTATTTCTGAGCTTTGTCTTCCGTCGGGCTGGCGCTTTGCATCATTTCTTGCTGAAAGGCATCGCGCAGCTTCAGCGGACGTTCCTTCACGCCCAGCTTCTCCCAGTCGTCTATGTGGTGCTTCAGCCAGGGGTTGCGGCAGAAGGCGCTGTTGATGGTGCCAGCGGGCAGCGGCACGCCGAGGCTGTTCAGCGTGCGCTCGAAGAGGCTGGCATTGTCCTCCATGTGAAACTTGTCGCGGCACACGCAGAACGTGATGCTGTAGGCGGCATGACCCCAGATGTACTGCTTGCAGCGCTCCAGCGCCTTTTTCAGCTGTTGCGTCGTTGCAGCCGTCGCGTTAACGTCGTGCGAAGTGTCTTGATAATGCTCGTCGCCGTTCTTCACCATGTTGCCGTTGATGACCATATTGTGAATGGTGGCTCCTTCAAAGTAATTGTAGATGTTGCTGTGACCTTGAGGTTTCTCTTGTTCCATAAATAGTGACGATTGAAAAAAAGAGAAGGGGCATCTTTAGAGACAACATCGCTTCATTAACCGCCTAAAGTCATTAACGTATGCTGAAACTGCCAATGCCCACGTCTCTGTTGGGACGTGAGCAGGCAGACATTCTACTCGTTATGACTTTAGAATTTAGGCGGTTCTTGAAGCTGCGAGAAGCTGTCTTACTCGGTTCTGTTTTTCTTATATAACGTTTCTAAGCGCCGTTTATTGTAAATTGGTCTATTTTGCCGTGATAGTGATTCTCTATTTTGTATTCCACCACCTGCCTGTTGGTGTACAGCTCTTTCTGCAGTCCCAGGAAGAAGTCGCGCATCTCCACGGGCTGCATGTTCAGCTGGCGCTGTGCGTCCATCACCGAGTGATACTTCATGTCTATCATCGTGCCCAGCTTGTCCAAGCCCAGCTCCTTGAAGCCGTTGCGGACGTAGAGCTGCAGTATGAAGTCGACAAACTCCTGCTGCTGCTGTGTGAGCCGGGCCATCATGTCGTTTCTCAGGATGTCGGCCCTGCGCTGCCGCTCTATGGGAGTGGTCTCGTAGGCCAGATAGCTCAGCACGTCGAGCATGTCGCATTTCTCTAATTGCAGGAAGCGGCGCATCAGCTCCAGCTTGTCCTCCTGAAATCCTGAGCGCTCCAGCACGTCGAGCAGCTGCTGGCGTGTCTGCGGCTGGCACCACCGCTGCCGCAGGTCGTCCTCGCCGTCGAGGAAGCTGGGCAGCATGCCGAACAGACGCTTGATGTATTCCTCCATCGTGATCAGCTCGTTGCCATACTGTACACGCTCCTCCCAGTGGGTCTCTAACGTCAGGGCACGCAGCGGCGACAGCTTCACCACCACCTTTTTGCGCGGCGGATGGGGGCAGGTGCACGGCAGGTGGCCGCACACAGGGCAAGGGTCGGGCGGCGGGCACGTACACGGATTGTTGCCGCACTTCGGGCAAACGTCGGGCTTCGGGGGCTTATGGCAGGTGCAGGGATTGTTGCCGCAGATGGGACAGTAGATTTCCGGGCCGTCCCAAGGTTCTTTGAATTTCTCAAAAGCCCCCACGAAGTCGTAGAGCGTGAAGAAATACTTGCCATCGAACAGACGGGTGCCGCGGCCCAATATCTGCTTAAACTCCACGATGTTGTTCACGGGGCGCAGCAGCACGATGTTCCTCACGTTGCGGGCATCCACGCCTGTTGACAGCTTCTGCGACGTGGTGAGGATGGTGGGGCGCAGCAGGTCGTTGTTCTGAAAGTTCTTTAATGCCTCCTCGCCCTTCGCGCCGTCGTTGGCCGTCACGCGCTCGCAGTAGTTGGAGTCGGGCACATGCTTCCATTGGTTGATCATCGACATCACCTCGAGGGCGTGGGCTTGCGTGGCGCAGAACACGATGGTCTTTTCGTTGGGGTCTATCTGGTCGAGCAGCTCTTTCACGCGGTGCTCGTCGCGCTCGCGCAGCTCGATGTTGCCGGCATAGAAGTCGCGCTCGGTGTACACCTTGTCCTTGTCGATGTCGCCCTCCACGTCGTCGTTGGGGTTATACTGATAGGTGTCGATGTTGCTCTCGGCTATCTTCACCCGGAAGGGCGTGAGGAAGCCGTCCTCTATGCCCTGCTTCAGCGAGTATTCGTAGACCGGCTCGCCGAAGTAACGGTAGGTGTTGGCGTTCTCCTTATGACGTGGCGTGGCGGTCATGCCCAGCTGCACGGCAGGCGCGAACCAGTCCATCAGCTGGCGCCACTCGCTCTCGTCGTTGGCGCCGCCGCGGTGACACTCGTCTATGATGATGAAGTCGAAGAAGTCCTGCGGCCACTGCATGTAATAGGGCTGTCCCGTCGCGTCCTCGCCCATCACCGTCTGGAAGATGGTGAAGTAGAGGTGGCGGGCCGTCGGCAGGCGGTCGTTGTGCTTCTTGTCGTGTATCAGCTCGGGCGTTACGCGCTCCATAGCGTCCTCGGGAAACTGCTCGAAGTCGTTCTTCGCCTGGTTCGCCAGGATGTTACGGTCAGCAATGAAGAGGATGCGGGGCTTGCGCCCGTCACCGCGTCTGTTCCAGCTGGTCTCATACAGCTTCCAGCAAATCTGGAAGGCGGTATAGGTCTTGCCCGTGCCCGTGGCCATGGTCAGCAGGATGCGGTCTTTGCCGTTGGCTATGGCGGTCAGCACGTTGTTGATGGCTATCTCCTGATAGTAGCGCGGCTCGCGTCCGCCGCCACGGTTCAGCGGGCAGAGGTTGAAGCGGTCGCGCCAAGGGTTCTCGTCGGGGAAGGTCATCTGCCACAGCTCCTGCGGCGTGGGAAACTGCTTGACGGCCTTCTCCGTGGAGGGCACCACATACTGGCCACGGGCGTCCTTCACGCCCATGTCTATCATCCATATCTCGTTGCCGTTGGTGGCATAGGCAAAGCGGATGTGCAGCAGCTCGGCATAAAGCTTGGCCTGCGGCACACCTTCAAAGACGGTCTTCTCGTCGCTCTTCGCCTCGATGACGGCCAGCTTCTTCTTCCTATACTCCAGAATGTAGTCGGCCTTCTTAGGGTGGCGGTTCTGCGGCAGCGCACTCACCTGGCCGGGCGCTATCTCGTAGGCTCGCTGCTCAGTCAGAATAACGCTCTCAGGCACATTTTCCCAGCCTACGCCATAGAGCGCAGGGTCAATCTTAGTGCGGCGCGTTGCGGTTTCGTCCATAGATGGGTTATTGTTTTACTAATATGACGGGGAGTTTGCAGCCCATAAACATAATTCCCATTTTATCTTTATAATGAAAATCAGCTGTAATTCTATTATTTCCTTCCTGTTCTCCGCCTAACCAAAATAAAACTTTATCATCATTGCTTCTCCAAAAGTCTACTTCTTTATAATCTGAGCCATGATAATTAACGCTATTGCCATTTACCCCTAAAAATGAGACAATACTCTTAGTAGGATGATAAACTAACTTTACAAATTTTAAAAGCTCCTCATATTGCTCTTTTGTGGGTATGTCCAGTTTCGCAGCCTCACAGTATGGAAAATATAGTTTGTTCCCATCCTTATCTTTCAGGTAATCCGCTGCCCACTTCGTGCCGCTGGGCAACCCCAGGTCAACATATTCCACCCCATCGTCGAGGTCATCGGGCTTTTCGCCTTCTTTGCTGGCCACGCCATCGTTGAAGCCTGCGTTGTAACCTTCGGCGTAGGCCGATTCAATAGCTGCTGTAAGGGCGTTGATGGCTTTACCCTCAGCATACTCTTTTGCTTTGTCTTTGATATTCATAATGTTTGGTTGGTTATGTTATCGTTGATTAGATTAACGCTTCATGTTGAAGTTACAGACCCCACCCCTGCCCCTCCCCTTGAAGGGAGGGGAGTGCCTCACGGAGTACCTTCAGCGAATGACGGCGCAGCCGCTCCCCTCCCTTCAAGGGGAGGGGCAGGGGTGGGGTCTGTAATATTCATCATTGCTCTGGCTTCCACCATTTCTTAGGATTTATGTTTCTTTTTCTTTCGAACGCCCACATAGAACTCCCACTTTTCCTCATAATCAGCTGTAATTTCCGCTTTACTGGCATTGGTACTCTCGGCCATAGTTATCAGGGAGTTGACCAGCTCCTTTAAATCTTCTTTATTCATATCTCTATTCAAATACTTCTCGTAACATTGCTTGTTTTAAGGCGTCACACTCGGCCAACGTCTTGCGGTGCACTTCCTCCAGCTGCTTGACCTTCGCAGAGAGGGAGTCGAGACGGGCGACGATTTCTTTTTGCTCTTTTAAAGTAATTATGGGAATTGCCACCCTTTTTATTTTCTCTTGTGAAATGTTCGGTTGAGCGCCGCCTTGAGCTTGAGCTGCTAACTCTTTTTGTATTCTTATAAACCAGTAATAAACATATTCAGGAATAAAATCATTATGAGGAAGGATACCGCATACAGCTTGATTTGACGTCGCTTCAAATTTTAAAATACCAACTTGTGCAGCTGTCGCTCCATACATGGCTACAAGAACTGTATAGGGTGGATAATATTTTGCTGAAGAATTGTTCATACCCTTTTCAGTAATAAACATTTCACTCTCAGTAATATATTTCTTGCAAACTTCACCACTCCTTATCCATGGAATTGTTCCCCCTTCATAATAATCCTTATTTGATTTTGATGGTGTACCCCCCGCATAAGTTGTAAATATTTCACCAATGTTTTTCTCTTCCCACCCCTCTTTTGGCCTCATACATTCTGTGAGTTCGGCTTGGAAGAGTTGGCGGGCTTCGTTGAGTTGCTTTTCAGCATTGGCTTTCAGCGAATCAATAGCAGAAAAAGCTGCATCCAAACGGGCAACAATGGAACGCTGCTTTGTTGGAGGAGGCGTTGGAATACAGACATCTTTTACGACTTGTTGAGTAAGACTTGGTAGAGTTGTGCCTGTGTTTTTCTTTGACCAATCTATGCTTTTAATGAAATAGTAGATAAACTTGCTACAATTATCATCTTTGGGCATAATTCCAAATGCTGTATCAACATTCCAGAAACGTTCTTCAATAAACTGCGGATTGTTAATGCTGCCTTTCCTTCCTAATATCGTTGTTCCAGCTTCACATAGGTAATCATTAGCATAGCCAATAATATTCCCTCCGCTACCATAGATTGGATATTGCCCATTATCAGAAAGAACCTCTTTTTGATTCTTTCCATGAATTATATTAGCCACTTCCCCCAGCTTCTTATACGTCCATCCCTCTTTCATGCTTCCTCCTCCTTTATCATGTCATTCAGGGAACAGATAATCTGGTCGGCCTCCTCATGCAGCTTGTGAATATGGCTCAGGATGGCCTGGGCATCGCGCTCATCCACCTCTTCCACCTTATTGGGGTTCTTCACGGAGAGGTCAAAATCCTCGCCCAGCGCTGCGACTTCGAGAGTCCACGAATTTATACTTACGGCGTGAGTTTTTTGCTGGGCGAGGAAGTCTTTCATGTCATCATCGTTGAGCGCATTGGTCTTGCCGAGGTTGCGGCCTGGGTTCAGCTGATAGTACCAGATGGTCTTGGTGGGCGTGCCCTTGTCGAAGAACAGCACCACCGTCTTCACGCCAGCGCCTTGGAACACGCCGGCGGGAAGGTCGAGGATGGTGTGCAGGTTGCATTGCTCCAACAGCAGGCGGCGCAGCGACGCAGCATCGCCGTTAGAGAGGAACGTGTTCTTGATGACGATGCCCGCACGGCCACCCACGCGCAGCATCTTGATGAAGTGCTGCATAAACATGTAGGCGGTCTCAGAGGTCTGGATGTCGAAGTTCTGACGCACCTCGCCACGCTCAGAGCCGCCGAAGGGAGGATTGGCCAGGATGACATGATGGCGGTCGCGCTCCTGAATATTGGCAAGGTTCTCGGCCAGCGTGTTGCCGCGGATGATGTTGGGAGCGGCCACACCGTGGAAAATCATGTTCATCGTGGCAATGATGTAGGGCAGCGGCTTCTTCTCCTTGCCGAAGAAGGTGTTCTCCTGCAGCACCTTGAAATCGTGCGTGCTCTTCTTCTGCTGCAGCATGTACTGGTAGGCCTCGCAGAGGAAGCCCGCCGAGCCGCAGGCAGGGTCGTAGACCGTCTCGCCTATCTTCGGGTCAACCACCTTCACGATGGCGCGTATCAGCGGGCGCGGCGTGTAGTACTCGCCACCGTTGCGCCCGGCATTGCCCATCTTCGCTATCTTGCTCTCGTAGAGCAGCGTCATCTCGTGCTTGTCCTCAGCCGTCTGGAAGTGCAGCTGGTCGATGAGGTTGATGACCTCGCGCAGGTTGTAGCCCGACGTAATCTTGTTTCTCAGCTCGGCAAAGATCTCGCCAATCTTGTACTCCAGCGTGCGGGCGCTGCTGGCCGTCTCTTGGAAGCGGCGCAGCGTGGGGAACAGCTTCTGGTCGACAAACTGGCTGAGGTCGGGGCCGGTCAAGGCGTTGACGGTGTCGGGCGTGCCGTCGGCCTTCTTCGGAGCCGCCCACTGGCTCCACCGCATGTAGCCGGTGATGATGGGCTTGTACGCATGTCCCGTCAGCATGGCCTTCGCCTCCTCCTCACGCTCGTGGTCGTCGAGATACTTCAGGAAAAGCATCCACGAGGTCTGCTCGATATAGTCTAACTCGGTGCTGCATCCTGCCTCGTTGCGCAGGATGTTGTCGATGGCATTGAAGGTCTGTTCGTATTGCATATAAGTAGGATAGTTTCGTTTTTCTAAAAAAAAGCATCTCGCACGGTCTTCGCAGATGGTGCGAGATTTGCAATATTATTAGTTTAAAAAACCAGTTATGGCGGTGCTTCACAGCATGACCTTAACTTAAACACAAAATAATATGGTTAAAAATTACCATAATGATAGACGTCTTTCCCACTCGGGGTAGGCAACAACAAGCGACAAGGACACAGGCAGACACAACACAGCCCTGCCGCAACG
>JAILFU010000145.1 GCA_024697405.1 Prevotella sp.
TACACGGTTTACACGGTTTTCTAGTTGTTGTTGCTACGGTTTTACACGGTTGCTCTAGTTACTATAGCCACGGTTTTACACGGTTGTTGTTGCTGCTGTTGGGCACGGTTTTTCTAGGGCAACGATATAGCTGTTGACACTAAATCAATTATTCCGCATGGCGCTCCCCTCCCCTCAAGGGTAGGGGTAGGGGTGGGGTCTCTAACTTCCTTCCGCGAGTTTGATATCGTCTGTGTACTCCAATGGAAATAGTTACAGACCCCCCCTCCCCTTGAAGGTCGGGAATGTGGCTACCGCCGGAGAAGAATTCTAGTGTCAACTGTTATATCATTGCCTTTTCTAGTTGCTATAGCCACGGTTGTTCAGTTGTTGTTGCTACGGTTGGGCACGGTTGTGGGGCCGTAGCATTGGCTGTTGAGAGGTGACCGCTTTTGCGGTCATAGCTCTGAGGACTGTGCCAACTGCTATGTCATTGCAGATTCTCTGATGGGAGCCAAATGCTGACGGACGCCAGGAAGGAGATGTCGGGGCTATACGTAGGTCTCCAGGAATTTCACGCTTCCCTCTACCGTCACCTCCTGAGTGGTGGCTGGTAACAGAACCGTCTCACCTGCATGCAGGGAGGCGGTTTTTCCGTCGGCAGTAATGGTCGCCTCTCCCTTTATACAAATGATGATAACGAAGGAGTCGAGATCGGAGTAGTCGAGCGTCATGGGCTCGGTGAGGTCGTAGACGACGGTGGTGAAGTGAGGACATTGCACCAGCTGCTGGGGAAGGTTCTTCTGCGGCGTGTAGGGAATGCGGTAGTCGGGCTGCACGCTGTAGTCTATCGACTCGGCGGCTTCACGGGTATGCAGCTGCCGCAGGTTGCCGTCTTTGTCGCGGCGGTTGAAGTCGTAGATGCGGTAGGTGACGTCGCTAGTCTGCTGTATCTCGGCCACGAAGCATCCGGCACCGATGGAATGGATGCGCCCGGCAGGGATGAAGAACACGTCGCCCTCATGCACCTCGTAGCGCGCCAGGGCGTCGGTGATGGTGCTGTCGGCCACCATCTGCTCGTACTGCTGAGGAGTGATGTGCGCCCTCAGTCCGCAGTAGAGATGGGGAGCGGCTGCTGCCGACTCACTGCTCATGCTGGATGGCTCCATGACGTACCACATCTCCGTCTTTCCACGCTCCTTGCCGTGACGGCGGGCCACCTCGTCGTTGGGGTGCACCTGTATGGAGAGGTCTTTACGGGCATCGATGAACTTGACGAGCAGGGGGAACTCGTCGCCGAAGCGACGGTAGTTCTCCTGGCCGACGAGGGCGGCCTTCAGCTCGCTGACCAGCTGGTTGAGGCTCTTGCCAGCCATCGGGCCTTCTGCCACGACGGTCTCGCTCCCGGCTACGCCGGATATCTCCCAGCTTTCACTTCCCCAAAGGGCCTGTTTCTGCAGAGGCTTGAACTTGAAGAAGCCTGCATGATTTCCGTTCTTTTCCATATTTTTCGTTTGTTATCTTTTTTTCTCTTTTAGTTCTCTTCGGAGAGTGGTGAGGGAGGGCATGGGCTTTTAGCTTTTCTTCCAGAACCCACGTGTGAAGAGCACCAGGACGGTGATGATTTCAAGACGGCCGACGAGCATGAGTGCGGAGCAGAGCCATTTTACACCCTGGCTGAGGTCGGCCCATGACATCTGCGGGCCGATGTTGGTGTCGAGTCCGGCACCCACATTGCTGATGAGGCTGAAGGCAATGGTGATGGCATTGGTGATGTCTACGCCCGACAGCACCATGCTTACTGCCGTTACGGTCAGCATGATGATGTAGAGCGTGAAGAACGCCAGCAGCGTCACCAGCCGCGACTGGGGGATGTTCTGTCCGCCCACCCTGACGGGCAGCACGGCGTTGGGGTGGAGGATATGGTAGAACTCGTTGCGCAGCACGCGTAGGAGCATCAGCACGCGAATGCTCTTGAAGCCACCCGTCGTGCTGCCGGCACAGGCACCCATGAACATCAGCACGCCAAGGATAACCCAGGTGATGTGTGGCCAGGCTCCGGCATCGGTGTTGGAAAGGCCCGTCGTGGTGATGAACGACACCACCTGGAACAGCGAGGAGCGCAGGGCCTCCTCCACGTCGTAGTCCATGCGGGTGATGAGCAGGTACATTATCCAAAGCGTGGCTATGAGGATGGTGACGACATAGAGCTTCAGCTCGGAGTTGCGTACCACGGTAGTGATGCGGAACTTGAAGAAGCCCAGATAGAGCAGCGTGAAGTTGATGCCCGCGAGGAACTGGAACAAGATGGCGAGGTACTCGATGGTGGGCGAGGCGAAGAAGACGCTGCCGTTGTGGGTGGAGAAGCCGCCAGTGGCCGTGGTAGACATGGAGTAGTTCGTGGCGTCGAACCAGTTCATGCCGCAGGCCCAGAACGACAGGCCGCAGGCCACCGTCAGCAGCAGGTAGATGCTCCATATCCATTTGGCCGACGTAGAGAGCCGGGGGTGCATCTTGGTGCGCATGGGGCCGGTGGCCTCGGCGGCGAATACCTTCACGCTGCCGCCCACCAGCGAGGGCAGCAGCGCCACGGTGAAGAACACGATGCCCAGTCCGCCTATCCACTGCATCAGCGAGCGCCAGAACAGCAGGCCGTGGGTGAGCGACTCCACGTCGTCTATCACCGTGGCTCCCGTCGTGGAGAAGCCCGACATCGTCTCGAAGTAGGCATCGGTGACGTTGCCCGGAGTTCCCTGTATCAGGAAGGGGGACATGCCGAAAAGTGAGAACACCACCCATGTCAGCGTCACCACGACGTAGGCGTCGCGACGGCTCAGACTGTTCTCTGCATCGCGGCCCATAAAGCGGAAACCGAAGGCTCCGAGAGCCGTGATTGCCGTGGATATGAGGAAGGCCAGAAGGTCGGTCTCGCCGTAGATGATGGTCATCGTCAGGCAGAGGGCCATGAAGAAGGCCTCGATGAAGAGCAGCGAGCCGAGAATCTTTGATATGAGCTTCCAGTTGATCAAGGGAGGAGTTTTTTGAGTTAGGAGTCAGGAGTTAGGAGTCAGGGGGCGGGAGGCTTACCAGGGGATGATGCTTTTCTTGAAGAACCGCTCGGCCTTGTCGAGGTTGTGCCGGTGGCAGAACACCAGCACGCAGTCGCCGGCCTGTATTTGGGTGTTGCCGTTGACCAATATGCCTTTGCCGGCACGAACCAGTCCGCCGATGGCCACGCCCGAGGGCAGGCCTAGCGAGCGCACCATGTCCTTCGTCACTTTCGAGTTGTCGGAGGCCACAAATTCGGCCACCTCAGAGTCGGCCACCATCAGCGTGCGCAGGCTGCGAACGTCGGCGTGCATCATCATCTGGAAGATATGGCTGGCAGCCACGGTCTTCTTGTTGATGATGGTGCCGATGTCCAAGCCCTCGGCCATGCTCACATAGTCCAGGTTCTCCACCATGGCGATGGTCTTGCGCACGCCAAGTTTCTTAGCCGTGAGGCAGGCCAGGATGTTGGTTTCGGCATTGCCGGTGAGTGAGACGAAGGCCTGGGTGTTCTTGATGCCTTCCTCGTGAAGCAGGCCAAGGTCGCGGCCGTCGCCGTGGATAATCATCACGTTCGAGCGGTCGATGAGGTCGTTCAGCTGTTCGCAGCGCTCCAGCGAGCTTTCAATGATTTTGGCGTGCATGTTGTCGGGCAGGGTGAGGGCGGCACGCACGGCCGTCTTTCCGCCTCCCATTATAATAATATTGTGTACGTCTTCATATTCCTCCTTGCCGACGATGCGCTTGATGTGGGGAATATACTCCTGGGTGGTCATGAAGTAGGCCAGGTCGCCCGACTGCAGCACGTCCAAGCCGCCGGGGATGATGGTCTCGCCGCCGCGCCGTTTCAGCGCTACGATGTGGTAAGGGTCGTCGGGGCCGCAGATGTCGCGCAGGGGCTGGTGCAGGATGCGGCAGTTGTCGCGCAGTTTTACACCGAGCAGCACCAGGGCGCCGTTGTGCACATCGAGGCGCTGCCGCACCCACGACAGCTTCAGGCCGCTGATGATGTCGCTGGCAGCGAGCACCTCGGGATAGACCAGCGAGTCGACGCCCACCTTGGTGAAATACTCCAGGTTCTGAGGCAGCAGGTATTCGTAGTTGTCGATGCGGGCGACGGTCTTCTTCGCTCCAAGGGAATGGGCCAGCATGCAGGCGGTGATGTTGCGGCTCTCGCGGCGGGTGACACCGACGAAGAGGTCGGCATTGGCCACACCGGCATCCTTCAGGGTCTTGATGCTCGTGGGCGATGCGCAGACGGCCATGATGTCATAGTTGCTGTCCACGCCGTCGAGCCGCTCATCGTCGTCATCGATGAGCACGCAGTCGTGATTCTCTGTCGACAGGAGCTTCGAAAGGTGTGTACCTACGGCGCCTGCACCGGCTATGACTATCTTCATCGTGAGTTCGGAGTTTGGAGTTGGGCTGTTAATACTGCTTTTATCGATGCCACGTCGAGTCCTACAATCTTTCGCAGCTCGCTCACCTCGCCGTGTTCTATGAACTTGTCGGGAAGGCCCAGTCGTGTGATGGAAGGACTGTAGCCGTGGTCGCTCATCCATTCTAGCACGGCACTTCCCAGGCCGCCTTGGCGCACGCCGTCCTCCACGGTGACGATGCGGTGGAACTTTTGGGCCACCTCATGCAGGATGTCCTCGTCGAGGGGTTTCAGGAAGCGCATGTCGTAGTGGGCGATAGAGCATGGGGCGTCTGCTGCCACAGAGGAAATGGCTTCTTCCACGTCGTTGCCTATCGGGCCTATGGTGAGCACGGCCAGGTCGCTGCCGTCGCGCAGCTTGCGGCCTTTGCCCACGGGCACTGCTTCCAGCGGGCTGTGACGATACTCGTTCTGGCCCCGGCCTCGGGGATAGCGGATGACGAATGGCCCCATGTCGGGCTGCTGCGCCGTGAACATCAATCGGCGTAGCTCGTCGAGATCCATGGGCGAGCAGATGGTGAGGTGGGGGATAGGACGCAGGTAGGCCAGATCGAAAGCTCCATGATGTGTCGGCCCGTCGGGGCCCACCAGTCCTGCTCTGTCCAGGCAGATGATGACGTTCAGCCGCAGGATGGCTAAGTCGTGGATGATGTTGTCGTAGGCACGCTGGGCGAATGCGCTGTAGATATTGCAGAACGGCACCAGCCCCTCCTTGGCCATGCCGGCGGAGAAAGTGACGGCATGCCCCTCGGCAATGCCCACGTCGAAGGTGCGGTCGGGCATCTGCTCCATCATGATGTTCATCGAACAGCCAGTGGGCATGGCCGGCGTGACGCCTACAATCTTGGGGTTCTGGCGGGCCAGCTCCAGCAGCGTCTCGCCAAATACCTGCTGGTATTTCGGTAAACAGTTCTCACTCTCGCTCTTCAGCAGCTTTCCGGTCTCGGGATCGAACTTGCCTGGAGCATGCCACACGGGGGTGTAGTGCTCGGCCGGCGCATAGCCGTGGCCTTTCTTCGTATGCAGATGGAGCAACTTCGGGCCTTTCATCACCTTCAGTTGGTTGAGGATGCGTACCAGCTCCACTACGTCGTGGCCGTCGAAGGGCCCGAAATAGCGGATGTTCATGCCGTCGAAGATGTTCTGCTGATGACTGATGGCACTCTTCAAGGCATTGCCCAGACGGATGAGTCCCTTGCGGCGGTCGTCCTTCAGCATGCCGTGACGCTGGAGGAAACGGGCACCACGGAAACGCAGCTTGTTGTAGGTCTCATTGGTGCTTAGCCCCAGCAGGTATTGCTTCATGCCACCCACACTGCGGTCAATCGACATGTCGTTGTCGTTCAGCACGATGAGCATGTCGTTGGGACTCGACGACACATTGTTCAGTCCTTCGAAAGCCAGACCGCCACTCATGGCGCCATCGCCGATGACGGCTACCACCTTGCGCTCTCCGTTTTGCCGCATGGCTGCAATAGCCATACCAAGTGCTGCGGAGATGCTGTTTGAAGCATGTCCGCAAACGAAGGTGTCGTACTCGCTCTCCTCGGGTGAGGGAAAGGGGCGCAGGCCGTGCAGCTTGCGGTTCGTGGAGAACTGCTCTCGCCGGCCAGTAAGAATCTTGTGTCCGTAGGCCTGATGACCCACGTCCCACACAATGCGGTCTTCCGGCGTGTCGAAGACATAGTGCAAGGCTACTGTCAGCTCCACCACGCCCAGGCTCGATGCCAAGTGGCCGGGGTTCACCGATAGCTCTTGAACGATGGTCTGGCGCAGCTCGTCGCATACCTGTGGCAGTTGCTCTACCTTCAGCCGGCGCAGGTCGGCGGGATAGTTTATTTTATGAAGAAGTTCTATCTTATTCGGTTCCACAGACTGTGTTCTTTCATATTCAGGGTGCAAAGATACTAAATTTACTTCAACCTAAGAAGAAAAAACGCTTTTTTTTCAATAGGAGTTGCCATGAGCCAGGCAGGGGAGTGGCTATTTCTTGATGATGTGGTGGAAAAAGTCGAAGAGGGCTTTGCCGCCGTTGGTGCCTGTCGTGTTGTAGCAAAAGAGACCGACGCGGGAGCCTTTCCAATAGCCCATGCGAAGGGGGAAGGGGTCGCCGACGGGCGTGTACTGCCTTCCGTCGTTGCTGACCGCGAACTGGTGGGTGTTGCGCCGGCAGTCGATGGTGACACGCAGATAAACGGTCTTTTGCTTGCAGGGGGTGATTGGGGTGCGTACGCCATCGTTCTCCAGATAGAAGAGCAACTTTCCTGCCTGACGGCATACTCCGACGCCCATAAACTGCTTGCCTGTGCAGAGCAGACCGGCATGGTCGCCCTCTTGAAGAGCTGAACAGTCGACGCGGGCGGTGGCCTCGCTCTCGTAGCCTATGGTTTTCTGTGTCAGCATGTTGCGGCTGGCTTTCAGGTTGTCGGCAGGCAGGGCGTGTAGACTGAGCCATCCGTCGCGCTCGGTCAGGCTCCATGCCGTGTCAACGGGATTGTGGTTCCACTGCCAAAGGAGTGCCAGGGGACGCTGATGCTGGCCTGCCCAGTAGAGAGGACTGGCAGAGAAGTCATCGGAAAGCTGGCAAGGCATGCCAGAAGAACAAGTATTACTAGAATTTCTAGATGGACTAGAATATCTAGATTGACTAGAATATCTAGATTGACTAGAATTACTAGATGGGCTAGAATTACCTGTTGTCTGAGGGGTTGTCCACACGGCTACGGGCTCGCCGATGCCGTTGCCATCGATGTCAACGCCGATGAGGGGCCAGTCGTCCTTCCAGCGGGCGGGCTGCAGGTGAACGACGCGCCCTAGGGGATGGGTCTCCTGGAAATGGAGGAACCACCACTGGGAATCTTCCCCTGAGCGAGAGGGTGTGTCGACCAGTGCTCCCTGATGGGGGCCGTTGATGCTGGTTGAGCCTTGCTCCATGACGACTCGCTTCTCGTATGGACCGTAAATATTGCGTGAGCGGAGTACTGTCTGCCAGCCACAGCAGACACCACCTTCGGGGATGATGAGGTAATAGTAGCCGTTGCGTTTGAGAAACTTGGTGCCCTCGGCCACGGGACCGGTATAGACGGTTACGCCATCATCGAGCAGCTGGCGGCCATCGGGTGTCATACGGTGAATGATGATAGGCCCCGCTCCATGTTGGCTGCGCCCCAGGTAGGCCTGGCCGTTGTCATCCCAGAAGGGGCACGGGTCTTCCCACTTCTCCACTTTCTTGACGCAGTGCAGCGGAGTCCAAGGGCCGGCAGCCTGTTCGGCGGTAGACATGAAGAGCCCCTCCTCGGGGGTGCAGAAGTAGACGTAGAAGCGGCCGTCGTGAAAGCGGATGGCTGGAGCCCACGAGCCGCCTGCATAGTGCTGGTTTGAGTCCCATCCAGGTAGGCCGAAGCGGTCGTATATCTGGCTGATAATCTGCCAGTTCACCAGGTCTTTCGACTCCAGCACCTGCATGCCCAGGAAGTGGAAGTCGGAGGCCACCATGTAATAGCTATCGCCCACACGGATGACGTCAGGGTCGCTAAAGTCTGCGTTCAGCACAGGGTTCTTATAGGTGCCGTTGTGCTGGTCTCCCCAGTCCAAAGGCTGCTGGGCATGGGCAGATACTGCTAAAAGGAGAAATAGTAGGAGTTTCTTCATAGTTGTCGTTGGCTCATTTCGTAGAATAGCCCCTGCTTTTCCATCAGCTCGTCGAACGTGCCTTGCTCGGCGATGCGCCCTTGGTCAAGGACGATGATGCGGTCGCAGTGGCGGATGGTGCTGAGGCGGTGGGCGATGACGATACGTGTGCAGGCTAGCTGCTCCAGATTGTCGGCAACCTGCTTTTGGCTGATGTTGTCAAGAGCGCTGGTGGCCTCGTCGAAGAAGAGGATGCTGGGCTTGGCGATGAGTGCACGGGCAATGAGCAGACGCTGCTTCTGTCCGCCGGAGAAGCCTCCGCCGCCCTCGCTGACCACGGTATGCAGTTGCATGGGCATACGGCGCACGTCCTCCTCAATAGATGCCAGCCGCAGAGCCTCCCAGGCATCGTCCTCGGTGGCCCAGGGGGCGGTGATAGTAATATTGTGCAGCAGGTCGCCCGTGAACAGGCTGCCGCTCTGCAGACAGGTGCCAATCTTCCGGCGAAGACTGGTTTTGTCAACCTGCGAGAGGTCGTAGGTGTCGTAGTAGATGCTCCCCGTTTGCGGCGTTTCAAAACCGAGCAGCAGGCGGAGCAGTGTGCTCTTGCCGCAGCCTGACTTGCCGACGATGGCTACGTATTCGCCTGCCGAGATGGAGAGCGAAAGGTCGTCAATCACGGGCGGTGCATCTTTGTCGTAGCGGAAGGTGACATCGCTCATCTCTATAGAGCCGAAGAGGTCTTCTATCTGCGGAGCCTTGGCTTCCATCTCGGGGGTGGCCTCCAATATGGGGCGGGTGCTCTGGAGCAACGGGGGGACCATCGCCACTTCGTCGACGATGCTGCTGAGCTGAGTGATGGCGGCTGTCATCATGCCAAAAGCACTGCTGAAAGCGATAAAGTCGCTGGTGGGCACATTGTCGGCCAGTGTAAAATAATAGATGAGTGCCATGCCGCCAATGCTGAGCAGCTGTAGCAGGGCAGGGTAGAGGTGGCTGCGTATGCCGGGATTGTAAAGCAGGCGCGAGGTGTCGGTATAGGCATTCAGCCAGCGGGTGAATGCCCGACGCTCGCTGCCCGTGAGTTTCAGCTTCTGGATGCCTGCCACCATGTTGTATTCCATTCCGCTCAGGGCACTGGCCTTCTGGGTATAGCGTCCGCGCAGCTTGGCCGTGCGGTGATAGAGCAATACCATCACGAGGGCGTTGAGCAAGAGGATGAACAGGGCGGGTAGCAATAGCGACTTGCCGTAGATCCACAGCTGTATAAGATAGACTACCGAAAGAATGGCAGTGAGCAGGGCACCGACGATGTTCTCATTGATAAGCTTGCAGAGAATGGTGACATTGTTCAGACGGGCAGACAGCTCGCCGCTGGCGTTCTGCGCAAAGAACTTGGGCGAGAGCAGGAAAGTGCGTGCCATGACGGCGTTCTGCGTATGCAGCTCCATGATGTCCTGCACACGGTCAATGTACACATCGCGTGTCAGCGTGATGAGCATGGCGCTCAGTGTGGCTCCCAGCAGCAGCCCCAGGATGGGCATCAGGTCAGCAGCATCGCCTGTGGGGATGACAGTGTCGAAGATAAGCTTATTGGCCATGGGGGTGAACATGCCCAGCAGCACCACCGCCAGTGCGGCGAGGATGACAAAGAGGTAGTTGGCAGGGGGCACCACACTCCAGCAGAAGCTGAGCAGGTCGCGGAGTCGGAGCCGTCGCAGGGGTAGTGGACGGGTGAAGGTGAGTGCCTCGTCGCTGAGTACCTTTTGCATGTCTCGCTTCCTCACTTTGACGTTCTCGCCCTCCTGATTGTGATAGGTATAGCCCAGATTCCATCTTGTAGGGATGAGGGCCACCAGTCTGCCGTCTTGGGTTTGACCCAGCAGAGGACCTACGCTCTCACGCCACCATTGACCTGTAAGCCTGATTTTGCGCATCATGATGCCGCGTGGGCGCAGAATACCTGTGAGCTGCTCCTCAGGGGTGATCATCTCGTTCTCCTCCAGTTCATAGTCGGCTATGCCAAGGGCTTCGAGCACCTGGCGCAAAGCCGACGTGTCGTCCTGGGGCTGAGCCTTCGGTTTGCCTTTAAAGCCCATACGGCGCTGGCCCGTGGCCAGAGCCTCGTTCAGGGCGGCATCTTCCAGCCGTCGGCGTTTCTCTATTTGATCTAGATAAATGGCCAAAACTATCTCCTTTTTTAACTCCTCACTCCTTGGTTCTAGCTGCGGCGAATACGCCGCACACCTGACAAGACAGGAACTTCCTAACTTCTATCTCTCATTCGCTGTTCATCAATTCACGGTACAGGCCCTCCTGATCCTTCAGTTCGTCGTGGGTGCCCCGCTGTACTATCTTGCCCTGATCCATGACTATGATCTCGTCGCAGTCGCGGATGGTGGATAGACGGTGCGCAATGACAATCATCGTCGGCCCCATCATACGCACAGCTGCCATCACCTCATCCTCTGTCTTGGGGTCGAGGGCGCTAGTTGCCTCGTCGAGAATCAGTACCACGGGTTCCTTGGCCAGTGCCGTAGCAATCTCCATGCGTTGCCGCTGTCCGCCGCTGAAGTTCTGCCCGCCTTTCACCAGACGGGTGGCGAATCCCTCTGGGCGGCTGACGATGTCGGTTCGTATCTGTGCGTCGTTGCATGCCATCATCAGTGTGAATTCTTCTATAGACTGATCCCACATGCGGATGTTCTGCGCTACAGTATCGTCGAAGAGCACGATGTTCTGGTCGATGGCGGCCACGCTGTTGGTCAGTTCCTCGCTGCTGATGCTTTCTATGGGGCGCCCGTCGAAGAGTATCTCGCCGCTCCAGGGCTTGTAGAGTCCTGTGACAAGCTTGGCCAGTGTCGACTTGCCGCAGCCGCTGCTGCCCACGAAGGCCACACTGTGGCCAGGCTCTATGTGCAGGGAGAAATCCTCGATGAGCGGGGGCTGCATGGGGCTGTAGCCGAAGGTGACGTGGCGTAGCTCCACTTCGCCGCCCAGCTTGCCCTCGGCCAGATGGCCTTCGTCGCCTCGGATGTCCTCAGGATATTTCATCACGTCGTCCACACGCTCCATCTGCGAGCGCATCTCTATGATTTTCTGGCTAGCGCTCACCACCTCGCTCACCGGCGTGATGAACGACCCCATGAATCCTTGGAAGGCCATGAGCATACCAATGGTGAGTTCGCCCTTCAGGATGAAGACGGCTCCGAGGATAAGGACGGAGGCGTCGATGAGGCCCTGTATGAAGACAGGGATGACACCCATGCGAATTTCCAGGTCGTCGGCATCGTTGGCGCGGTTGAACTTCTGCGCCCATAGGCCGCTCCAGTAGGCGAAGAAGCCCGTTTCGGCACCGGCAGCCTTGATGCTCTCCATGTTGTCGATGCAGCTTACGGTGGCAGAGAAATACTTTCCCTCGCTCTGCTCCGTCGTGCGAATCAGGTTGACGCGCTTCTGCGCGAACCATTGGATGAGGGCCAGGTTGAAAAGGGCGGCCATGATGCCGACGAGCGACAGCGTGACGCTGTAGCTGAACATTACCACTAGGTAGAGCACCAGCAGGGAAATGTTGATGAGCTGTGGCGCCAGTACGTCGACCAGTGACTTGGTGATGCTCTCGTTCAGGTGCTGACGCTGCTGCAGGTCACCCACATAGCGCATGGCAAAGAATTTCATGGGCAGGTGGAGCAGGTGCTGCACATAGCTGACGTTGCCCTTCAGGGCCAGTGAGCCAGCTATACGCTTGCTATATTTGTCCTTGAGCAGCTCCAGGAGAAAGCTGAACAGCGCCACGCCCGTCATGGCCAGTATGAAGACACGCCCCCAGTCGCGGTTGCGGCCGGAGAGGATTTCGTCGAAGAAAATGTTGGTGAACAGCGGAACGCTAATGGCCACGAAGGCTGCCAGCAGGCAGAACATCAGCGTCAGCCAAAAGGCTTCCTTGGCGCCGCTCAGATATTTGCGGACGTAGGACAGGATGCTGATGGGGGCACCTTCGGCCACGAAAGCGTCGGTGGGCTTGAATTCCAGGGCAACACCCGTAAATGAGCGGCAAAAGTCGTCCATCGTCACCTCGACAGGCCCTGCGGCAGGGTCGTTAATACAGGCCAGCCCATGCTTGAAGCCACGAAAGACGACGAAGTGGTTGAAGTTCCAGTGGATGATGGCGGGCTGCATGCCCTCCAGGCCTTCGGGGCTGACACGGTAGCCGACGGCTTCCAGTCCGTATTTTCGCGCTGCCACCAGCAGGCTGCGGGCCGATGATCCGTCGCGGCTGACGCCGCATTGCTCGCGCACCTGCTCCAGCGGAATCCACTTCCCATAATAAACCAGCACCATTGACAATGCTGCGGCGCCGCATTCCAGCGACTCCATCTGCATCACCATAGGAACACGCACCGTCTTTCCCATACTTATTGCCCGGCTATATCGTCAATTGTGTCGGAAACCTTGCCTACAAGCACTTCCCATACGCGTTTCTTCCCAGTAATAACCTGTACGTTGCACAGCGTACCCGTGCCCATCTGCAGATAGCGACTCTTGGCGCGGCTCCATTTCAGCATGGTGCCCTCCTTGTCGGCAGCATCGAGCAGCACCTTCACTTCGTAGACGGCACCATCGCCTATGAACGAGGCCAGGGGAGCCAGCTTCAGTCGGCTGGCCACCTCCTCGCGGTCGGTGGGATATTTGTCGATGCTGACAATTCGGCCGTAAGCATAGCCGCAGTCTTCGCGTTGCAAGTCGGCAGGCGTCACTTGTACCTGCTGTCCTGACTGCAGGTCGCGCAGGTTTTCAAAGCCCACGTATACCAGCATCTCGCGCTGTGTCTCCTCCGTCTCTTCAGGCATCAGCCACAGGATAATGTCGTTCTCTTTAAAATTCTCTTCCTCTGCTCGATAGGTGAGCACGGAGCCGTCGCCCGTAGCCTTGATGGTGACAATGCTGTCGGCTGTGCGGATTTCCATCAGGTCATCGCCGGCTTTCACGGCAGAGCCGTGGCTGGTGAGGATATGCTCCACAGTTCCTTCTAAAGGAGCACTCACGCCTATAGGCTTGTCGAAGGGAAACACCACGCCTTGAGCCGTCACTTTGTAGTTGATGGTTCCGAAGATGCACCAATAGGTGGCCACGGCACATAGTGCCAGCATGGCCGTCAGGACTACGATTAGCGATGGGTGGGAAACGCGTGCCAGTTCTTCTGACTCCTTTTGGTCACCGTGGAGGGCATCAATCGACTCCTCGTTGAAAAGCACTGGCGAGGATTCTTCTTCCGGCTGGGGGATTTCGTTAGTTATGTCAGACATCAGAATTCGGCTTAGGAGGTACGACACCAGCTGGGACGGCAGACACTCTGTGCACCGCCGACGACCTCCTCCAGTTGATCGTCGCTCAGCAGTATTCTCTCATGACTATAATCCTTCTTTTTCATCTTGTTGATGACGCTAATTTTGACTGCAAAGATACGAAAAAAAACATAACTAGCAAACATTCCACCATGAAAATCTCCAAATAATCACCTGAAAAGGAAAGAAAAAGTAGTTTTTTCTTTGCATTTTGCTCGTTTCTTCGTACCTTTGGCGGTCGAAAATTACAAACCAACTAGCAATTCATCGATATGAGAAAACTACTTTTAGGCGATGAGGCCATTGCTCAGGGCGCGCTCGATGCGGGTCTGAGTGGGGTCTATGCCTATCCGGGAACTCCTTCGACGGAGATTACAGAGTACATCCAGCTGTCGCCCCTGGCTAAGGAACGGGGCGTGCACAGCCGCTGGAGCACCAACGAGAAAACGGCCATGGAAGAGGCGCTGGGCATGTCGTTCATGGGCAAGCGTGCCCTGGTGTGCATGAAGCACGTGGGCATGAATGTCTGTGCCGACCCCTTCGTGAACAGTGGCATGACGGGCGTCAACGGCGGCGTCGTCGTGCTGGTGGCCGACGATCCCTCGATGCACTCCTCTCAGGACGAGCAGGACTCGCGCTTCTACGGCAAGTTTGCCATGGTGCCCACCTTCGAGCCTAGCTCTCAGCAAGAGGCTTACGACATGATGGCAGTAGCCTTCGACTACAGCGAGCGTGTCTGTCTGCCCGTGCTGATGCGTGTCACCACCCGCATGGCCCACAGTCGTGCCGTGGTGGAAGTAAAGGATGAATCAAGAGAGCAGAACGAGCTGAACTACAATGCAGTAGCTGCCAACTGGGTGCTACTTCCCGCCAATGCCCGCCACCGCAATGACAAAGTGACGGCACAGCAGGCAGAACTGGAGGAGGATGCAGCAAATTCAAAGTTTAATAGCCTCTCCTCAGTCCAAGGGGAAGGAGCAAAGGCCCCCCTCGGTATCATTGCCAGCGGCATAGGATATAATTATGTGATGGAGTGTCTCTCCTCTCTTGGCGAGGGGGTAGGCTCTTTCCCCATCTTGAAGATTTCGCAGTACCCGCTTCCGAAGAAGCTGGTGCGTCGCATGCTGGACGAGTGTGAGCAAGTGCTCATCGTCGAGGAGGGACAGCCCTTCATCGAGGACATCGTTCGTGGGGTGGCCCTCATGCCCGGTGTACATGGCAAGCTCGACGGCACGCTTCCCCGCACGGGTGAGCTGACTCCCGACGCAGTTGGCAAGGCCATCAATGCGGTAGCGAACGCTATGCTTTCAACTCTCAGCTCGTCGTTCGAGCCCTGCTCAGATGTCGTCGCCCGTCCGCCCGCACTCTGTCAGGGCTGTGGTCACCGCGATGTCTATGCTGCCCTGAACGAGGTGCTGAAGGAGTACGACAATCCGCGTGTCTTCGGCGACATTGGCTGCTACACGCTAGGTTTCCTTCCCCCGTTCCGTGCCATTCACTCCTGTGTGGACATGGGTGCCTCTATCACCATGGCTAAGGGTGCTGCCGATGCGGGACAGTGGCCTGCCGTGGCCGTCATCGGCGACTCCACCTTCACCCATAGCGGCATGACGGGTCTGCTCGATGCCATCAACGAGAATGCCGACATCACCGTCATCATCTCCGACAATCTCACCACAGGCATGACGGGCGGGCAGGATTCCGCCGGCACCAACAAGTTCGAGGCCATCTGCCGGGGCCTGGGCCTGAGCGACGAGCACCTCCGTGTGGTCGTTCCCCTGCCTAAGAACATGCCCGAAATCACCCAGGCCATCCGCGACAAGATTAACTACCACGGCACCTCAGTGATTATCCCAAGAAGAGAGTGCATGCAAACCCTTCAGCGTCATCTGAAGCAGAAAAAATTAAATAATTAGTAATGAGTAATGAGTAATTAGTAATGATGATTACTTTAGCAGGTCAATAGAAAATCGTTTTTCTGATGCTTTGCAACAGCAAGACTAATCATAATTACTAATTACTCATTACTAATTAATCATTAGAAACATGAAGACTGACATTATTCTTTGCGGTGTGGGAGGACAAGGCATCCTCTCCATAGCCACCATCATCGGCGAAGCCGCCATGAACGAGAATCTATATATCAAGCAGGCCGAAGTGCATGGCATGAGCCAGCGCGGCGGCGACGTGCAGAGCAACCTGCGCATCAGCAGCGAACCCATCCACAGCGACCTCATCCCCCAGGGTGGGGCCGATGTCATCATCTCCATGGAACCCATGGAGGCCCTGCGCTACCTGCCTTGGCTGAAGAAGGAGGGGTGGATCATCACTTCGAGCACGCCCTTCGTGAATATCCCGAACTATCCTGACATGGAGGTTATCAAGGCCGACCTGGCCAAGCTGCCACACGTCATCAGCCTCGACATTGAACAGCTGGCTAAGGACAACGGCGTGCCCCGCTCAGCCAATGTAATCCTGCTGGGTGCTGCCCAGAAGGCCCTTGGTCTGGAATATGAGAAATTGGAGGCTGCCATCCGCCGTGTCTTTGCACGCAAGGGCGACACCATTGTTGAGGCCAATATCAAGGCCCTGGCCCTGGGACGAGCAGCCCAATAAATATGGCAAATGCTATATTATTACCTAAATAAATGAAGAACGAAGAATGAAGAATTAACTACCGCCATACCTTCAGTTGAAGGAAGTCCGGAAGGTAATTCTTCATTCTTCGTTTCTCATTCTTCATTTACTTCGCTACCCGAATATTCCTGATGTAGTGGCTCTTGCCGTCGGCATTGTCGCCAGTGATGTTGAAGTAAGCGGCCTGTTTGATGTTCGGCATGTTAGCAATGCGCTTGCCGTTGATGAAGAACTTCAGGTTGCCCTTGTCGTAGCTGGCGGCGAAGTGGTTCCACCCATTGCGGTTGACCAGTTGGTCGAAGTTGTCCTGGCTGCCGTGGATCCATTCGTCGTCACTTTTGGCAATGTTCCATTCAGCGATGTGAGCCCACATGTCGTAGTCGCCTATACCCTCTTCCTCGGCTGTGAAGAAGTGGAAGTGGTAGTATACGTCGTGGCCGAACATGAACTCAAACTCCAGGGTGTACTTCTCAGGCAGGTACTGCTTGCTGTTGTCACCTATGATGGGCAGGAGTACAGTGGTGCCGCCTAGCATGCTGATGTACTTGTGTCCCTGGGCCTCGCCCACTTCGGCGCTGCCCTCCTTGATGTTCCACTTCGAGGGTAGCTCGCCAGCGGTCTCCCCGCCCAGTGTGTCCTCAAAGATGACGGTAGCGGCGGGCTTGAAGTCGCCAGCCTCGTAGAGGGCTGCCAGGTCAAGCACCTCGGCCTTCGTGGGGTCGCCCCATACTTCGGTCTCGTAGCCGGCCTGCTCTTCAGCCACCTGCTCCTCGGCGTTCTGCTCCTCGTTCGTCATTTCGGTGTTTTCTCCCTCGACGTCAGCGGCCTTGTCGGCCTTCTTGTCGCCTCCGCAAGCCGTCATCAGCGAGAGGCTTGCCATGCACATCAGTGCCAGATAGATCTTTCTCATACAATAATTATTTAAGATTAAAGCAATCATGTCATAAAGTTTGGGGCAAAGTTACAAATATTTTTTGATAACTGAAAGAATTTTCCGTTTTTTTTTGTAATTTTGCCGTCCGAAACAAATAAACACAGCGTTATGAAACCGACACCTATCAAGCGTGAGATTGTTGATCAGCTCGTTGCAGGGCTGGGTATCAAAGACTTTGCCAAGGCCACCATCCGCGAGGTGAAGCAAGTGGCTGCTATGGCCGAGAAAGAGAGTGGAGTGGAGTTTATCAAGATGGAGATGGGCATCCCCGGCCTGCCAGCCGCCCAGGTGGGCGTCGATGCGCAGGTCAAGGCCCTGCAGGACGGCATCGCCCACAGCTATCCCGACATCCAGGGCTATCCTGAGCTGAAACGGCAGGCTTCGCGCTTCGTGAAGGCATTCATCGGAGTGGACATCGCTCCCGAGGGCTGCGTCCCCGTCTGTGGCAGCATGCAGGGCACCTTCGCCTCATTTCTCACCTGCTCACAGGCCAGTCATGAGAAGGACACCGTGCTCTTCATCGACCCCGGCTTCCCCGTGCAGAAGATGCAGCTGCAGGTGCAGGGCGTGAAGTACGAGACTTTCGATGTCTATGACTTCCGGGGCGATAAGCTCGGCCCGAAGCTGGAGAGCTACCTGTCGAAAGGAAACATCTGCGCCATTGTCTACAGCAACCCTAACAACCCTTCGTGGGTGTGCCTCACCGAGCAGGAGCTGCAGCAGATAGGCCGGCTGGCTACACAGTATGACACCGTCGTCATGGAGGACCTGGCCTATTTTGCCATGGACTTCCGTCAGAATCTGAGCGTGCCCTTCCAGCCGCCTTACCAGCCTACTGTGGCCCGCTATACCGACAACTATATTCTCCTTATCTCTGGCTCAAAGGCTTTCAGCTATGCTGGCGAGCGCATTGGCGTGACCTGCATCAGCGACCGTCTTTTCCACCGCCACTTCCCCGATTTGGCCGCACGCTACGAGGGGCTACCCTTCGGCCTGGTCTTCAGCACCCGCATGCTCTACGCCCTCAGCTCTGGCACCAGCCACTCGGCTCAGTATGCTATGGCCGCCATGCTGCGTGCCGCCTGCGACGGCGAGTATGACTTCCGCGCGGAGGTGAAGGTCTATGGTGACCGTGCCCATCGGCTGAAGGAGATATTCTGCCGTCACGGCTTCCACATCGTCTACGACCGCGACCTCGACCAGCCCATTGCCGACGGCTTCTATTTCACCATCGGCTACAAGGGTATGACCAGCGGTCAGCTGGCACGCGAGCTGATGTACTACGGCGTATCGGCCATCTGCCTCATCACTACCGGCAGCCATCAGGAGGGCCTGCGCGTCTGCACCTCGTTCATCGAGGATCACCAGTACCGTCAGCTCGACGAGCGCATGGCTGTCTTCGCCGAGAATAATAGCTGATTCCAGCCAACAACATAAATGGTTTTTCAGACCATTCGCTGAACAGCTACTATGCTGTCTGTGCCATTGTCTTTTTTATATATTGTATGTAAAGCCAAAACTCTGCATACTCTGCACCTTTGTACTGTATTTTGCTGTATCACAGCAAAAAAGCAGGTGTACACTTTGCGCAAAACCCTGCACCCAAGTCCTCATTGCCGAAGTCGTCTTCCCGTTTCATCTGTCCTGTTAT
>JAILFU010000156.1 GCA_024697405.1 Prevotella sp.
TTTTGAGCAGTATTGCCCTTCAGGATGCCTTTGTTTACGTGTTTTTTTGTTTGGAATCTGATTTGTAGTACCCAGAAATTTCGCAGGAAAGTGTTACCTTTGCACCCGCAATGCACTTCATCAGCGAGACGAGATACAATCCGAGGACTCAAAGCGACGACTGCTACTACCGCATCAAGGAGTCTTTCCGCGACCTGGCCGGCCGCCCCCGCCACCGTCTCATGCTGACCGTTGGGTTCATTGACGAGGATCTGAGCCCCTATGACATCCGTGACATCGGCCGCTGCCTGACATGGCTTCACGGGCATCAGGGCCAGCAGGATCTGTTTGGCGATGCCATGTCGCGCTATAAGGAGGACGTGCGCCGTCTTGCCCTGAAATACTGGGACGAGATGGTGAAGGCTGGCAGCGTAGATGCAGTCCGCCGCACCATCGAGGACTCGCGTGCCAAGGCCGAGCGCCTGGTGGACGTGGACACGATGGAGCATACCGACGCCCGCGAGGTGGGTGCCGAGTGGATATGCCTGCAGGCCATCCGCGAGCTGGAGATAGACAAGTTCCTTGAGCGTGAGGGGTGGAGCGAGATACGCATAAACACGGCGCTGGCACAGCTGATAACGAGGACTGTCTACAGCCCCTCTGAACTGAAGTCGCTGGACATCATGCGTGAGAACTCGGCCGTCTGCGAGCTGCTCACCGGCAGCCGGGAGTGGCAGCCGGGCTTCCATGCCACCTACGAGGTGGCTCCCGCACTTTATGAGTTGAAGGACAGGCTGGAAGACCACCTGTGCCGCAGGACAGACAGCCTGTTCAACGTCACCAACCGCATTGCCCTGTTCGACCTGACCAATTTCTACTTCGAGGGCCGTAAGGACGCGAGCAAGAAGGCACAGTACGGGCGGTCGAAGGAGAAGCGCTCGGACTGCAAGCTGCTGGTGCTGGCCCTGTGCATCAACGCAGCGGGCTTCATCCGCTACTCATGCATCCTGGCTGGCAATACGTCCGACCCAGACTCCCTGCCCGCCATGGTGGACACGCTTGCCACGAGATGCCGCGTGCCCGTCTCGCCAGAGCAGCGGGTGCTTGTCTGTCTCGACGCTGGCATCGCCACGGATGACAATCTTGTGAAAATCAGGGAGAAAGGCTACGACTACCTCTGCGTGAGCCGCTCGCGGCTGAAGGACTATGAGCTGGAGCCGGATGCGGAGAACGTCAAGGTACTCGACTCACGGCAGCAGCCGATAAGCCTGACGCGCGTCCGTCATGAGGAAGGAGGCGACTATTATCTCGAGATCAACTCACCGGGCAAGCAGCTCAAGGAGGAGTCCATGAACCGCCTCTTCAAGGAACGCTTCGAGAAGGAACTCACCAAGGCAAGGGAGTCGCTCTCGAAGAAAGGCGGCAAGAAGGCCTACGAGAAGGTCATCGAGCGGGTGGGCAGGGCCATCGGCAAGTACCCGTCCATATCGAAATACTACGTCATAGACTATATACGCGACGAGAAGAACCCGAAAAACATGGGCGACATACAGTGGCGCATTGCCGTGCCGGAGAACGTCGACCGCCTGAGCGGCATCTACTTCCTGCGTACCAACCGCGAGAAGCTGGACGAACAGACCACATGGGACTATTACAACCTGATCCGTGAGATAGAGTGCACGAACCGCCAGCTGAAGACCGACCTCAGCCTGCGCCCCATATACCACCAGAAGGACGGGCGGAGCGACGCCCACCTGTTCATGGGACTGATCGCCTACTGGATAGTCAACACCATCCGCTACCGCATGAAGGTGGTGAACCAGCGGCGGGAACAGGAGGCAAACAAAGACAAGAAACCTGACGAGAAACGAAAGCGGTTTCCAACACCATTCTGGGCGGAAATCGTCAGGCGCATGTCCACGCAGAAGGCTGTCACGACGGAAGCCGTCAATGCGCTGGGAGAGAAAGTCACCGTCCGGCTATGCAGCACGCCGAAGAAGGAGGCGGCGGAAATCTACGAGATGCTTGGATATAAGAAGATGCCCTTCTGGAGAAAAGTAAAAGTTTGTAGTACCCAATGAGGGAAACAGGTCAGCCGAAGCGACGGTGAAAGCAAGAAGAACTGAGAGGTAGGGGCAAAGTTGGTTAATTAAAACGTTTCGACTGCAAAGGTACAAAAAGTTTGGCAACAATATAGCAGTTGTCACAGGGCATCTTCTCCAGCGGTAGCCGCATTCCCGACCATAGGTCGGGAATGCGCCCTGCGGAATAATTGATTAAGTGCCGAGTGCTATGTCGTTGCCTTTCCTTTATTGCCGATGAGATTACCGTTTGTCAGGAATTCCATAGTCCATCCAGCGCTCCTGCGGGTGGTAGCCCTTCAGCGTCTTTTTCTTCTCAGCGTAAGCCTCCTTCACGCAATCCATGGCAACTTTCAGTTTGGCCACCGTTGGCGCAAGCTGTTCACGAATGCTGTCCACCTCAGCATTGACGGCCTCCAGTTCCTTAACAGCCTGTTCCATTGCGTTGATCTCATCGTTGGTGACGCCACGCGTTCCCATCTCTTTGACGTGACGGCGCAGACCCTCTACGAGGCTGCGGCTCTTCTCAATCTGAATCTCTACTGTCTTCGACATAATTCTGTTGTTTTTTAGTTTGTAAGTTAATGAGTCTTGGAGAGTGTAAGTCTTGTCAACTTAGCCGCTCTACAACTTTTTTCACGTTACAAAATTAACAAAAAAAGTCCATTCTGCGAACGCTACAGAGCACCACTTTTTCGATTTTTTAAGATGAAAAGCACCTCTGTTTTAACTTTTATTTGTGCCTTTACATCCTATTTCAACAACGACTCTATAGCTTGGTAGAGCTTACAACTCCACAGATTTTATGGACAAAACAAACACGGCATTTCCAAAGTCTGCCGCCGAAGCGACGACTATGTACTATTGGATAATGCTGTCAATGTTTAAGCGAGTTTAATAAATTGTCAGTATAGTTTAAGCGAGTTTAAATACCGTGCCAGTTTGACTTCGGCTGTTGTCATTCTGGCACGGATTCTTTCCGTCGGCATGTTCTTTGCTCATCTGTTAGTGAGAGCCGGAGCGAAAGGCCACGGGCAGGCGAGCTTGCCCGGGAATGAGCCGAGGCAATCAGAACAAACAAGTTAAACTAAAAGTATAATTAGGAGGTAAAAGTTATGTTGAACGGATTGATGAAAAGCAATGGTTGGTTCCCAACATTGTTTGATGATTTCTTTAACACTGATTTTATGCCTCGTGCCAACAGTACAGCACCCGCAGTCAATGTCAAGGAGAGTGAGAAGGCCTACACGATGGAACTTGCAGTTCCAGGCATCAAGAAGGAATATTGCCGCGTAGCCATCAATGACGAGGGCAACCTCACCATCGCCATTGAGAACAAACAGGAACACAAGCATGAGGACAGTCACCGTCACTACCTGCGCCGTGAGTTCAGCTATTCAAACTACGAGCAGAACTACGTGTTGCCTGATGACGTTGTGAAGGACAAGATCTCAGCCAAGGTGGAGGACGGCATCCTGACCATCACGATGCCGAAGACCGAGCCGAAGGAGAAAGCCACCAAGGCCATCGAGGTCTCGTAACGGACATTGATGAACCGCATAAACCAGAAGTCCCGACCTGCAATCGTGCAAGCCGGGACTTCTTTTGACTTATGGCCGAGCCTGCTCGCGCTCATCAATCCAAAATGTTTGATTACCCGTCCTTCAGGCTCTGCTGCCGAAACTCTGTGGGCGAAAGCCCCAGGTGCTCCCTGACGAACTTGCCGAAGAAGGAGAGGTTGGGGAAGTCGAGGTCGTTGCAGATTTCCTTGACGGGGCAGCCCTGCTAAGGACGCAGATTTCCCATATTTCTATATGGTTTGTGGTGAACCGTACGCCGTATTCTCATAGTCCGACAGATTCAGCCTATGCTTTATTAAACTTCGCCTTGGGCTGCTTGCACCGGGGGCAACGCCAGTCGTCAGGCAAGTCTTCGAAGGTCACGCCGTCGTGTTCGGCGGGGTCGTAAACATAGCCA
>JAILFU010000167.1 GCA_024697405.1 Prevotella sp.
CAACTGTCGCTTTTGCCTTTCCAGTGCGTCAGTTTCGCCGTGTGTTTTTGGCGGTTTCGTCAGGGAATTATCGGTTTCTTGGCGTATCGTCGCCACACTTCAGAATGCCTATAATTGCGAAAATAGAATAAAAAGTGAGCAAAACGTGCGTGTTGTAAAAACTTTTTTGTACTTTTGGCACATCTTTCATTGCAATCAGCTTTTACGAATCACTATGTGGAATCAACCCTGGAAACTGGCCGAAGGCCAAGGAGGCTTGGGGCCACTACTGGTCGTGGGACCCGAAGGAGACGTGGGCTGCCATCACCTGGTTTGCCTATCTGGTGTATATTCACTACAGGCAAATACCCACTCACCATCCGAAGCTGGCCTTGTGGATACTGATTGTTGCGTTCATTCTGTTGCAGATGTGCTGGTGGGGCATCAACTATCTGCCTGCGGCCCAAGGCTCCAGCGTGCATGTTTACGGCCAGTAAGTGTGACTCAGTATGTTATATATTTATAGTTGTTTTTACCAATTTTATTAATTATGAAAAAACTGTTATTACCGCTTCTGCTCTTTCTGGCAGGGTCTGCTAACGCAGCAGAAAACCCAGTGTTAACTATCGAAGGTGGTCAGGTTCAGGGTGTCTTAGCCGACGATCATCCTGACGTGTATGTCTATCGTGGCATTCCCTATGCTGCTCCTCCCATCCGTGAAAACCGCTGGAAGGCTCCCCAGCCCGTCGTGCCCTGGAAGGGTGTGAAGATTTGCGACACCTTCGGACGCCCGAGCTTTCAGGCCATCCAGTACACCGGCGGATATTACACCGAGTGGGGCTACGGCAAGGAGGCCGCTTTCAGCGAAGACTGTCTCTATCTGAACGTGTGGACGAAGGCTCCCGGCCAGGTAAACAAGAAGCTGCCCGTGGCCCTTTGGATTCACGGCGGCGGCTACCGCGAGGGCTTCGGCTCCGAGCCTGAGTTCGACGGACAGGAGTGGGGCGCCAAGGACGTGGTGCTCGTCTCCATCAACTACCGTCTAGGCATCTTCGGCTTCCTCTGCCACCCCTTGCTGGCAGAAGAGAGTCCCAACAAGGTCTCCGGCAACTACGGCATCCTCGACCAGATAGAGGCTCTGAAGTGGATCAAGAAGAACATTGCGCAGTTTGGCGGCGACCCCAATAACGTCACCATCTTCGGACAGAGCGCCGGCGGCGGCAGCGTGCGCACCCTCTGCGAGAGCCCGCTGGCCCGTGGCCTGTTCCACAAAGCTGTCATCATGAGCGCCCAGGGCCTCAGCATCCCCAATCCTAACGGTGGCGGCATGATGGGCGGCCGTTACAGCGGCGGCTCCATCGAGGATGCTGCCAACAATGCCAAGAAAATGTTCGACTGGGCAGGCATGACCGACCTGCAGAAGATGCGCCAGGCATCGACGGAGACCGTCTTCGCGCTGCCTACTATCTATCAGCAGGTGAACAATCCCGCTCCTCAGGGTGGCGGCATGATGGGAATGATGCGTATGGGCATGGGCTTCATGCCGATGATCGACGGCTATGTCAGCGTGAAGAGCTTCGACGATGCCACCCGCGAGGGCACCCTGGCCGACGTGCCGTATATGATTGGCTTCACCCTCAACGACATGGGCAACATGTCGCCCAACATCGCCGAGTTCTGCAAGGTTCGCGGGCAGAAGGGCGGCAAGGCCTGGGCCTACGAGTTCGCACGTCCGCTGCCCGACGACGGCAGCCATCCCGAAGTGACGCAGCGCCTGCGCGGTGCCTTCCACTCCAGCGACCTCTGGTTTGTGTTCAAGAGCCTGAAGCATTGCTGGCGTCCTTGGACGAAGGGCGACTGGGACCTCTCAGAGAAGATGCTGACAGCATGGACCAACTTCGCCAAGTACAGCGACCCCAACGGCCCGAAGGGCGGCGCATGGCAGCCCTGCACTGAGAAGAACCCGAAGTTCACGGTGTTCAAGCTCAATGACAAGGATGCCGAGGCCTCCTTCTTCGGTGACCCGGAGATTGCTCCCCAGCAGGGCTTCGGTGGATTCCCCGGCGGCTTTGGCGGCCCCGGCGCTCCTGGCGGTGCCGGCAGGAGATAACTTAAACTTATTTTGCCTCTCCTTCGCCGTAGACAAAGCTGAAGGCTCCACTGACGTAGTCGAAGATCTCGCCTTCACGGAAGAAGCGTTTAAGCTCTATCTCGGCGTTCGACGTAGAGTCGCTGGCGTGGACAATGTTCTGCTGGTTGCTCATCGAGTAGTCGCCACGGATGGTTCCGGGAGCTGCCTCCCGTCCATTCGTGGCGCCTGTCATGGTGCGCACCACCTGAACGGCGTCAACGCCCTCAAGGGCAAGAGCCACTACGGGCGACGTCTGCATGGAGGCTGCCAGTGCGGGGAAGAAGGGACGGTCTACAAGATGTGCATAGTGCTCGCGCAGAATCTCGTCGGAGAGCTGCATCATCTTCATACCGGCGACGCGCAGGCCGCGACGCTCAAAACGGTTCACAATCTCACCAATCAGCTGCCTCTGTACGCAGCTGGGCTTTAGTAACACAAGGGTCTTTTCCATAGTTGTTGTATAATGAGTTTGATTCGAATCATTCGTTGGAGTATTATCCGACAAATCCGTCGTTCGTCTAGACATGCTACTTCGGCTGGTCAGCGTCCAGGCGCTCCACGGCGCCAGTGAGGGCGTTGAGTCGCAGGCGGGTGGTATAGCGCTTGTTGAAGAGGTCGCCACTCAGCAGGAGGGTATGCCCGAACTGCGGAGCCGGCCATTCCTCGGTAGAGACAGCATTGATGCCCTCGTAGACCGTGCAACGCAGGCGACCCGGCACATTGACGAAGATACCCGCCTGCTGCGGCTTCTGCTTCTTGGCCACAGGCTCGGAAGGCGGCAGCTGGGAGATGTCCTCCACCAGAATATAGTAAGGTGCGCCCGACAGGTCGTCGGCCTCCACCAGCCCATGCATCTGCGAAAGGCGGAAGAAGACCTGCCGCGACGAGGCAGCCTCCCATTCGGCCGTTGCCTCGGGCACGAACCAGAGGATGTGCTCGGTGGTGTCGCGGGTAGTGACACCCAGGAACAGCGACGAGAGCGACTCGTTCTGACGGTTCAGCTCGTCGAGCATAATCTGCATCTGCCTGCCGTCCTGCGGCATGAAGTCAGCCTGTCCCTTGACGAGCAGCGAGCGGTTCTCGCGCAGGTCATAGATTTCGTGGGCCGTCAGCTCGGCCATCTTCGCCGTGCTGCCACAGCTGAGTATCTCCTCACTCATATACGCCCGGGGGTTCACCCTCTCCGGAAGCGGGGCGGCAGTAAAGGCAGCGGGTACGGGCACATCGGCAGCATCGTCGATGTTCAGGCCCAGCAGCCGGCCGTCGTCGGCCAGTGTCATGCGCGAGGCCACCGTGCGGGCGTCGAAATGCACGGCATAGACTTTCGCCGTGTCGGCCACGGGCATAGCCGTCTGAAGGATGCCTACCACCCGGTAGCTGGTAGCCGGCTCCTGACTGACGTCAGCCATGCGGAGGTATCGCTGGGCGTAGGGTGCGAAATCACCCGGCTGGTAGACCGTTTTCTCTACGAGCACACTGAAGCGCAGCGCCGTTTTGGGTAGACAATAGACTGCGCCCTCGGGGGTCACCCCCGGCCGGTATTGGCTGAGCAGGGTTTGCGCCCCGACAGTTCCGAAGGGTAAAAGACAAGCTAGTAATAAGATAACATGTTTCTTCATCATGCCTGCAAAATTACGCAAAAAAGCCGAAACCGACGGATGTTTAACCTACTTTAACCATCATCTATAGATATAAGACCGACTCCGGCCCCATGTTGAGCAGCAGGTCGAGGATGCTGAGGTTGGGCAGGAAGCCGTGGCGCTGGCTGAACACCTGATAGTAGGGACGGGGCAGGAAAGCTGGGTCGGCGGCAGGATGCTTGGGAGCGATGGCATCGCGGAAGTCATCCACGGCCTGGAGGTCGATGGAATCGGCGTTTTTTGCAAATTGGAAAGTTTTGGAAAGTTTGGGGTGGATATCGATTAATTCGCACATTTTTGCGCAGATGTCCCAGTTCAGGTCGAACAGGTATTTCCATCGCCGCTCGAAGAAGAAGGGGCGCAGGTCGTCTTCATAATACTCCAGAAACGGGGAGTCGCCGTATGCCGAAGTGATGGCCTGCCAGTGCAGGTGACGCCAGTTTCCATGGTCACTGATGTGAACAGCCTCGATGGTCTTTTCCCCGCCCGCTACCGGCACCGTCAGCGCCTGCACCCCCTGAGCGGTGGCTATCAGGCAGCGGTTGCGGAAAGTCTGTTTCTTGAATGACTCTTGCGCCTCCACCAGCACTTCCCCATAGCGGTAGAGTTTCTGGTACCACTGGACGGGGCCGAAATAGGTGGTGGAGAGCAGGGCGGTCATAGGAAAGGCGGTAGGCATGGAACAAGATGCTGTGAGCGGGGGATACTAATGCTACCAGAGAGGAAGACTATAGATGACGGTGGTGGCACGGCCGATGATGAGCTTCTCGGGAATGAAGCCGAGGCTGCGCGAGTCGGTGGCATTGCCGGCGCCAATGGCCTCCAGCCAGTAGTAGTCGCCGTCGTCGCAGTTCTTCAGCGAGGGGACGGTCAGCGTGAGGCTCTCGTGCTGCACGGTGTCGCCCGGCAGCGCCTTACAACGGCAGATGAGCACCTCGCCGGTATTCCTGGGATTCTCGAAAGCCACCAGGTCGCCCCGCTTGACAGGCCGGCGGCCCAGCCGTCCGTAGCCGAAGAGTCCTCCGTCGCCGCCTACGCGCAGGCCGTAGCTCCAGCGGTTCACCAGCACGCGGTCGCCAGGCTGGTATTCCGGCTGCAAGCCTGTTCCTTCCACCACATAGATGGTAAATGCCAAAGCCCTGAAGCAGAGCATCAGCACCAGCGCCACTACGAGCGCGAGAAGGAATTTAGCTATTGTTCGCATGTGCAGTTCTGTTTGTTGCGTTAGTAACGCAACATACGGGACGGACGGCTACTTGATGTTGTCGACGACGCGGAAGAGACGGCTCCAGCGGATGCCACCGCTGAAAAGACCGCGGTCGGGGTCGCTGCTCCACCAGATGAAGATGGGCTTGCCCACAATGTGGTCCTCGGGCACGAAGCCCCAGTAGCGCGAGTCGGCGGAGTTGTGGCGGTTGTCGCCCATCATCCAGTAGTAGTCCAGCTTGAAGGTGTACTTCGTCTGCGGCTGTCCGTTGATGTAAATCTTTCCGTCGCTCTTCACCTCCAGCGTGTTCCCCTCGTAGGCGCGTATGCAGCGTTCGTAGACGGGGAGGTTCTCCAGCGTCAGCTCGATGGATTCGCCCTTTTTCGGTATCCAGACGGGGCCGTAGTTGTCGCGCGTCCAGTGCATGTTGCCGTTCTGCGGGTAGACCTTGCGCCAGTCGCTCTCCTCCGGCGTGGTGTTCAGCGCCACACTCTCCACCAGGTCCTTTCGCTGCTCCAAAGCGGCCTTCGCAGCCTTGGTCAGCGGCATGCGGTCGATGACGGTACGGCGGTTGAAGCGGATGTCGTCGCCCTGCGAGCCTGACGGATAGCCCAGGTCTTCGCAGGTGATGCCCTGCTCCTGCAGGAAGTCGTCGGTGAGCACGCTGCCCTCCTTGAAGACCACGGTATAGCTGTACTGCACGAGCTCAGGCTCCTTGTTGGCCTTGCCGTCGGTATAGACGATGTGGTCCTTGATCTCCAGCGTCTGTCCGGGCAGGCCGACGCAGCGCTTCACGTAGTTCTCGCGGCGGTCGGTGGGACGGGTGTCGATGTCGCCAAACCGTGCCCACTCGCTCTGAATGGCGTTCTTGCCTGCGGCATAGATCTGACTGAAGAACACGCGGCGGTCGTAGGCCGGCACAGAGTCGAGCAGCCACTGCAGACTGTCGGACTTGCCGTAGAGCTGCTCGTATGCCTGGAAGCCCAGCTCATAGCACAGGTCGTAGTAGTAGGTCTGGTAGGCGGGTTCCGAGCAGATGGTGTCGCCGGCAGGATAGTTGAACACCACGATGTCGTTCTGCTGCACGGTGCCCAGGCCTTTCACGCGGCGGTAGTCCCAGTGCGGCCACTCAATATAGCTCTTCATGCCGCCGACGGGCAGCGTATGCTGCGTCAGGGGCACGGTGAGCGGTGTCTGCGGGATGCGCGGGCCGTAGCTCAGCTTCGAGACGAAGAGGTAGTCGCCCGTCAGCAGCGACTTCTCCAGCGAGCTGGAAGGGATGACGTAGTTCTGGAAGAAGAACTGGTTGATGAAGTAGACAGCCACCAGTGCGAAGACGATGGCATCGACCCACGACATGATAAAGCGCATGGGGCCTTCGCTCTCCTTCCACCATTGCCAGTTGATTTTCTTCGATATATAGGCGTCGTAGATGAAGGGCACCACAATCAGGCCCAGCCACGACTTCACCCAGTACAGAAACAGCAGGTAGAGCACGAGCACAACGATGAACTTGGCCCACTGCATCTTCATGTTCACTTGTTTCTTCTCTTTCTTCTTTTTCATAGCCGCCAAAGTTAGAACTTGAACATGTCATTAATAGTCAGCAGGCCGCTGTGCTCTTTGGTATATTCGGCAGCCAGCACAGCACCCAGCGCAAAGCCTCGGCGCGAGTGGGCGTCGTGGGTGATGGTGATGAGGTCTTCGGGGGAGTCGTAGCGCACGCTGTGGATGCCCGGCACCTCGCCACGGCGGATATGGTCAATGCGCAGCAGCCCGGGGTCGGTGGTCTCTTCGGCCCAGCCTGTCTTCCGGTCGAGCTGCTCCACAATGTCCTCGCCCAAGGTGATGGCTGTACCCGAGGGATGGTCGAGCTTGTGCACATGGTGTGTCTCTTCCATCTCCACGTCGTACTGCGGGAACTGGTTCATGATGCGTGCCAAGTAGCGGTTCACGGCTGAGAAGATGGCGACGCCGATGCTGAAGTTTGAAGCCCAGAACAGCGTCTTGCCGCTGGCGCATGCTGTCTTCACGTCGTCGCCGTGCTCTTTCATCCAGCCCGTGGAGCCGCTCACTACCTTCACGCCCTTGGCCCAGGCCTTCAGATAGTTGCCGTAAGCAGCCTGCGGGGCGGTGAACTCTATGGCCACGTCGGACGATGCGAAGGCGTCGCTCTCGAACTCCTCCTGATTGTCAATGTCAATGATACTCACGATTTCATGGCCCCGGCTTCGGGCTATCTCTTCTATCATCTTGCCCATCTTGCCGTAGCCGATTAAAGCTATTTTCATCCTTTTGCGTTTTAAAACGCTGCAAAGGTACAAAAAAAAGAGCGACTTACAAAAGCATTTTGGGAACATTAACTAAAGTTAGCTACCTTGGTAACAACTAGCCA
>JAILFU010000188.1 GCA_024697405.1 Prevotella sp.
AACACGAATACAAGCCACTGAGAGTCAGTATGTTGTGTAATTATTTCTAAATTCCTGAAGTGGAAAGGAACATGCGAAAACCTCTTGAATTTGTGAAAATTTAACAGTGTCTCATGCCGTTTTCAACTGCACAGGTCGAAATTTTCCAAACTTTTGACAAGTGGGGTCAAAGTTAGGTTAAGAAGGTTGGCACGATGATTGACTCGATGTCGATAAGTGGTGTTGACCGCCGCTACATCGATGCGCCGGAGAAACCTTGGCAGTTCATCGTCAGGGGCAACGTGAACCAGAGCAGTCTGAAGATGAGGGCATCGGGGAGCATCGGCAGCTTCTCCTACGCTGCCACGCCATTCCTGAAGACCGAGCCGTCGCAGTATGTCGGACTATGGGCAGGCTACAGAGGCTACGGTCTGGGCTACACCGTGAACGTGGGCGGCGACGAGGGCAGCTATCTCACCTTCGGCGCCATGGGCGGTGCCTACGGAGTCAACGTGCGCATCCACTCGTTCCACAACAATAATCCCAACTTCGGCCTGAACAGTGACATCATCCCGGAGGATGAAAAGGAGGCCTGGGAGGAAGTGCATCTCATCGACCCCATCAAGGTGCGAACTGTCATTGCCGACGGCTACTACCTGTTCAACGGCAAGCACTTCTCCTACGCCGCAGCATACGACCAGTCTGTGCTTCAGAAACGGTCGGCAGGCTCCCTCATGGCCGGGGCGATGTACTACTACGGCCACATCAACTTTGCCACGGATACAAACGGCGACCTTGTGTACGCGATGCATGGGCTGGGGCGTGTAAAGCTGTGGCAGGGCAGCGTGGGCGTGGGCTATGCCTACAACTGGGTGCCGGCTCGCGGGCTACTCGTCAGCGCAATTGCCATGCCAATGCTCACCATTGTCAACAAGATTAGGGGCTATGGCTTTGCCACGAACGTGCATGAGCTGATGGAAGACCCCAGATTCTTTGATAAAGACCTGACAGATGAAGAGTGGGACGAGTGGTGGTACAGTAGCCTGCGCATAACGCCCATGGGCAAAAAGACGTACAACAGCGGCATGACGGTGAACGTCGATGCCCGTCTGTCGCTGACCTACAACTTCGGCCGCTACTTCATTAATGCCTACGGACAGTTCAACAATTTCCGCTATCGCCACAGCAACAGCCACGGCCATCTGAATGACTGGTTCGTCAACACCTCTATAGGTATAAGGTTATGAACGATGCTGCAACTGAGCTATGCTCCAAAAGTGCACTCCAGCCAGAGGACGAGCATGCCCAGCAGCCAGCCGCAAAGAATCTTCGGTGCAATACGCCGGAAATACCAGCCCAGGCGGATGTGCTCCATCTGCATAAGAGCGATGCCGCTGGTGCTTCCCACCGTCAGCAGACTGCCGCCGATGCCTGTTGAGAAAGCCACGATGAGCCAGTAGGCACCATTCTGTGCGAAGTCGCCGGAATCGGCAGTCACGCCATGCAGCGACTGGGCTATGGATATGTCGGAGATGGCGATGGTGAACATGTCGACACAGCTGCTGAGCAGAGTAGACAAGGCTCCTATGACCCAGATGTTGCCAATGACCGATTCCACCCACCGCGCAATGGTGGTGAGTACCCCGGTCTCGGTCACGGCACCGAATCCCAGCATGATGCCCATGACAAAGAGCATCTGCTGAATGGCACCATACTGCAGCACACGGGGGAAACGGCGTTGCGACATCTGGTCGGCGTTCATCAGCTTGCGGTTGAAAGCCTCGTTCACCACCCACAGCACACTGAGCACGCAGAGGGCACCGAGGAACGGCGACAGGCGCGTTAGGCTGAGGAAGGTGGGCACAAACCACAGACCGCCGATGGCAACAAAAAGCATCAGCACGCGCTGCCATCGGTTCAGACGGGTGTCGTCGCCGCGATAGGGAGCCACCTGCCACTCGATGTCAAGTCTGCCAGGCAGCTCGCGGTTTATCAGGATAGTAGGCACTATCCATGCCAAAAGGGCAGGCAATGCCAGATAGGTGGAGAAATGGGTGGCCGTGACGGTTTCATCGCCCCAAAGCAGCAGGCCGGTGCAGTCGCCAATGACGGTGAAGCAGCCTCCGCTGCACGCCGCCAGCACGATGGCCGAGCCGACGAGCATGCGCTGCGACCGGCTTTTCACAATGTTGTGCATAATGACCAGCATAAGCATCGTGGTAGCCAGGTTGTCGAGGGTGGCAGAGAGCAAAAAGGTGGCTAGGGTAATGGTCCACAGCAGACGTTTGGGATTGCGGGTGCGAATCCATTCGTTGATGAAATCGAAACAGCCGTTGTTGTTGAGAATCTCGATGATGGACATGGTGGCCAGCAGAAACATGACAATAGCTGCCGCACGTCCCACGTAGTTCAGGAAGAGCTTGTCGTAGATGAAGTATTTCACCGTCTTGCTCGTCGATGGCTCGCCTGCCAGCCATTCAGCATATTCAGCGGCATGCTGGCTCTGCACGAAGTCATCGCCCCAGATGACGAAGACCACCCAGCTGATGGTGCCCAGGAACATGGCAATGGCCGCCTTATTGACCCCCGTCAGGTGGCCGGTGGCAATCAGCACATAGCTGAACACAAGCATCACTACAATAATCAATGTCATCTTCTCTACGGTTTACGGATTAACGCCAAGCTCCTAACTACTATCTCCTGACTATTTCTTATACCTTGCATTCAGGCCGTTGATGACATCCTGTGTGATGTCGAACTTCTTGTCGGCATAGAGAATGACCTCGTTGGCCATGCCGGTGCGCAGGATGATGTCGTACTTCTTGTCCTTGTTGTATTCGGCCAGGAAGTTGTTCACGCTGTCGTGTAGTGTCTTGGTGAAATCGGTCTGCTTCTGCATCAGCTCGTTGCTCAGACGGGCTTCCAGGGCGACGCGGTTGTTGCGTTCCTGCTCGAATGCGGCCACGGCACTCTTATACTGCTGCTCGCTGGTGAACCCATTGTTCTGAAGCTTTGTCTGTATGCTGTTGTACGAGCGCTCCAGCTCCTTGTCCTTATTGCTCAGCACGTTAGTGGCATTGGCACCCATCTTTTCCAGCGAATCGTTCATCACCTTGGCATACTCATACTGATTGATGATGGAGTCCACCTCCACGTATGCGATGCGGAGTCCCTGAGCCGATTCGTCTTCGGCAGTACTTTCGCCGTCCATCTTGGAAGGCTGTTTGTTGCACGATGCCATCGTTGCTACGATGGCCAGAAGGGTAAGTGTCTTGATAATGTTCTTTTTCATTTTGTAATTTATTACTGTATCTTTTATTAATTGTATCCGTTACTCTGTCTGTTACTCTGTTACTATGTCTGTTATTATGTTATTATGTTACTATGTCTTTTACTCTGTCCGTTACTCTGTTACTATGTCCGTTATTATGTTACTATGTCTTTTACTCTGTCCGCTACTCTGTTACTATGTCTGTTATTATGTTACTATGTCTTTTACTCTGTCCGTTACTCTGTTACTATGTCTGTTATTATGTTACTATGTCTTTTACTCTGTCCGCTACTCTGTTACTCTGTCTTCTTTCGCTCACAGCCAGCCGGCTGGTCTGCCTCATCTCCCTGTCTTGCTCCAGGACGCAGTGAATACCACGTTCCCTCATGGCTTCAGAGTCGTGGATATGCTGCGATGAGAAGCGTCCATTCCTCCTGAAAATCACTTTTACACATAAAAAAGCGACGGCTATAGCAATTATTAACGTGACAATGACGATTTTTCCAATCATTTTTATTACTTTTGCGGGTGCAAAGTTAAACAAATAAATTTGAATCACTTCATATTAAACATTAAAAATGAATAAAAACATTCTAAAACCTGCATCTGTGTTCGAACAGTTTGCAAAGATTAACAGTATTCCCCGCCCTTCGAAGCGTGAGGAGAAGATGATTGAGTACCTAAAAGGATGGGGCGAGAGCCACGGACTGGAGACGAAAGTCGACGAGACGGGCAACGTCATCATCCGCAAGCCGGCCACGAAAGGATATGAAAATCGCAAGACCGTCATCCTGCAGAGCCACATGGACATGGTGTGCGACAAGCTGGTGGATGTGGAGTTCGACTTCGACCACGACGCCATCCAGACATACGTCGACGGCGAGTGGCTCCGTGCCAAGGGCACGACACTGGGTGCCGACGACGGCATCGGCTGCGCCATTGAGCTGGCTATCCTCGAAGCCGACGACATTGAGCACGGTCCCCTGGAGTGTGTCTTCACCCGCGATGAAGAGACAGGGCTGAGCGGTGCCGAGGGCATGAAGAGCGGCTTTATGACGGGCGACTATCTCATCAACCTCGACTCGGAAGACGAGGGTGAATTCTTCGTAAGCTGTGCCGGCGGACGCAACACGCAGGCCAAGTTCACGTTCAAGCGTGAGGAAGCCCCCGCCGGATCATTCTTCCTCAGTGCCCAGCTGAAAGGGCTCTGCGGCGGCCACTCTGGCGACGACATCAACAAGAAGCGTGCCAACGCCATCAAGCTGCTCGGCCGCTTCCTCTTCCAGACGATGAACCGCTACGAAGGTGTGCGCCTGGCCGACTTCCATTCCGGCAAGCTGCACAATGCCATCCCCCGCGACGGACAGTTCATCATCGCCGTGCCCAACGCCGTGAAGGAGAACGTGAAGGCCGACTGGAATGTCTTTGCCGCCCAGGTGGAAGATGAATTCCACGTCACCGACACACAGATGATATGGTCGATGGAAAGCGCTGATGCGCAGGCTGTCATTGACGACAAGGTGGCCCGCCAGTTCGTGTGGGCCGTGCAGGCCGTCGACAACGGCATCTACGCCATCTGCCAGGATCCTGAGCTGAACGGTATGGTGGAGACCTCTTCCAACATTGCCGCCATCCACACCACCGACACAGAGATCAACGTCCTTTCCTCGCAGCGTTCCAATGTCATGTCGAACCTCGACAACATGTGCGCCACCATCCGGGCCACCTTCCAGCTGGCAGGTGCCGAGGCATGGAGCAGCGACGGCTATCCTGCATGGAAGATGAGGGCTGAGAGCAAGCTTCGTGACACAGTGGTAGAGACCTACAAGGAGCTGTTCGGAAAGGAGCCTATCGTACGCGGCATCCATGCCGGACTGGAGTGCGGCCTCTTCTCCGAGCGCTATCCCAATCTCGACATGGTGTCCTTCGGCCCCACGCTACGTGATGTGCATACCCCCGACGAGCGGTTGCTCATTCCCACCGTCCAGATGGTTTGGGATCACTTGCTGCTCGTACTGAAACGAATATGAGTCAAGAATATATAGAGGTAAAGGGCGCGCGCGTCAACAACCTGAAGAATGTTGACGTGCGGTTGCCGCAAGGTAAATTCATCGTCATCACGGGTGTCAGCGGCAGCGGAAAGTCGTCGCTGGCTTTCGACACGCTTTATGCCGAGGGACAGCGGCGCTATGTGGAGAGTCTCAGCAGCTATGCCCGCCAGTTCCTGGGGCGCATGAACAAGCCAGAATGCGACTTCATCCGAGGACTGCCTCCGGCCATTGCCATCGAGCAGAAAGTCATTGCCCGCAATCCGCGCAGCACCGTAGGCACTTCGACAGAAATATACGAGTACCTGCGACTGCTCTTCGCCCGCATAGGCCACACCTATTCACCGGTCAGCGGCGTGGAGGTGAAGAAGCACTCCACCGAGGACGTGGTGCAGAAGATGCTGGAATTTTCAAAAGGGACGAAGTTCGTCGTCTTGGCCCCTCTCGTGGTTCCCGAAGGGCGAACCGTAGAGCAACAGCTCAAAGCCTCCCTCTTGCAGGGCTACAGCCGCCTTTATGACGGCAAGGACATCGTCCGCATTGACGACTGGCTCACCTCTCCCCCCTCGCCGCCCGCCTCCCACATCTATCTCGTTATCGACCGCCTCTCGGCTTCCGACGAGAAAGAGACCATCGACCGCCTCGTCGACAGTGCCGAGACAGCCTTCTACGAAGGCCAAGGCCAGCTGTGCCTGATGGTCTCCCCGTCAGGCCTGCGCTATGACTTCAGCACCCGCTTCGAGGCCGACGGCATCACCTTTGAGGAGCCTACCGACCAGACCTTCTCGTTCAACTCTCCCGCCGGAGCCTGCCCTGAGTGCCAGGGATTCGGGAAGATCATCGGCATCGACGAGCACCTCGTCATCCCCAACACGTCGCTATCGGTCTACGACGGCTGCGTGGTTCCCTGGCATGGCGACAAGATGGGCGAATGGAAGAACTGGTTCATTCAGCATGCCTCCAAGGACGACTTTCCTATCTTCGAGCCTTACTATGCCCTGACCCAGCAGCAGAAAGACTGGCTGTGGCACGGGCTGCCTTCCGACCGTCACTCCAAGGAGAAGCCCTGCATCGACAGTTTCTTCCAGATGGTGAAGGAGAACCAATATAAGATACAATACCGCGTGATGCTGGCCCGCTACAGGGGTAAGACCACCTGTCCGGTCTGCCACGGCTCCCGGCTGAAGCCCCAGGCCGACTATGTGAAGATTGGCGGGCGCAGCATCAACGACCTGGTGCAGATGCCTGTCAACTACCTGAAAGAGTGGTTTACGCATTTGCAGCTCACCGACTATGACGCCAAAGTGGGCAGGCGGCTACTGCTGGAAATCAGCAATCGCCTGCAGTTCCTGCTGGATGTGGGCTTGGGCTACCTGACACTGAACCGCACATCGAACAGCCTCTCCGGCGGCGAGAGCCAGCGCATCAACCTCTGCACGTCGCTGGGCAGCAGCCTCGTTGGCTCGCTCTATATCCTCGACGAGCCGAGCATCGGTCTGCATAGCCGCGACACGGCCCGCCTCATCCATGTGCTCAAAGAGCTGCAGGCCTTAGGAAACACAGTGGTAGTGGTGGAGCATGACGAGGAAATCATCCGTGCCGCAGACTACCTCATAGACGTAGGCCCCGACGCCGGCCAGCACGGAGGAGAAATCATATACGCCGGTCCCGTGCCCGACGGCACCCCCGTCGCCCCCACCCCGTCCCACACCCTCCGCTTCCTCACCGGTCTCGACACGCTGCCCACGCCGCAGAGCCGACGGCCCTGGAACCAATATATAGAGGTGAAAGGCGCCCGCATGAACAACCTGCGGGGCATCGACGTAAAGATTCCGCTAAACGTGATGACCGTCATCACGGGTGTGTCCGGCTCAGGGAAGTCCAGCCTCATCAAGGGCATCCTCTACCCTGCCCTGAAGCGGCATCTGGGCGAGGTCTTCGACGCCCCCGGCGAATACAGCGGTCTGGGGGGCGACATCAATGCCATCCGCCATGTGGAATTCGTCGACCAGAACCCCATTGGCAAGAGCAGCCGCTCCAACCCCGCCACCTACGTGAAAGCCTACGACGCCATCCGCGACCTCTTCGCCGAGCAGCCTTTGGCACAGCAGATGGGCTTCACCAGCCAGTTCTTCTCGTTCAACACCGACGGCGGACGCTGCGACGAATGCAAAGGCGCCGGCACCATCACGGTGGAGATGCAGTTCATGGCCGACCTGGTGCTGGAATGCGAAGCCTGCCACGGCCACCGCTTCAAACACGACATTCTGGACGTGCGCTACAATGGGAAGAACATCGACGACGTGCTGAACATGAGCATCGACGAGGCCGTAGACTTCTTCAGCGGCAAGGAGCAAATCGTCAGGCGCCTGAAGACACTGGCCGACGTGGGACTGGGCTACATCAAGCTGGGACAGAACTCCTCCACCCTCTCCGGCGGAGAGAACCAGCGCGTGAAGCTGGCCTATTTCATCGGTCAGGAGCGGCAGGAACCCACCATGTTCATCTTCGACGAGCCTACCACAGGCCTTCACTTCCACGATATCCAGAAACTGCTGTCGGCACTGAGCGCGCTGATAGCACGGGGACACACCATCGTCATCATCGAGCACAACCTCGACGTCATCCGCCAGGCCGACCATGTCATCGACCTCGGCCCAGAAGGCGGCGACAAGGGTGGAGCACTGGTCTGCGCCGGCATCCCCGAAGAAGTGGCCCGGTGCAAGGCGAGTATTACAGGACAATTCTTAAAACCAAGACTATGAATAGAATACCAATTCCCATTGACATCAGCGAGTACAAGATGGACGAACTGCCTGAGCAGGAACAGGCATTGCTGACTGCGGCCATCGACATGACCGCCCACTCCTACGCCCCCTATTCCCGCTTCCATGTGGGAGCGGCACTGCTGTTAGAGAATGGGGAGATATTGCGCGGCTGCAATCAGGAGAACGCTGCCTTCCCTGCCGGTCTCTGCGCTGAGCGCACGGCTATTTTCGCTGCCGGTGCCGAATACCCAGATGTAGCTCCCGTGGCGTTGGCCATTGCCGCACGCGACACGAAGGGCGAGCTTACCGAGGAACCCGTGTCGCCCTGTGGCACCTGCCGACAGGTATTGATAGAGACGGAGACCCGTTACCACAAGAAGCTTCGCATCCTGCTCTACGGTAAAAAACGGGTGTTCGTGATGGATGGCATCAGCAACCTCATGCCGCTGTCGTTCACCGAGTTCTAGCCACCGCTCACACGGTCAGCACCTGCCCGTCGTAGGCCAGTTCCACTCCCGGTGGCAGCAGACGGCTGTTCACCTCGTCGTGCAGGCCGATGTCATGGCAGACATGGGTGAGCAGCGTGCGCCGTGCGCCTATCTGGCGGGCGAATGCTACGGCATCGCCTACCAGCTGGTGTGAGTGGTGGGGACGGTCGAAGCGCAGGGCGTTCACCACCAGTGTCTCCACTCCCTCCAGCAGCCGGGCCTGGTCGTCGCTGATGGTTTTCATGTCAGTGATATAGGCAAAGCGGCCGAAGCGGTAGCCCAAGATGGGCAACTTCCCATGCATCACCTGGAAAGGCAGGACGCTGATGTCGCCAATGGTCATCTCTTCACCGGCATGAATCTCATGCAGGCCTATGGCAGGCACACCGGGATAGCGGTTTTCGGCAAAGCAGTAAGGCAGCATCTCCAGCATGCCCCTGCGGGCCAAGGGGTCGGCATAGACATTGATTTCGCCGAACTGGCAATAGGGTCTCACGTCGTCCATACCTCCCACGTGGTCATAGTGCGAGTGGGTAATCAGGATGCCGTCGATGCGGCGGAAGGGCTGTGGCAGAATCTGCTGGCGGAAGTCGGGCCCGCAGTCCACGAGCAGCCGTGTCTGCTCCGTCTCCACAAGTATGGAGCAGCGCAGCCGCCTGTCCTTGGCATTGCTGCTCTGGCACACTTCGCACCGGCAGCCAATGACGGGCACGCCGCAAGATGTTCCTGTTCCTAGAAATGTAATCCTCATCACTCCCCCCTTACTCAAACCACGTTCACCTCCGGCTTCAGCTCAATGCCGAACTTCCCGGCGACATCCTCCTGGATGGCACGGTATAGTCCCACGATGTCCTGCCCCGTGGCACCTCCAAGGTTCACCAGCACCAGGGCCTGTTTGTCATAGACGGCGGCGTGCCCCATGGAACGGCCCTTCCAGCCACACTGGTCGATGAGCCATCCGGCAGGAATCTTCTCCAGCTCCTCGCTGACATAATAATGAGGCATTTCAGGATATCGCGCCGCCAGCGTCTCAAACCTGTCACGCGCTATCACGGGGTTCATAAAAAAGCTGCCGGCATTGCCCATCACCTGCGGCTCGGGCAGCTTCGCACGACGAATGTCGACGACCACCTGCCGCAATTGCTGTGGAGTAGGACAACCGACGTTTCTTCGCTCCAGCTCGGAACGGATATTCCCGTAGTCAAGATGGGGCCGGTAGTCATCATCCAACCGGTAAACCACATGTGTGACAAGATACTTATTCTTCCACTCGTGTTTAAAACGGCTGTCGCGATAGCCATAGCGGCACTCCTCGGCAGGGATGTCTACGACACAGCCCGTGGCAATCTCCACAGCCCTCACCTTGCTGATAAACTGACAAGCCTCCGCGCCGTATGCGCCGATGTTCTGCACGGCCGACGCACCCACATCGCCCGGTATGAGCGAGAGGTTCGCCAAGTCAGCAAAGCCCTGCCCTACAGTCCAGGCCACCACGTCGTCCCATGTCTCTCCGCTGCCGCAAGTGAGGGAAATCCCCTCGGGGGAATGGAGCGTGGTGATGCCCCTAATGGCCGAACGCACCACCGTCCCCTCATAGTCGCCAGTAAGCAACAGGTTGCTGCCTGCACCCACAATGAGGAACCGTCCGCCACCCTCACGCAGGATGGCAGCCACCTGCCCGGCCTCTTCCAGAGTGGCAAACTCCAGGAAGCGCCGGCACCGCACGTCAATGCCAAACGTATTGTGCCGCAGCAGACTATAATCGTTCTCGTCTCTCATCGCTCATTTCTCAGCCCCGCCCCCCCCGATGGAGGAAAGAATATCTTCTCCCCCTCGGAGAGGCATGGAGGGGCCTTTTCAGTTCTCAATTCTCATCAGTTTCCACCTGCCACGCTTCTGCTGGAAAGTAAGTTCCATCTCAAGGCCGTTCGAGATGCCGCAAACCACAAACACCTTCTTCTTTGCCCGCTTGTCCTGCTTGCCATACACAATATTATATATATTGTCGTGAGGCAACTCTGGTGCAAAGGCTTCCCACGAGTCGGGCGTGATGAATCCCTCCAGCGTGGCAAAGTCATCATCCGGGTCGGGACTGGAGAAAGCTATCTCGCTGTTCAGGCTGGCTTGCTGGAACGCCGAGTCGGTGGCAAAGTCCTGATAGAAGTCCAGGAACTTGGCGTAGGGCATCTCATGCATCGTGATGTCCTTGACGGCAGTCAGCTGCCAGCGCCCTTCGCTGCGGTCGAAAAGATATTGCCGCACAGAGTCGGCCGTCATGTGGATATTCTCAATGGTCACGTGCGCTATCGTCGTGTCGTTTGCCAGCTCACGCTGCTCCGCCGAGTCAAAGATACGTACATATTCCCCTGCCGTCATGAAGAGCGGATCCATCTGCCACTCCTGCTCCTCCACGTCAGTGCCGTTCACCTTCAAGGGGAAGGCTATGCGCCGGCGCTGCAGACCCTCGTTGCTGGCGAAGTAGTAGGCAAAATCGTCGAACAGCTCGTCGGCCGCCTTAGGGAGGTCGTCATTTTCATACCGTTCAGGCAGAGGTTCCTCATCCCCCTCCTCGGCAACCACAGTCCCGCTGCCTTTCCTACCCTTGCATCCGGAAGCCAGCAGAAAGACAAGAGCCAGTGCAAAACAAATTACTTCACTCTTCACTTTTTCATCCATCACTTATTCTGGAGTGCAAAATTACAAATAATTCTGCAATCACGAAAAATAATCGGGGAAAAACTTGCGGGAATGAAAAAAAATATCTACCTTTGCACCCGCTTAACTGAACAAGCAGAGGATGAAGGGACCCGTAGCTTAGCTGAATAGAGCGTCAGATTCCGGTTCTGAAGGTCAAGGGTTTGAATCCCTTCGGGTTCACAAAAGGCAAACAGGAGCATAGCTCAGTTGGTTTAGAGCGCTTCAGTCACATTGAAGAGGTCTTGGGTTCGAGTCCCAATGTTCCTACAAAGAGAATCCGTAAGTAGCCAAAAAATAAAGCACTTGCGGATTTTTGTTTTCCGAAATTCCCGAACCATTCCCGAAATTAACTTTTACGCAAGAATGCAGCTACCGCCTGAGACGATAGCCGTATGCAACATCACAATGAATGAACTCGCTGAACATCTGCAACAAGAACACCCCCACTCGACGAGGTATGCCTGTTAACGTCTCGGTGACGCAGACAACACAAAGGATGCACTGCAAGATGCTTACTTGAAAGGTTGTAAAGCCTCTGACTTCCAAGAACGTCGCTACGGCGATTATGTTGGCACATACGTGTTCTACGCCTTGACGCATCCCGATGGTAAACAAGAGCAGAAGCACATCGCAATCAGAAACGACAACGAAAAACATATCTGGATAGCCGATGGTGGGCTATGAGCAGCTGGTCGAACGAGAGATTGTTAGTTTCATTATTCATGTGGAAAACGAAGGTGCGGATGTGGAGCGTCCCCCTAGGAACCTGGTATCTAAATAGGCCTGGAAAGAATCTTTGTACAAATCGCCGATGGGGAGGTAGGTGCTGGCATCCATGATGACGCGGTTCTTGTTTACCTCCCGTATCTTGTTCAGATTGACAATGTAGGAGCGGTGAATACGCATGAAGCAAGCTGGCAGTCTTTCCTCCATCTTCTTCATCGACAGCAGGGTGATGATGGGCTTGGCCTCGCCCTCAAGCCACACTTTCAGGTATTCGCTCATGGCCTCGACGTAGCGGATGTCGGCTAGGTTGACCTTGACGATGCGATAGTCGGTCTTGAGAAAGATGGTGTCTGCCGCCTCAAGTGTGTCACCCGTATTCTCCGTTTTAGGGAGAAGTCTCTCCTTTAAGCGGTTTGCGGCCCTTTGGAACTCCTGCAGGCCGAAAGGCTTCAGCAGGTAGTCGACGGCATTGACACGAAAGCCCTCCACGGCATATTCTGAATAGGCCGTGGTGAATACGACGAGCGGCGGGGCAGCGAGCGTCTTCACGAAGTCCATGCCGTTGAGGTCAGGCATGTTGATATCGCAGAAAAGGGCGTCGACAGTGTCATGCTCCAGAAACTGACGGGCTTCAATGGCACTATGGCACTGAGCGGCGAGTTCTAGAAAGGGCACTTTACTGATGTAGGCAACGAGCTGCTGGAGAGCCAGCGGCTCATCATCGATGGCAAGACAACGTATCATGTTTGTTTCGTTTTACTGTTTAAGGGGTATATCAAGATTTACAGAAAACACGCCGTCATCGTCATGGATGCGGAGCGTGTAGCTACTTCCGTAGAGCAGGTCGAGACGCTTACGGACATTTGCCAGGCCAACACCACCCTGGGTTGGCGTCTGGTGAGAAGTGGTCGGTGCTTGGAGGCCTGCTTTTGAGTTGCGGCACTCGAACAGCAGGTTGTCGCCTTCCGTTGCTACCCTGATGTCGATGAACGACTCATGCTGATAACTGACACCATGCTTGAAAGCATTCTCCACGAAGGAGATGAGGAGGAGTGGTGGAATGCTGCGGTCGGGCAGCTCCGTGGGCAGATTGAGTGTGATGCGCAAGTTGTCAGTATAGCGGAGCTGCATCAGTTTCACATAGGTGCGGATGAACGCCATCTCCTTCGCCAGCGGTACTCCGTACTTGTCACCTTCGTAGAGCACGAAACGCATCATCTTCGACAGTTCGACAATCGTCTCCTGGGCCTTCGCCGGGTCGATATCGACAAGGGCATGGATATTGTTGAGCGTGTTCATGAAGAAATGCGGATTAATCTGGTAGCGAAGATATTCCAGTTGCTGCTCCAGGTTCTGCTTCTCCAGCTCGGCCAGTCGTCTGCGGTCATCGAGGCTGCGGAACCATCCCTTGACACCAAGGTTGGCACCAAACATAAGAAGGAGCATCACGACAGAGAGGATGTCTCGCTCGCCAACGATGGGTGGCGGCGCATCTACAGGCCGGAAGTCGTTTGGCCGTTTGGGAGGCTGACCGTTTGGATGTCTCGGAAGGTGACCGTTTAGCCGTTTGGAAGGCAGTTCGCCTGGCCGTCTGGAGGACTTATCCAGATTCTCTGGCCTGTCGGGGGGGGCCGGGAAATTCCGTCCTGTCATTTCGAGTTGCGGCGGTCCCGACGGCATCTCTGGCCTGCTGCTGCACTGACAGATGGCAAATACCCCTATCAGCAAGACTAGGAGCGAGAAGTATGCGAAGCGCCTTTGCCTATACACTAATAAGGGAGCCAGCAGGAAGTTGTGAACAAGGAACAGCAACAGGAAGACAGCAAACTTCTTCCAGACGAAAATCACTTCCGTCCAGTTGAACGACACATCCGTGTCGCCGATGGTGCGTACATAAAGACTCAGTAGCGGAGCTGCAAAAAGCAGGCTCCACGCTACCAAGTATGCGATGTTCTCCTGTCGCAATTGTTTCATCTTTTTCACTCTTCTCATAACAACAACATCAGTGCCAGCCGCCAGGGCCACCGCCTCCGGGAACATTGCCCATGCCGCTGCCGCCCGTGTAGGACGAGAGATTCACGCTGGAGCCGCCACTAACAGTTCCGCCAGTAATGGCGAGACTACCGAACCAAGAGGTGCCGCCTACAACGCTGACCCCCGACTGGAGCGCAGGCTGCGAAGCGCCTGAAACAACGAGACCTGAGCCACCGCCAGCCGGAGTCAAGAACGCGAGAGTACTGTCGCCGACAGTCAGTGCATACCATGTGGAGGGTGTCCACGACGAAGCCAGATAGCACGGCTGCGTCAGGCTGGAGCCGCCCTCCAGTCCTCCCACGGCCACAAGGGTACCGCTGGTGACGTAGAGTTTCTTCTGCTGCTCGCTGTTGGCGTCGATGGCCACTTCTGGCGATCCGGAGCAGATGGCATAAACGGTGCCTCCCTTGATGTAACAGTTGCCGTTGGCGTCGAGGCCGTCGTTGTGCTGGCCTTGGGCATAGACAAAGCCGCCGCTGACAACCATGTCGTCCTTCGAATTAATGGCGTCGTCGTAGGCATAGCTAGCAACCTCGCCACCCGTCATGCTGAGCAGTCCCTTGGTCTCGATGCCCTCTCCGCTATTGCCGCCGGTGCGTACCCAGATTCTACCGCCGCTAATGGTGATGTTGCCATCGGCCTTGATGCCCTTGGGCGATGATGTGTCGTTGTTGCTCTTATACTGTCCGCCCGTGGTGATGACATACACGCTGCCGCCACAGAAACAGGCCTCCATATCCACATTGATGCCTTTCCCGCCCGAGCCGGTGCTCTTCAGCCACAGCTCGCCGCCATTCATAGTGAACGTGGAGTCGGCCTTGATGCCCGCAGCTCCCTTGACTTCGCGCTCGTCGCTGTCGTAAGTGCCTTCGCCGGTGGTCAGCACGGTGGTTCGCCCGCCATTTACGATGATATGGCTCTCGCAGTTGATACCCTTGGCGGCAGCTGCCGAGACCTCCACATTCAAGATGCCACCATTGATAAAGACACCGTCGTTGGCCTTAATGCCATGATTAGCTGTTGATTTCACGTAGATGTTGTTACCCTTGTTGAACAAAATATAATCAGCCGAATGGATGCCGTTGTTCGTGTGGCCAATAACGCTGAGCCGTCCACTGCCATTAAAGAGCAGCTTGCCCTTGCAGTAGAGTGCGCCCTTCTGACTGCCGCCCGTGCCGTCGGAAAGCGTGTTCGTGGTGCCCTCGGCCAGGATGATGTAGGCCCGTTTGCCACTGAGCAGGTTCAGCGCCGCAGAGTCGGGGTTGTTGATACTGGCACCGTTGAGCTTCACGGCATACTTCTTATCGCCCACCACAGTCAACGAGCCATCGGCCGTGGTGCCGCTCACCACATAGCACACCTTCTTTAACGCACCGTGATTCACCGTCACATGACCACCGTTCACGGTTACCTCCACGCCGTTCTCTGTCTTGGCCACAGGGTTCGACATATCGATGTTCACCTCCATCGTAAACTCATTGTTCTCCAGGACATCCTCCTCGTCTGGGAAATACCCCTCTGCATTCTCCGTTCCTTCTGCATGCTCTGTGTCTAGTGAGATGTCAAACGTTGCCAGTTCACCTGTGGTGGCTGAGTTGCTGACAGACAAGTTACCGACATTGTTTCCACTTTCATTGCCGTTATTGCTGAATTCATCTAGCGGGTCTTCTGCTGTACAGCCTATCACCACAACCATGCACACGGCAAGCATCAAATAAAACAAATTTTTCTTCATCATTGCTGTTGTCTTAGAATTTTTGTGCAAAGATACAGCACGCAAAGCTATTCCGCAAAATATATTCAGCGAAAAGGCTGTTTCGTTCAGCGAATAGACTCCGATAGTCAGGCGTCCATTCCTCTGTGAGTTTCACTTTCGATACTTTATCCATAGGAGTCTGATGCTTCCAGCTTTCCTGAATAACTATTCCCGACATCAAATCGGAAGATAACGAGGTGCTCGCTATAAAACTTCTACGATGACGGACAGGCACAAGGCCTGTCACTACGTCCAGTACTCCCTTTCTCCAGTATCTTCCATCTCTCCCTGACACTTCGGACAGGTTTTCATATCCCAGATTCTGATTTTATCGCTGCCACACTGCAGGCACAAGCGGCCGACCTCGCTTCTGTAGGATGGTGCCACGTCTGCTATGATACCCCCCACAACGATATTCTGGACAGTCCTGCAGTCAGAGCAGGACATAGCTGTTATCTGCTGACGGAACAGACCTCGCCCGTCATACACCTCAGCCTCATATCCACAGGTCTTACAGCGATATTTCCGTTTCCATGCCATAAAAACGTACTGGCTCCACCTTTTCAGTATGGTTGCCTATATGTTTCTCCATCCACACCATGTCATACCAGTGGCCGAACTTGTAGCCGCATTGCATGAAGCGGCCCACCATCCGATAGCCCAGATGACTATGGAACAGGATGCTGTTATCAGTCAGATACGGGTCTTCATCCTTCCAAGAATGTGCACCCCTGTCGGTAGCCTTTCTTGGGGCAGAGATGCAGGCACACATATTGAGGATGCCCATCTGCTGCAGATCTTTCCGGAGTGCATCGTGAAGCAGCCGGCCAAGTCCCTTTCCTGTTTCACCTTGCTTCACATAGATGGAAGTCTCTACCGTCCAGTCGTAGGCGGCACGCCCTTTGAAAGTATTGGCGTATGCATACCCTGTCAGGTTCCCTTCCTCATCCTCAGCCACCAGATACGGATATTTCTTCAGCGTATTCCTGATACGCTGCCGGAACTCATCGACAGTCGGCACCTCGTATTCAAAGGTGATAGCCGTATCGGTGACATAAGGAGCATATATCCCAAGCAGCCGTTCGGCATCCTCTTCTTTAGCTGTCCTGATTTTCGTATTACCCATTCTCATTTCTCCATACCATCATTTCTTTCTGTCAGCACCATCCCGACTCTATACAGTCCGAGAGGTTTACTATTTCGGAGCTTTGTCGTAGACGGTTTCCAGGGTGTAGGCATCATCGTCGCTGGTGGCGGCGTTGATCATGGTCTGGACGAGCGACTCCAGGTTGTTGAGATAGGTGCCGTCGTTGTGGTTGAAGTAGCCGTGATGCTCGTTGCCACCGCCCGTGCTGTTGTTGTCCCAGATGCAGAGCGGCATGTTGTACGTATGGGCGGCACGGCAGACATACTCCAGGTAATAGTTGCGGAAGAGGTTGGAGCGGCTGGTGGTGTGCATCACGCAGCCATACTCGCCGATGTAGACGGGGATACCGTTGGCAACGAACTTCTTCTTCAGTTTCTGGAAGACATCCACGACATGCTCCTCGTTGCTGCCGGCGGCAAACTTTCCGGCGGCGGCGGTGTGCCCCCACTCGCTCTTGCCGCCACTGTCTTCGGGCGTGAGGGTGAAGCTGGTGGGTTCATAGTAGTGCACGCTCACCATGATATGGCTGGCGGGGTCGGCGGGCAGCGCGAAGCTGTTTTCCAGTGCTAGCTGCGGGCTGGCGGCATAGGCGGGCACGCCAATCCAGCGTGTGGCGTTGTTGCCCCCTGTGGCGCGGATGGCATCGACGGCCGTCTGGTTCCACCCGTTCAGCGTGCGATATTGCTTACCGCCATCCTTGCGATTGTCACCCCAGCCCCACTGACCGTCCTGCACCTCGTTGAACGACTCAAAGAAGAGGAAGTCGCCCTTGGCCTTGAATGTCTCGCCTATCTGCGTCCACGTCTTCGCGATGCGGTCCTTAATCTGCTCGTCGACGGTGCTGTTTGAGGCCGCCTCCTTTATCTTCATCCAGTATTCATCGTGGTGCATGTTGAGGATGACGTTCAGCCCGGCCTGCTCGGCCCAGTCCACGTTCTTCTTCACCTCGGCCATGTAGGCGGCGTCGATGGTCCAGGGGTCGCCCGTCTGGTAGTTGCCCCAGGTGACGCATATACGCACCGTGCTCACGCCGGCATTCTTCAGGCTGGTGTAGAGCTTCTGCGTGGGCGTGGCATTGTCCCAATAGCCATACGGGGTGGGTTTCCCGTCCTCGCCGGAGCTGGTGTCGAAGTGGTTGCCCAGGTTCCATCCCCAGCCCAGTTTCTTCGTCAGTGCAGCGGCCTCGATGTTGATAGAGTGCTGAACAGCTTTCGTGGTGAAGTTCACCTTATAGGCCGCCGCCGAAGCCCTGCTGTCGTTCCTTGCGACGATAGAGCCAGCGGGGACGTCGAGCGTATAGCTCGTGGCCTCTTCCAGTGCGGGCAGGGTGATGATGACGTCCGTGCCCATTCTGTCGCTCGACTTGGCAGCACATTTCGTGCCGTTAAGCGTGATGTTGGCCGACGGGGTTACCGACACCACATTGTTATACGACAAGGTGACTGCCGTCAGCTCAGAGGCGTTGTACTCGGCGCCTTCGGCGATGCTGCAGGCGCGCAGGAGAATGCTGGTCGCGGGCTGGTCCTTGTCGTCGTCGCCGCAAGCAGTCAGTCCCGTCACCATTACGATGCTCATCACGACCATGATGGCAATAGAGTTCAGTCTTTTCATTGTGTGTTGATAGTTGGTCATTATTACTTCTATATAGCTATAGTTAGATACCTGTATTGTTATAATCCATGTCTGTTTTCGATGATTCGAAATATTGGCTGCAAAAATACGAAATAATGCTGACGTGGCAAAGCAATTTTGGAAGATTAACGCAAATCGGCCTTAAAGTAAGGGCAACACCAAGAAATATGGGGAATTTTGGAAAATGGCAGTATGCATATTTGATTTATGGTGTACTCCATATCTACTATTTGTTAAATGATTATTTATGGCGCATTACAAATGCTTATATTCGAAGCGGTCGGATTGCAAATCCGACCGAGAGGGAATGCGACAACAACTTTTTCCATATTCTATATCACTTAGGGCTGTACAACAGCATTTATCAGACCATTCTGTTCCGCTCGGTCGGATTTGTAATCCGACCGCTCTGAATATAAGCATTTGCAATGCGACAACAACTTTTTTTCA
>JAILFU010000010.1 GCA_024697405.1 Prevotella sp.
GAGGGGCTGGAGCGGATGGCGCTGGTGGAGGGCGTGCTGACGCTGGGGCAGCTGACGCGGTTGGAGAACGAGGCGCTGGGCGAGTTGAGCGGGGTGCTGACGAAGGTGGCTGTGTCGCTGGAGCGGAATCGCAAGGACGAGGAATACGTGAGGCTCTACGGACAGGAGATGAAGCGGTTCAGGGGATCGAAGAAGGGGCGGAATGCGCAGGTGAATTTTGAGAAATGGGTGAGCGACGCGTGTCAGGGCAAGCCGACGGTCGAGGACCTCGAGGAGTATATCGTCGGGCGGCTGGTGCGGTTGTTCGAGACGAATATCTTCCTCCGGAAGGTGTCGCCGATGCAGAACCGGAAGTGCTATCAGAACGAGGTGAAGCTCGACCTGTTGGACGATGATCATCCGCTGAAGAAGACGGTGTTTAAGCACTATCGCGTGCTGCGGTCGATCGTGGATTTTAGCGACGGCTATCTGGTGGTGAATACGGCTCAGGCGGGGCGGTATTTCTACGTGAATCGCAAGGAGCCGAACGCGAAGGCTAATCGCAGGAATTTCTTGAAGTATATGTTCAAGATTGAGTTGGCGCAGGAGGTTCACAGGCAGCTGATGGAGGAGGCCCGGGTGCGTGAGGAAGCGGAGCGGATTGCGGCTGAGGCGCGTGCGGCTGAAGAGGCTGCGGCTGCCAGGAGGGCTGAGGAGGAGGCTGCGCTGAAGGCTGCGGCTGAGGCCCGTGCGGCTGAAGAGGCTGCGCGTGCGGCTAAAGAGAAGGCGGGGCTGAATCGGTTTGCGCCGATGAAGCTGCTGCAGGAGATGCTGAAGGGGGATTGGTTCGGGGAGATGCGGAGCGACAAGCGGTATGACGGCAAGTGGAGCGATGCGTTTGTGAGTGAGCTGATGGCCTCGGAGTGGGGCGATGAGATCGCGCGCGTCTGGGCGGCCGGCGGTGTCAGAAATAAGCGTATGCAGGTCAGAGGGTATGTGGTTGGGCTGCTCAAGGATGCCGGCGTGCTGAAGGGCAGCTACGATGCCATCTCGAAGGCGATGGGGATCGTGGAGAATCCCCGCCTGCTCTCGCGGTATATGGGCGACGGGAAGAAGCAGGGGTATGCCGAGTGGGTCAGGAATTACGTCAGCGAGGCTCAATAGGCACGAGCGCACAGGGAGGCAGGGCTGCGTTGACAACGCAGCATACAGAAACGCCAAAACGAAACACGGAATGAAAACCGTGTGCTCTGTCCGCCTGCTGCTGACGGGCGCGGGGGTATCGGCCTGAACGGAAGGCGCCTTTGCGATTGAATGATGCGGCTGAATCTTTTCGGAGATTCGGTCGCAATTTTTTTTTGATTTTTTTTCTTAGGCAGAGAAGGGGGTTGGAGGCTGTCCGGCTCTGCGACTGAAATGCGGTTGGAATAAAGTTTTTCAGCCGCATAACCGCATCGTACTTTTGCATCGAGGTTCAGAAAACAAGCCTCACGGACTCGAAGACGTTCGCAAGCGAGGAAAACCGAAAACGGTTCGCAAGCGATGAAAACCGAAAACGGTTCGCAAGCGAGGGAAACCAAAAGGGGTTCGCAAGCGATGAAAACCAAAAGGGGTTCGCAAGCGAGGAAAACCAAAGGGGTTCGCAACGAGGAAAACCAAAAGGGGTTCGCAAGCGATGAAAACCAAAAAGGGGTTCGCAAGCGAGGAAAACCAAAAGCGGTTCAACAGGCGAGGAACTCGGAGGGTTCGGGAACAAAAAAATTATTTATTCACAACTAAAAACAAAAGAACGATGCAGACAAAGATTTGCAAGGTGATTGCACAGACGGAAGCTGTGTATGTGCAGTCGAAGAAGAGCGAGAACGGCCAGCTGGCCAAGTGTTACATCCGCCTCCGCGAGCTGGGCGGCGACTACGAGGACGAGTACAACTGCGCGCTGCTGGGCAACCAGGCGCTGTGCAAGTATGCCGCCGGGCAGGTGGTGGCGGCAAGCCTGAGGTTCGCCACGCATGAGGCCAACGGGGTGTACTACCAGGATATCGTGGCCAGCGAGATGGTGGTGATCGGATGAAAAATGCAAGAGTAACTAACAAAAAAAAGGAGAAAGAACAATGAGTACGATTAAAATTGTAAAAGTGAAGAAAGAGATTCCAGTGATGCTGGACGGAGAGATGATATTCGGCATGCTGGACGACGGTCGTCGCACGGCCAGCTTCAACTGCCTGGAGACGGTGGAGATGGAGCCCTTCGGTGGGAAGTGCGACGTGCAGGTGATGCGCGACGGTAACGTCTACGTGACGGAGCGGCCTAAGCGCGTGAAGAACAAGGCGATATTCCGCGACGACAACTGCACGCTGTCGCACGGTCAGAACGGGCGCTACTACTTCGTGTTCACGCTCTGCGACGAGCTGCTCGACGAGCTGCCGCAGCGGCTGGTGACTCAGGCGAGCGTGATTGCACGGAAGGTGATGAGAGCTACGGACATCTGCGCCGGAACCAAAAATCGCGAGCAGAGATGAGTGCATACGAGGTATATTATGCGGATGGGGCTGCGAAGAAGAAGGTGAAGATGATGCGCCCCATCCTCACGCGCGAGGAGTATCTGAGGCTGCGCGGCTCGGAGCGCCAGCAGCGGGTGTTGCAGGAGGTGCGCCAGGGCGGCGGAGCGGCGAAGGGCCGTAAGGAAGAGCTGCTGCAGGTGAACTACTCGTGCCTGCCGCTGGCGAACGGTCAGCTGGCCAGGAGCAAGAGGGCCTCGAACTCGGTGGGGATGGATATCGACTTCAAGGCGCCGGCAGGGCTCCCGGAGCAGGAGAGGCAGCGCTGGCTCAGCGAGCGCCTGGCAGGGGTGCCGGCACTGGTGATGTCGAAGAAGGACGAGCTCGGACTCCTGATGCTCGAGCGCTCGGCCACGAAGGGATTCCACCTGGTGTTCCGGCGTCGTGAGGGGCTCTCGCAGGAGGAGAACCTGAAGTGGGCGAGCAAGCTGCTGGGCGTGGAGTTCGACAAGCAGGCGAAGGATATCACGCGGGTGTTCTTCACGACGACGGCCGATCCGGAGGAGCTGATATTCCTGGATGATGAGTTGTTCGCACAGGGAGAGAGCAGCGAGAAGGCAGAGGGCGAAGAGAAGCCTGAGAAAGCCGAGAGCGAAGAGAAAGCCGGGGAGGCAGGAAAGCGCGAGAGCGAAGAGAGAGCCGAGGAGGCAGGAATGCGCGAGGGCTGCGTTGACAACGCAGCATACGGAAACGCCAGGGAACGGGGAGAACGAGGGCGCGAGAGCAAGGGCGGGGAGCTGCTCTACAAGGGGCTGCCTTACGCCGACATCATCGAGAAGTACTGGGAGATGTACAACGGCGGCGAGCATCCCGTGGAGGGCGACCGCAACGCGAAGACGTTCGAGCTGGCGGCTACGCTGAGCAGCATCTGCGGCTATCGGATGGAGACGCTGCTGCAGGTGGTGCCTAACTACTGGGTGCGCGAGGGGGCCACCGAGGATGAGCTCAGGGAGGGCGAAGAGGAATGGCGCCAGACGATCGAGAACGCGCTGAAGACGAAGCGCTCGGGCATCCCCCTGCGGCTGAAGAAGGTGCTCGAGGCAATGCAGAGCGACGCCGAGATGAGGGCTTGCGGCGGCACGCCCACCACACCGCCGCCGATGCCCAAGCGGCTGCCCCCGCTGATCAAGCTGCTGACGAAGAACGTGCCGTCGTGCTACAAGCCTGCCGTGGCGAGCGCCGTGTTCCCCGCCCTGGGCGCCTATCTGCACGGGGTGAAGTTCCGCTACTGGGACAACGTGCTGCACGAGGGCACCTTCATGAATGTGCTCATCGCCGGGCAGTCGACGGGCAAGGGCTGCATCCGCGAGCCGCTGGATTACATCATGGAGCGCATACGCCAGCGCGACCTGACGCACCGCCAGCGCGAGGACGACTGGAAGCAGCGCAACCCGATGGTGAAGCAGAAGAAGGACCCGCGGCCGAAAGACCTCTGCATCCAGATGCTGATAGACGACCTGACCGACGCCATCTTCAACCGCCGCATCGTCGACGCCCACAACAACGGCGAGCGCTATATCTACACCAAGGTGGACGAGATTGAGGCGCTGAAGAACGTGACGTCGAAGAAGAGCGCGGAGGCCGTGAGCCTCATGATTCGCAAGGCCTTCGACAACGCGCTGGCCGGACAGGAGCGCGCCACGGCTGAGTCGGTCACCGGCATCGCCCCGCTGCGCTGGAACTTCGTGGCCTCGACCACACCGCCGAACGCACGCCGGTTCTTCAGTTCGATGGTGAACGACGGAACGGTGAGCCGACTGGATATCTCGACCATCGTCATCGACACCAGGGGCGCGCAGAAGGATGCCTCGGCCGTCGGGAAGAATGCCTCGGCAGGGAAGAATGCCTCGGCAGGGAAGAACACATCGGCAGGTGAGGACGCACTGGAGGAGGCTCCCGTGTTCGGCATCTACGACGAGAGCTTCGCCCAGGAACTCAGTCCCTACCTCGACCGCCTGGAGGCTGCCAGCGGACTCGTAGAGTGCCCTCAGGCCAAGCGCCTCTCGCTCACGATGATGCAGGAGAACGCCGACACCGCGCGGCTCTACGAATCGGAGGCCTACAGAATCTTCTCGTACCGCGCCAACGTGATCGCCTGGCTCAAGGGGATGCTGCTCTATATCGCCAACGGCTGTCATTGGGATAAGACGATCGCGGAGTTTGTTCGTTGGACGCAGCAGTATAATCTATGGTGTAAGATGCTGTACTTCGGTCAGCAGCTGGAGCAGGAGCTGCGCGAGGAACGGGCCATCCAGCACCAGTCGGGGCCAAGGAACCTGCTGGCACTGCTGCCCGACTCGTTCTCGCAGGAGGACTATCTGCTGATGAGGGCGAGAGAGGGGCGCGAGGGCGACGGCAAATCGACGCTGCGCGTGTGGATGAATCGCGGGTATATCTATTATGATGATATCGTAAGATGCTACAGCAAGACCGAGGAGTATAAGAAGAAGTACGGAGGGATGGAGTAGAAAAGAGGGCGAGAGGGCGAGAGGGCGAGGCGGCGTTACAGTTGTTACAGTGTTACAGTTGTATCTGAGGGCCTCCATACGTTAATCAGCCCATTAAGCCCATTAAGCCATCGATCCTCATCGGTCTCATCGGCCCTCATCCTCCCCATCCCCCCCAAAAAAATCAAATCCGAAATCAAAGAAAGAAACATGCAAAAAAATCAACAACTTTACCTCTCCGAGCACTTTTCGCTCGGGGAGATGACGAGAACGAGATTCCAGACGAAGGACGGCAATGCGCCCAGCCTGGAGAGTATCAACAATCTGAAGCGCCTCTGCGAGGACTGGCTCGAGGAGCTGCGGTATACCTACAACGCGCTCTATTGCCTGCAGCCGGGCGAGGACTACGAGACGTCGGCCAGTGTGGAGCCGCTGGTGATCAGTCAGGGCTATCGCTCGGAGGAGGTGATGGAGCAGATGATCCGCGCGGGCTATCATCCCTCGCCTACGAGCAATCACCTGAAGGGCTGCGCCGTGGATATACGCTGTGCGGGCATCGAGCAGGCACTGCGGTATGCGGTCATCCTGATCGACCTGGCCGACGACACCCGCCGGGACTTCGACGAGCTCTTCGTGGAGCGGAACCGGCGTGGGATCTATTGGATTCACCTGGCGGTAAGGGCGGCCGGCAATCGCAGGAAGGTCGGCATCCTTGAGGGGTAACGCGAACGCTCCTGCGGCTGCAGAAAACGGAAAATCCCCGCGCCTGCAAGCAGGGCGGGGATTCCAGAACAGGCTATATTTATGAGTTTCTTAAGTAATCAAAAAAATGATGTTATTGCGCCATGATGTTCAGGATGGTCACGATGTCGGCGGCATTCACGCTCTTGTCGCCGTTGGCGTCGGCATTCGCGGCATTGAACTTGCCGGAGGGGCTGCCCATGATGTAGTTGGCCACCTCTTCGATGTCGTCGTAGTTCACCAGTCCGTCGCCGTTGGCATCGCCGGGAGAGGCTGTACCTTCGAGGATGGTTGTCTGGGCGGCATTGATGAACTCGCCGGTGTCGGCATTGAGCAGCAGGGTGATCATCTTCAGCTTCGACTTATCCTGGATGATGGTGTTGCCGCTGATGTCGGCGTTGAAGCTGTAGCTCTGCGCCTCGCCAGCGCGGATATTGCTGCTGACGGAGCCTTGCACGCCATACTGCGGCTGCCAGGCGGCTACGGCCACATGGTTGTAGACCACTCCCGTCACCTTGCTGGGCTGCTCGCACCAGTATTGCATGTCGGGGTCGGAGGAACTTTCGCCGCTGTAGTAGTTGCTTTGGGCCCACGAGCTGCCGGTGCCCGTCAGTCCGTCGGCAATCAGCACGTAGGCGATGGCATAGTTGCCCGTCATGCTCAGCTGGAAGGTGGTCTTCGTGTCTACTGTGATGGCCGTCTTGGCCTCGTCGGCCCAGTAGGCGGTGGCCTCGATGGCTGCGGGCGTTATGTTGTCGATGGTGTTCTCGATGTGCCTGACCACGGTGTTGGTGCTGATGCTTGTCTTTTCAGACCTGTTGCCCACGCCGCTTGGATATCCGTTGCAGTATGCCTGAATGATCGGCTGATAGTCTTGCGTACCCATGGCGTTGTCATCGTGGACGGCGATGATGGCAGCCTTGTCGCCATACTGCTGTTGTGCTTTTTCCATTGCTACGATGCCGCGCACGCAATAGCCGCACCAGGTGCCTGTGAACTCCTCGAAGAGCGGCATGAAGGGCGATTTCTTCAGCATGTTATACTGCCTGATGGCGAAATTGTTGCTGTCCGACTCGTTGGAGTGGCCGTTGACCTCTGTGACGGTGAGGGTGAGGTCGTAGGCGGCGGGCTCCAGGTCGGTGGGCAGGGGGATGGATGCGGTCGTCGCCATCGACAGGCCCGAGAGATAGGTGTCGCGGGTGCCGCTTGCTATCTCCTTGCCGTCGTTCTTGATGACGTAGGTGAAGTTTCTGACGGTAGAGGTGCCGGCATTCGTCAGCGTCACGTCCACGCTCTGTTCTTCGCCCTTGAGGGTGTAGACCTGCGTGCCGGAGCCTGCAGGGAAGCTGATGGCATTGTTTTTGAATTGACCGCTGGACAAGACGCTGACCAAGAGGTCCCCCTCGTTCTTCGCCCACTCAGGAGCGCTCGTAGTGCTCATATAGAAGCCATCGCTGCACGGCGACGACGAAGAGCGGTAGCTGATGGGATAATAGGAATAGTTGCTGCTCCCCGTGATGGTGAAAGAGTAGCCTACGTACAGTCCCTCTTCGGGGATGGCGTGCGGCGTCTTGAATTCCACCTGGTTGAACCTGTCGTACGTGATGTCGCTCGCCGAGAGTTTCACCGTTTCCAGGTCTGCCTGTCCGCCGAATTCCGGCAGTTTGGTAGATACCCAGTACTCGACGTCTGCCATATCCGACGGCAGGAAATAGAACGAGAGGCCTTCGACCGTAAGGTCGTTCCCGTTATATCCGTAGGGGATGTGGGTGGCGACATAGTAGCGCTCGGCCTGTCTGCTGCCGCGGACCATCCAGTCGCCAGACGTGTTGTAGTAGTTCCACCAGACTTGCCGCGAGTTGTTGGTGAAGATGATGTTCACACGCTTTGTGACGCCGCTGATGGTGACGCTCAGCAGGGCCTCCAGCGAGCCGTTCGACTGTATGTTGGCTGCGTCGAACTGCACCGTCTCTGTGGTGCTGGCCGTGAACGACTTGTTTTCGGTGGAGCCGGTGCTCACCAGGATGCAGTTGCCGCCCATACACCATTGCAGGGTCGCGCCGTCCAGCGTGTTCGACAGGATTTGCATCGAGGCAGAGACTTCGGCCGTAGTGGCGTTGAGGAGTTTCAGCACGAGGCCGTTTTGCGGATCAGAAGAAGGGTTGGTCTCGCAGGCCGTCTCCCCGAAAATGTTCTTGCCGGCCGAGATGGCCACGGTGGCGCGGTCGTCCAGACTTTTGCCCTGATACTGGAATTCGAAATTCTGTGCAAAGGCCACGGTGAGGGTGGCGAATAGGGTTGTCAGCAGTGTGTAGAGTCTTCTTTTCATCATGTTTGTCAAGCTATGTTAATCATTATTCTGCAAAGATAATAGTTTTTTTTCAAATTAATGCCGCTGTTCATAAGGAAAATGCTGATGGGGGCAGGATAATTAACTTTTTTTAGCAGTCGGGACGAGGTATTGGGGGAGGGTGTTACAGTTGTTACAGTGTTACAGTTGTAAATGAGGGCCTTCGTGATTCGGGAGCGCAGGGAGGATGGGCTCTTTTTTATCCGCGCCTCCATCCTCTTGCTGCAGCGGCCACAAAAAGGAAAACCCCGCACCTAAAGGAAGGCTGCGGGGATTCTCGGAAATGACTATTGTAAATAGCTTTTTAAGTAACCAAATGATTTTACATATCCTCGTAGGTGTCGAGATAAGTCACGTGGGTGACGAGGTATTCCTCAACACCGTGCTTGCCGTCGGCGCCGCCGATACCGCTCTTCTTCACACCGGCGTGGAAGCCCTGGATGGCCTCGAAGTGCTCGCGGTTGATGTAGGTCTCGCCAAATTCGAGTTCGCGGCAAGCCTTCGTAGCGATATTGAGGTCCTTGGTGAAGATAGACGAAGCCAGACCGTACTCACAGTCGTTGGCCCACTCGATGGCCTGATCGATGGTGTCGAACTCTACCAGCGGAATCACCGGACCGAAGGTCTCCTCGTGGATGATATCCATATCCTGCGTACAGTTGTCGAGCACGGTAGCGGCATAGAAGTAGCCCTTCGTGCCCACACGCTGACCGCCGCAGAGCAGCTTGGCACCCTGCTTGATGGCGCGCTCCACCTTCTCGGTGACGCTCTCCAGGGCGCGGGCCTCTACCAGCGGACCCATATCGACGCTCTCGTCGGCACAGACGTCGCCCACCTTCACGGCAGCCATCTTCTTGACGAGAATCTCGGTGAAGGCAGCCTTCACCTCCTTCTGTACGTATACGCGCTCGGCGTTGTTGCAGATCTGACCGTTGTTGCCGATACGAGAGTCGACAATCCACTGGGCGGCGCGCTCCAGGTCGGCATCCTTGCAGACGATGGCGGGAGCCTTACCACCCAGTTCGAGGCTCACCTTCGTGATGTTCTTCGATGCAGCGGCCATGATGCTCTCGCCGGCACCTACGGAACCCGTGACGCTGACGATGTCGATCTTCGGGCTGCCGGCCATCTCGTTGCCGATGACGCTTCCCTTACCGGTCACGATGTTGAT
>JAILFU010000014.1 GCA_024697405.1 Prevotella sp.
AAAGATGGCAGGGATAAAGGTTTTGGCAAATATGTCGGAAAATAACACCAAACATTCATTAAATCTATAAGTAGCATGTATTGGATTCTTATTTTTTTCTTATTCGTCATTGTTTTTATGGTTATCTATACACATAAGGCAAAAGCAGAGAAAGAATCTCACAATTGGCTTAACGAAGAAAAACATGTTGATGAAAAGACCAAAAGCAAGATGCAAGAACTGGCTTGCTGCCACACTACCTTTTATGATTCGACCGACCCTGCCAGAATAGAAAAAGCATATAAAGAGGCATGCGAACGAGGAGGAAGAGAGGGCTTCTTTCCTGTGCTTCTTGTATTGGAAGACAATCTTATCATCAACATTTTGGACCAACTTGGAATTGAGGATGGCAAGAATGGGATTGATATGGCAAAAGTGCAAGCTCGCCGTCAAGAACTGATGCATTCAACGGAAAACGCCAAGGATTGGTTGGATTTACGACTCCGTGAGTTGCAGAATGGCTTTGAGACAGAATCCCCCGATTTCTACAGAACGGATGTGCTGGGCGAGTATGTGAAAAATGGTATTGGCAACACTTCCTTCAGTGGTATCATCAATGACGAGACGGGGCAAACACTTCCGCTGCTTCTGGCGGAAGTGCCGGTAAATCAACCTTGGCAGATATTGGCATGGTTTCCTATTGGAGGATGGGATAATTGTCCTAAAGCAGAACACCTCGTCAGTGTTGCCAAGCATTGGTATGAAGAATTTGGAGCCGTCCCTGCAGTCATATGCGAAGGCATCATAGAGTTTGTTGTTCCCCATCCTGTCAGTGAAGAGGAAAGTCTTCCTTTGGCCAAAGAGCACTATGCCTTCTGCACCGATATCGTTGACCAAAATCTTGGGACGATTAATGCCTTGGCCGACGTTTTGCGAAAATCCACGGTTTGGTTTTTTGGGTGGGAGTGAGCATGGGGCAACTAAGAAGGAAGCTTTGCCCGATATAAAAAGTTAACATTCTTATCGGGACTTGTGGAGCAAATGTGGAGCAAATTAGCATCCTATACAAAAGTAAAAATCTCGCAAGTTGCTTGTTTTCAGCTTCTTGCGAGATTCTATATGATTTTAAAAAGTACCCAAAGCCGAGGTACAATGGCGGTACAAAATTACTCTAAAAGGGGCAAACGCGCAATAGGCGAAGAGTAGCTACTCAGTCCCCTGAATGCCCTTGCTTTTCTTTCTCCGCTGCTTCACCACGAACCAGAGGATGGCGATGGCGACGATGGCGAGGATGGCGAGGACGATGTAGTGGTTGTACTGCTGGATGGTGGCGTCGAGCTGGTCTTCGGGCACCATGCTGTGGAGATACCAGCCGAGGGCGGCGAGGATGCTGTGCCAGGCGCCGGCTCCTATGGTGGTGTAGAGCAGGAACTTCCAGTAGTTCATGCGGGCCAGGCCGGCGGGGATGCTGATGAGGTGGCGGATGCCGGGGATGAGACGGCCGGTCAGGGTGGCGGCCACGCCGTGGTCGTCGAAATAGCGCTCGCTCTTCTCTACCTTCTCCTGGTTGAGCAAGCACATCTTCCCCCACTTGCTGTTGGCAAACTTATAGACCACGGGGCGGCCTACATAGAGGGCTACGACATAGTTGATGCTGGCACCGATGGCGGCGCCGATGGTGGCAAAGAGCACCACGAGGAATACGTTGAGGTTGCCACCGGCGGCATGGTAGGCGGCGGGAGCTACGACAAGCTCGGAGGGCACGGGAACGACGGTGCTCTCGAGGAGCATGAGGAGCAGGATGTTGGGGTAGGTGAGGTTGTTGAGAAGCCAGGACATGGGAGTTAGGAATTAGGCCCCTTCCAAGCCTCCCCGAAGGGGAGGAATTGTCTCTCCCTTTGGGGAGGGGCAGGGGCAGGTGTTAAAGTAATCTGGTGTCATTTCTGCATTCTTTCCTGAATATAGGAAAAATAGTTCTTGGGGTCCAGATCGTCGGGGAAGATGTGGGCCAAGGCTATCTGACACTCATGAGGGTTGCGCTCGCAGGCGGTCTTCAGGTAGCAGAGGAACTCGTCGAAGCGTTTCAGGTCGTAGCACACCAGGGCCATATAGGCATAGCCTTCGCAATGGTCGGAGGGTACTATCTGGAAGAACTTCAGGAAGAGCTGGTAGGCAGCTTCCAGGTAATGGTTGTCGTAGACGGAGACGATGATGCGCAGCAGCGTCTGGTTTGGCGAATCGCTGGTGACCACTGCCTTGCGGTAGTAGCGCTCTGCCTCCTTCACCTTTCCTGCGGCGAGCTTGATGTGCCCTCGCACGACGAGCGTCTGTACGCGGTCGGTGCTATCCAGCAGGTCGGCCCTGTCCAGCATCTGCAGCGCATGGCGGTCGTCGCCGTCCTCGCTGTAAGCGAACGACAGCTCCTGGTAGATGTCGCTGAGGTAGGGGGAGTCGTCGGGAGCTGTCTCCAAGGCTTGCGTCAGCATGCCGACGGCCTCGCCGAAGCGGCCCAGGTTGATGAGACAGGTGCCTTGGTGCATCAGGCCGAACTCGTCGTCGGGCACTCGCTCGCTGTAGCGCTGGTAGAACTTCAGCGCCTCCTCGTAGTTATAGAGGTGATAGAGCCCGTTGGCTTTCGCCAGCAGCCCTTCCGGGTCTTCGGGGTCGATGGCGATGGCATACTCGCTGCTCTCCACTGAGCCGCTGTAGTTTTCGCTCATGAACTGGGTGGAAGCCAGCGCATTCCAGTAGTGCTTGGAGAAGGGGTCGGCGTCGATAAGCTCGGTCCAGATTTTCTCGCTGTCCTTGTATTTGCCCAGGCCGAAGAGGGTGCGGGCCATCAGCTCCTTGAACTCCTGGGAGTCTTCCTGATGGGCGCGGCTCATCCACTGCATGGCCTGCTCCGGATAGTTGTAGTCGGCATAGATGTTGGCCACGTCTACGACATAGTCCTGATATTCCTCTGGCGGCACGTTCTTGAACTCTTCGCGAAAGAACTTGTCGGCCTCTTCCACGCGCTCCTCGGCCAGCAGGATTTCGCCCTTGTCGTAGACATAGTCCGGCTCGTCTTTCTCCGTGATCTGCTCCAGATATTCCCTGGCCTCTTCGGTGTCGCCGTTCCACAGCGCCTCATGAATCTTGTAGGTCAGCGGCGCCACGGCTCCAGGCGAGAGGCTGAGCGCTAGGTCGATGGCCGCGTCGGCCTCGTCGTAGCGCTCGTTCATCTGGTAGTAGTCGGCTATCTCGGCCAGCTCGTCGGCATCCATGAACACGGGCATGCCCGTGTTCACGGCGTTCTCGTATTCCTCGAGTAACTCGCGGAATTCCTCGCTGTCGAAATATTCGTCGTTCTGCATCTACTATTTAACGCTTTGCTTTATTTCTACGCTTTACGATTTATTTTACGATTTGATGATTGTATGATTTCATTCTGACCCTATGGCAAAATAGCTCAATTACTAAATTGACAAATTAGATAGTAAATGGTAAATTGTCAAATTGTAAATAACTATGATCTCAGTCCTACGGTTTTGTTGAACACGGGATGTCCGGCTGTGCTGTCGGGGTCGACGTTGAAATAGCCGATGCGCTGGAACTGCAGGTAGGTGAGCGGCTGCAGGCCAGTGGCAAAGGGCTCGATAAAGCAGTCGTTCAGGACGGTGAGCGAAGCAGGGTTCATCATCTGCTTCAGTGCCTCCACGTCGCCCACGCCCTCGTCTTTCAGCCGTGCCAGCTCGTCGCGCGGGTTCTCCATCTTCCACAGGCGGTCGTAGAGCCGCACCTCTGCGCGGACGGCATTGTGGCAGCTGACCCAGTGCAGCGTCTTGCCCTTAATCTTGCGGTCGGCACCCGGCTGGCCGCTGCGTGTGTCGGGGTCGTAGGTGCAGTAGATGGTGGTGACGCGGCCCTCGCTGTCCTTGTCGCAGGGGTGCTCCTCGTCGCACTTGATGATGTAGGCGTTCTTCAGGCGCACCTCCTTGCCGGGGGCCAGTCGCATGAATTTCTTCTCGGCCACCTCCATGAAGTCGTCGCGCTCTATCCAGAGCTCACGGCTGAACTCCACCTCGTGGGTGCCGTCGGCCTCGTTCTCGGGGTTGTTGACTGCCGTCAGCTGCTCAATCTGTCCTTCGGGGTAGTTGGTGATGACCACCTTCACGGGGTCGAGGACGGCTGAGACGCGCAGGGCGCGCTGGTTGAGGTCGTCGCGCAGGGCGCTCTCGAAGAGGGCGGTGTCGTTCAGCGCGTCGATCTTGGTATAGCCTATTTTGTCGATGAACTTCTTGATGCCCTCGGGCGAGTAGCCGCGACGGCGGTAGCCGCAGATGGTGGGCATGCGGGGGTCGTCCCATCCTGCCACTAGGCCCTCGCTGACCAGCAGGCGAAGGTTGCGCTTCGAGAGGAGGATGTAGTTCAGGTTGAGCTTGTTGAACTCCGTCTGGCGGGGACCAGCGTAAGTGGAGAGTTGAGCGTTGAGCGTTGACAGTCTGCTGCCGCTTTCTGCGTCCTGACCGCATTCTGAAACCCATTCGCGCATCCATTCCACGAAGAGGTCGTAGAGGGGACGGTGCTCGACGAACTCCAGCGTGCACCACGAATGGGTGACGCCCTCCAGGTAGTCGCTCTGTCCGTGGGTGAAGTCGTACATGGGGTAGGCGTTCCACTTCGAGCCGGTCTTCACGTGGGGAATGTTCAGCACGCGGTAGATGAGCGGGTCGCGGAACAGCATGTTCGGGTGGGCCATGTCGATTTTGGCGCGCAGGGTAAGCGTGCCCGGTTCGCACTTTCCGCTGTTCATGTATTCAAAGAGGCGCAGGTTCTCCTCCACGGGGCGGTCGCGGAAGGGCGAGTTGGTGCCTGGCGAGGTGGTGGTGCCTTTCTGCTGGGCAATGACCTCGGCGCTCTGCTCGTCGACGTAGGCGCGCCCCCGGCGGATGAGCCAGACGGCGAAGTCCCACAGCTCCTGGAAGTAGTCGCTGGCGTAGTAGAGGTGCCCCCACTCGTAGCCCAGCCACTTGATGTCCTGCTCGATGCTCTCTATATATTCGGTGTCCTCCTTCTGGGGGTTGGTGTCGTCGAAGCGCAGGTTGCACTCGCCGCCGTATTTCTTGGCCAGTCCGAAGTCGATGGCGATGGCCTTGGCGTGCCCGATGTGCAGGTAGCCGTTGGGCTCTGGCGGGAAACGGGTCTGCAGGCGCCCGCCGTTCTTGCCGGCTGCCAGGTCGTCGATGACCATCTGTTCAATGAAACTTACCGATTTCTTCTCTTCGTTCTCTGTCGATATTTTCTCTACCATATTATATATACGTTTGTTGAATTAAGATGCAAAGGTACAAAAGAGTTAGGAGTTAAGAGTTAGGAGCGAGGAGTTATTTCTCTCCGTTAAATATTTTTAACTCCTAGCTGCGGCGAATATGCCGCACGCCTTACCCTAGGGGAAAGGCAACTCCAAACTCCTAATTCCTAACTCTTAATCCATCATTCCTTACTCCGGATGCTTAGTCCAGGTGGAACAGTTCGGGCAGGGGGATGGTGACGGGCGAGTTGTCGGGGTTCACCTCCATGATGTCGGCCATCATGTCCCACCAGCGCTGGGTGATGGGGTCGACATTCTCCGTATCCTGGGAGTTGCCTTCTTTCGAGCACTCTTGATAGGCGAAGAGAATGTTGGTGTCGCGGTCCCAGTAGATGCTGTAGTTGCCCACGCCCTGCTCCTTGATCATCTCCACCAGTTCGGGCCAGATGGCGGCGTGTCGTTTCTGATACTCTTCCTCACAGCCGGGCTTGAGGAACATCTTGAATGCAAATCGTTTCATAACTTAATTATTTTAAGATTGTAAAGTTTCACCTCCCTAGGGGCTTCGGGGAAATCTCCACACCCGCAAGGGGGTTGCTTGTGATATTATTCTATTTCAATACGACTTCCCGGCCATTGAGGATGTACAGGCCGGGCTTCGCAGAGGAGGACGATGATGGTTGACGGTTTTTGTGTCATTTCTGTCTTGCGTATTAATGATAAATTCGCGTTTTATATAACACCCACACTACTGGCTGTCGTTTATTGTAAGATAGTTTCCCAATTTATAAGCCTTGAACAGGAGCAGGCTGGGGTGGCTGCCGCAGAGGTTTCGCCGCTCCAGGGGGCCGAAGAGACGGTGCCACAGGCGGATGAGCCAGCGGACGGCTCCCACATGGATGCCCTCGACGGCGGTGAGCAGGTTTGAATAGCCGCGCAGCTCGTTGCGGAACTGGTGGAGCGTCTGCAGCCCTTCCTCCGTCTTGCTGACAAAACTGGCGTTGTCCTCGAAGGTGAGGAAGCCCACGGGATTGTCTAGGTGGCGGATGGTGATGCCAGCTTCGCGAAGGTGCCGGCCGAAGAGCACATCCTCGTAGCCGTATGTGCGGAATTGCTCGTCGAAGGGATGGGCCAGCATCACGTCGCGGCTCACCATGAAGTTGCACGTGTGGAAATGCTGGTAGGGACGCTTACGGCGATTCTCGGCAGTATGATCCTGCTGAGTGGACCACTCATAGAGATAGCGCAGGCAGGAGCGCCCGCCGCTTTCTTGCCGCACCCGGTAGCCGCCGTAGATGACATCGCCATCGGCATTGAGATACGCGTCCAGGAAGTAGCTGCTGATGATGCTCATGTCGCAGTCGAGAAAGAGCAGCCACGGCATGCTGGCCTCGCGGGCCAGGAAGTTGCGTATGGCGGCACGGCCCACGTTGTGCCTGCGGTCGATGAAGCGGCAACGGGGCAGCTTCTCCACCTCGCGGCATAGCTCCACGGTGGCACGGTCGGGCGAGCCGTCGTCGGCCACGATAATCTCATAGTCCAGCCCGTCGATATCTTCAGCCTGGCTGCTGAGCTCGGCAACCAGTTGCCTACAGTCGACGTTATAGGCAGGAATGAGTATGGAGAGACCTTCTTTCTTCATTTTCAGAGGACAAAATTACACAAAAAAATCTAAATATGCGCACAAAAGAGGAGAAAAATTTGTGTACTTCGTAAAAAAGCAGTAATTTTGCAGCCGCTTTCACGAGATGAGGGCACAAACTAAAGTTTAAAAGTTTAAAAATTAAAAAGTTAAATGGCAACAAAAATCAGATTGCAGCGCGGCGGTCGTAAGGACTATGCTTTCTATAGCATTGTCATCGCCGATGCTCGTGCACCACGTGATGGTCGTTTCACTGAGAAGATTGGTACTTACAATCCCAACACCAATCCTGCCACGGTAGACTTGAATTTCGACCGTGCATTGTACTGGGTAGAGGTTGGCGCACAGCCCACCGACACCGTCCGCAACATCCTCAGCCGTGAGGGCGTGTACCTCATGAAGCACCTGAAGGGTGGCGTGAAGAAGGGCGCTTTCGACGAGGCTGCCGCCCAGCGGAAGTTCGATGCATGGAAAGCCGACAAGCAGAGAGGTCTGGAGAAGGTGGCTGCCGACGAGAAGAAGGCTAAGCTCGATGCCGCCAAGAAGGCTCTCGATGCTGAGAAGCAGGTGAACGAGGCCATCGCCAAGAAGGTGGCCGAGAAGAAGGCTGCCGCCGCAGCAGCAGCCGCTGAGGCTACTGCCGCCCCTGAGGAGGCCCCTGCCGAGGCTTAAGGTTTTCTAGATGAAAGGTGAAAGGTGAAAAATATGATTAGTCTTGCTGGCGTTGTTAACCATCACAAAACTAATCATTTTTTTCACTTTTCGTCATTTATCTCTCTGTTGTCTTCCGTTTTTCTCTTTTGTTCTTTCGTCATGCCGTGTTCCGCCTTTGGCGCGGTGGCTGTAGCTGAAGAGCAGAACGAGGCCCGACGCATTTTTGACGATGCTTACAACCAGGTGTTCGGCCCCCAGGGCAGTACCCTGCATTATGACGTAAACCTTATTGGCGTTTACAAGACCGAAGGCACCATCTGGTATAAGGGCAAGAAGAGCAAGTTCGTAGACAACAAACTGACGCAGTGGAACGACGGGCAGACGGTCTATGCCCTCTTCAAGAAGAAGAACACCATCGAGATTTACGATGCGAAGACTGGCAGGCACGACAAATACGCCAGCAAGTTCAAGTTCGCCCTCGATGACTTCGACTACAGCATGGAACGCAAGGGTGACAATATCATCATCAACATGAAGCAGCGCCATGGGGCCAAGGGCACGGTGAAGCAGGCCAAGGTGGTGCTCGACGCCCGCACCCACGCCCCCAAGGGAGCCAAGGTCAAGGTGACCTTCTTCTGGGCCAATATCAAAATCAGCAATTTCCGTTCTGGCGACATCGCCGACGACATCTTCGTCTTTCCCCGCAGCAGCTACGGAGAAGGATACAAATATCTCGACAAACGCTAAGGAGTTACAACGTAACACAAATTGCGTAGAATTGGAGTTATAACGCAAATTGTGTAGAATTGGAGTTAAAAACACAAATTGTGTAGAATTGGAGTTAAAAACACAAATTGTGGAAAATTGTAGGAAAATTAAGGAAAAAAATCATAATTAGTATCTTTTCCGTAATTAGCGTTTCGTATTTTCCATAATTAGTGGTTTGTATTTTCCATAATTAGTGGCTTATATTTTGGCAATGATATAGCAGTTGACACTGGACTTCTTCTCCGGCGGTAGCCACATTCTTGCGTCCCTTTGGTAGCAAGCGACCGGAGGTCGAGCGCCCGACCTTCGGTCGCCTACCCGTAGCCTTTCCCCTCCCCTGGAGGGGAGGGGAGTACCATGCGGAATAATTAATTAAGTGCCAACTGCTATATCGATGCCTATATTTTCCATGATTAGTGTTTCCTCTTTTCCATAATTAGTGGCTTGCCTTTTCCGTAATTAGCGTTTCGTATTTTCCACAATTCGTGTTATCGATTAGTGGTTTTTCTTTTCCGTAATTAGTGTAAAATGGGAAGTACAACGATGAACCGGCAACCGTCGTGGTAGTTGGTGTCGAGCGTGAGGTCGCCGCCCAGGTTCTGGGCGTGGCGCTTGGCTAATGGCAGTCCCAGTCCCAAGCCCTCGGAGAGGTCGTCCACCTTGGTGAAGAATTTGAATATATGGTCACGGTCGGCCTCGGAGATGCCTTTTCCCGTGTCCTCGACGATGAAGCGTACGCTGGCATCGGTCATGTCCATGCGAAGAACAGTGTGCTGTCCGTCGGAGTGTTTGGCCGAGTTGTAGAGTAGCTCACGCAGACAGCGCTTCAGGTAAGTGCGGTTGGTCTGTATGCAGAAGTCATCGGGTAACTCCGTCTTCAGGCAGACGTTCACGGTTTGATATTTCTGCTTGATGCTGTCGATGACCTCACGGGCCAATTCGTTGCATGGCACCATGTCTTGCTGGAGACTGTTGAGTTCCTCTGAGAGTCCTATGTCGGAGCTGTCGAAAAGCATTAGCACCAGCCTGTTGAGCAGCTTTGCGTTGCGTTTCATGGTGTCGGTGATACTCTTCGTGTCCTCCCCGGCCAGGGCCGAGGTGTCGCGCAGCACCTGCGCAAATCCCATGACGATATTGAGCGGAGTACGAATCTGGTGCGACAAGTTCTGCAAGAAGGTGGTCTTCTGCCGATTGGCCTCCTCTACCAGCCGTGTGGCTTGCACCAGCTCCTCGTTCTTGCGCTTGGCCACGTCGGCAGTATAGCGCACGCTGCCCATGTGGAAATTGAGTGACTGCAGCATGGTGGCGAAGCTGTTTTGCAGGCGTCCCACCGCATCTTTGCGCTGGCTTCGTGGTATGTGCACCTCGTAGTTGCCCGATGCGATGATCTGTGTCTGTTCCAGCAGCTTGCCGATGGGAGCGATGGCATGTGCCACGGTGCGGCGACTGAACAGGAGAATGGCAAACAGGCCAATGATAAGAAGGGGTATCACGATGTATGTCAGCTTGTGATACCCCCGGAGGACGTCGCTTTCGGGGCAGATGAAAGCCAGGCTCCAAGGTGTTCCGGTTAAGGGTCTGTAGCATACCAGACAGGGGGCGTCGTCTATGACAACGGCCATGCTCCCTCGGTTGCCGGCGGTCATCTCGTATCCCAATGTGATGATGTCGGTCTGATGACGGGGGGCTGCCCCGTTGAAGATGGTCTGGTGGAAGAGCTTCGCCGAGTCGGGGTGAATGTAATAGTAGCCCTCCTTGTCAATCATGAAGAAGTAGGAGTTAGGATAGGGCTTTTCGGCTGTGATGACTTCTGAGAGATTGCGCAGCGAGAGGTCAGTGCTCATCACGGCGATAAGCTCACCTCGTTTTCCTGGAGAGGCCGAGGGGCGGTAGATGGGCTTGCTGAACGATGCTATCATGCCGCTGAGGGCCACCTCCAGCGAGTCGGTCTCGTCGTAGTAGTTCACCCAGCACGCGTTGCCCTGTTTGAGCGGGGCATAGTACCATGCCTTCTGGAAGTATTCATACTCCTCCTCCACGACTGTAATAAGGCTGTCGTTCCTCCTGATGGTATAGGCAGAGAAGTACCTGCCGTACTCGGGGAAGACGTTAGGCTCCATGCTCACGGAACAGCCGTCGACATGGGAGTTGAACTGCACGATGCGGTGCGTGAGATTCAATATGGAGTCGGGATGCAGGTGCATGTTCACAAACCAGCTGTTGGCATTGGTGGCCGTCTCCACGGCCATGAAGTGGCGGTTCACGCGCTGCAGCGAGGTGTTGAGCACGCTGTTGGCATGCTCCAATGCCTCCTGCTTCACATGGTTTCTCGACTGGACGAACAATATGCCCATCGACAAGGCGAAGATGGGCACGGCGAGCAGCATGATGCCCAGACTGAGTTTCGACGATAGCGACTTGCGGATGCTGATCATACGGGACCTCCTTTCTTTTTCTCTTCCTCGTCCGACAGGTGGAGCAGGTCGTTAAGCAAACAGGTGATGGCGTTCCCGTTTTGCTGGATGTCGTCGGTCAGGCGGTTCATCTCTTGCGCGTCAGCCTCGTGGCCGGAGGCACTCAGGGCCGCCACGTCCTTGTTGATGGCGCCGGCAGGCCCCACCATCTGGTTGGTCATGTTGTGCAGGAACGCCGTCTTCATGCGGTCGGCCTTCTGAGCCTGGTCGTAGGCTTTGCGCAGTTCGTCACCGCGTTCCTGAAGCGTGGCCGTCAGCTGTTCCAGCTCGCCGATGTGCGAGGCCAGCGACTGCTGCATCTGCTGGAAGTTGTCTTGCAGACGGCCTAGCTCGTCGTGATGGTGGCTCATGGGGATGGGGTCGTTGTAGTTCCCCCGTGCAATGCGCTGTGCCGACTCGGTCAGCATCATCAGGGGTTTCAGCTGGCGGCGTATGATGGTACTGCTGAGCACGAACAGCAGGAGCAGGCCAGCAAGGGCTATTAGGAGGACGCTGTAGAGCAGACTGTTGTAGTCGCCGAAGATGTCGTCTGCCGGATAGATGATGCCGGCGCTCCAGCCCAGCTCCTCATGCGAGCGGCCGGGCACGAAGGTGCGCTGGAAAGGCTTGTAGAACACGAAGTAGTCGGCGCCGTCCTTGCGGATAAGCCTGTAGTCGGTCTCGCCCTTCACCATCGACTTGGCGGCCTCCTTCACCGTCGGGTCGTCATTCTTGCCGTCTTGCAGGAATACCGACTGGCTGGACAACCTGCTGCTGTCGGGGTGGACGATGAACGTCCCGTCGGCCGCAAGCAGCATACAGTAGGAGTTGGCCGATGGCTTGACGGCGAGCACAATCTTCGAGAACAGGCCTACCGACACGTCCACGCCCATCACGCCGACCGGCGAGCCGTTCTCTCCGGGAATGGGCAGGCAGAACGTAATCAGGCTGTCGGCCTTCATCCATTTGGGCACCCCCGACGCCATAGGGTCGGAATACCACTTCCGGTCAGCGTAGGGACGGTGGGAAATCCCCGACGAGTCGTTGTGGGCGTATGCCATGAAGTGCTCGTGGTCCTTGAAATAATAGGGTTTGAAAGCGATGGCACACCCTACGATGTAGGGATTGCTTTTCCAGAGCTCGTTACAATAGGCAAGCATCATCTCGGGCTGGTCTAATTGATCCCGCATGCCGAAGTAGATGTTGCCCGTAGTCTGTTCCACGCTCAGCAGGATGTTGTCGATGTGCCGCACCGCTCCGTCCAGCGTCTGCACCGCTGTCTGCAGGGCTTCCTCCTTCACCTCCTTCCTTGAATAGTGCAGCATGACAGCCAGCGAGGCCATGAGCAGAAAGGCCATGGTCGAAACCAGCGTCAGACTGATTCGTACTGACATGGCGTTTTTGATGTATGCAGGCAGTCGCAGCATCTAATGTGCAAAAGTAATCATTTTCCCGCAAACATCGTGTCAAAATTCCCGAAAAACAATCGTTACGAACGGCATTTTCCAGATGTCGGAGGGAAAGATGCAGCTGACGTGCAGGAAAGGCATGTCCACCTGATGGCGACCCACCGCCGTCATGTCGTAGCCAGCCCGCTGCAGGGCGTATGCCACCAGTTCCGAACAGTACATCCGTGTGGTGTCCGTGTCGTCGTAGTCATGGTCGAACAGCACATGCCGACGGTACACCCCTACGGCCACCTCTGCAGCGCGGGCGGCGCGTACGGAGTCTGTCAGGCGGCACACTGCTCCCGCCGCAGCACGCTCTCTTGCGAAGAACAGTTCCGCCGGCTCCATCTTCACCCGGTCTTCGTCGCCCCAAAAGTCTGGCTCCCCGGGCACGGCATGCACCACCATCTTCGTGCCGCAGGAGTCCACCACCATTCCTACGTGGGAATAGTGGCCGCCTCGGTCGGCCGTCAGCACGGCCTGGCTAGCCAAGCCCGTGCCCCGTCGGAACACCAAGTCGCCTGCCCGCAGCCCGATGTCCGCAGGCAGGAGGGTGTCACCCGTATCGTCCTTTCATTTGCCGCCTTCCACAGGCACCTTCCATTTTCCGTTCTTGTCCTTTATCAGCTTGCTCTCGCTCTCGGACTCTTCACCGTCGCCGTAGGTAATCTTCAGACCCACGGTGGCGGTGCCCTTCTCCTCGTCAATTTTCTCGGAGGTAATCGTGTAGCTCTTGATGCCGCCCTTCTTGTCAAGTTCCTTCAACACCTTGTCGTTGATGAGCGACGCGAGCTCTTCCTTGGCCTTCTCGGGATCCTCGTCCTTCATCTGCTCATCCAGGTCGAGCAGCTCAATAAGGCCCTTGGCGTCCTTGCTCTTCAGGCAGTCCATGTACTCGCTGACAACACCCTTCGGGCTGTTGCTGCTGCAACTCGTCATCATCCCTGCCAGCGCGAGGCAGAGCACGGCAAATGCAAATACTTTCTTCATTCTTTGTAGGGGTTTTAGTGAAACAAACGTCATTTTAGCATATTCCTGCTGCAAATATACAATTATTTTCTGTGGCAATGATATAGCAGCTGACTTGTTTGTGCGGTAGCCACCCCCTCCCTCAGGGGAGGGGAAAGGCGGGTAGGCGACCGCAGGTCGGGCGCTCTGCCTCCGGTAGCTTGCTGCCAAAGGGACGCAAGAATGCGGCCACCGCCGGAGAAGAAGAGCGCGCAGTTCAAAGGTTCTTACTCTGGGGTCATCGCCGGGCGGGTGGCACGGGCGCCGTTGCCTGTGTCGGCACCGAAGTAGCGGTAGAGCACCATGATGGCATCGGCCGGCGTGAGCTTCTTGTCGCCGTTCATGTCGCCCTGCAGCTCATAGACCATTTTCAGGCCACCCTGACTCTCTACGACGTCGTTGTTGAAGCGCGAAGGCACCAGCAGGCGGACGCCGTTCGGACCCAGCGTGCTGCTCTGCGCCAGACGGACGAAGCCCGGATCGCCATTGGTCAGCGTCCCTACCACGAAGTTCATATATTCCTCGCTGTTCACCGTTTCCTTGGGTGCTGTCACTTCTTCGCTCACCACGGGCCGGAGCAACTTGGTGTATTGGGCATCCTCCGTGGTAGTTGGCACGTTGACCTCCACGCCTGCCACGTCGCTCATCAGGATGACGCCCGTGTTTGGCGGCACCACTTTCACGTTGCTCAGCTGCACCTCGCCCTTGCCGGTGATGCCGCTCACCGTCCAGGCCGTCACCCCCTTCACGGTCGTGAAGTCCAGCCCGTAGGGGCTGCTGTAGCCCATGGTCTTACTGTCGCCGTCAGCCACGCTCATCTTGATGGCCAACTCGTCCTTCTGCTCCAGCGCAAAGGTTGCCACCACCGTGGTGTTCTCCCTGATGCTGCTCAGCATCAGCGCGCCGCCAGACACTGGGAACTGCGCAGCCACGCCGTTTAGCGACAGCGTCGTCAGTTCATAGCCGCTGGCAGGCGTGATGTTCAGCATGAAGGATGAGCCCTCCTTCACGTCGAAGGTCTTGGTGGTGGCTGTCACGCGCTGCTCGCCGTAGACGATAGTGCCGCCCTCGGTGGCCGTCAGCGTCAGCTGGTAATTCATGTTCCCGTCGCTGATGTTTTCGAAATTCTTCCAATAGTTGGCTTCCTTATAGGCTGTGATACTGCCACTCAGCACATTCAGCTGAGCAGTATAGCTGGAGAAGGTATTGTTATAGATAAACGGCGGAGCCGTCGGCTGTGCATTGATGACTTCCAGGGAACATCCATCGAAAGCCTCACTATAGATACCTTCTACGGAAGCGGGGATGGTAAGGGTCTTTAATTCATAACAATACTGAAATGCCCGCTGCTTGATGTTTTTCAAACCGTCTGGAAGGGAGAGCGAATTAAGTCTAGTACACGCCTGGAAAGTACCCTCGTTGATGGTGGTCACACCCTCTGGAATGGTCACAGAGGTCAGGCGGTCACAGAAAGAGAAAGCAGAATAGCCGATGGAGGTCACTCCTGACGGGATGTCCACGGAGGTCAGGCCGTCACAGTTGCAGAAAGCATTATTGCCGATGGATGTCACTCCTGCCGGGATGCCCACAGAGGTCAGGCTAATACAGCTCTCGAAAGCCCGATTGCCGATGGAGGTCACTCCTTTCGGGATGTCCACGGAGGTCAGGCCGCTACAGTCAGCGAAAGCATAATCGCCGATGGAGGTCATTCCTTCCGGAATGTCCACGGAGGTCAGGCCGCTACAGCTAGAGAAAGCTCCATACCCGATGGAGGTCACTCCTTCCGGGATGTCCACGGAGGTCAGGGCGCTACAACCATGGAAAGCATTATTGCCGATGGAGGTAACTCCAGATTCAATAACGACTTTTACAATCTCATCACAATACGAAGACCACGGTCTGTTATCATAATAGAAATTATTCATTTTCCCTGTTCCTTCTCCCGTCTTGCTAATGGTGAGGGTGTGGGTGGACTCTACATAATTGTAAGTGAGGCCATCACCACAGGGGCCGCTGTCATCTGCACTAGCTACCAGAGGTAGGAGTAGCAGAAAGAATAGCAATGTCTGTTTCATAATACTAATTGGTTTTAAATGATTATTTGGCAATAAAAAGGTGCGTGGGAGCCAAAGAGCCGTACCTTCAGACGGGCAGCGTCTTGAAGCATTCTGCTATCTGCTGCGCCATCCTGACTGGGACAGGCTACCGGGTGTGGGTGTTGGACTTTTTTACTCCTCGTTTCATTGTTACAGTTTCTGCGGACAAAAGTACAAAATATTCTTGTAACGACCAAATCAATAGCGACTTTTTTAGGCAACAATATAGCAGTTGGCCTATGAATTCTTCTCCGGCGGTAGCCACATTCTTGCGTCCCTTTGGTAGCAAGCGACCGGAGGTCGAGCGCCCGACCTTCGGTCGCCTACCCGTAGCCTTTCCCCTCCCCTCAAGGCAATTGCGAGGCAATCGCGAGGAGGGAGCGATTGGGGAGCGAAGCGACGGGGGCCGGAGCAATTGGGGAGCGAAGCGACGGTGGGGCGAAGCCGGGGTAGGGGTGGGGTCTCTAACTTTTTCCACTGAGAGTAAACAGACGATAACAGATTCGCTGAAAGGAAGTTACAGACCCCACCCCTGCCCCTCCCCTTGAGGGGAGGGGAGCGCCATCCGGCTTCTAAAAGAGCAGTTGACCCAGGAATTCTTCTCCGGCGGTAACCACTCCCCTCCCCTCAAGGCAATTGCGAGGAGGGAGCAATTGGGGAGCGAAGCGACGGTGGGGCGAAGCCGGGGCAGGGGTGGGGTCTCTAACTTTTTCCACTGAGAGTAAGCAGACGATAACAGATTCGCTGAAAGAAAGTTACAGACCCCACCCCTACCCCTCCCCTTGAGGGGAGGGGAGCGCCATCCTGCTTCTAAAAGAGCAGTTGACCTAGGAATTCTTCTCCGGCGGTAACCACGCCCCTCCCCCTGAGGGGAGGGGAGCGCCATCCGGCTTCTAAAAGAGCAGTTGACCTAGGAATTCTTCTCCGGCGGTTGCCGCTCCTCCCCTTTAGGGGAGCGGCATGCGGAGTAATTCTCTGACGAGCCAAGCGGCCGCTCGACCTTTGGTCGTTTTGCAAGGAAAGAAAGCCGGGCGAATCAGGGTCAGTAAATTCAGGGTCAACTGCTAAGTCATTGGCAATAATTAACGTGAATTCGTGTTCCATTTACGCATATTCTTCGACGAGCGAAGCGGCAAGCCGATTACGCGTAGTGCCGCAGGAAAGAATAACTTCTCGCGCGCGTACGCGCGTATAAAAAGGGGGAAAAAGGAGCTACTGGCGCTACTTTGGGGGTTAAACCACTGGATTGCAGTGGATTGTCGGTAGCTACAGGTCTTGAAAGCGAGCTACTTTGGTAGCTACAGGTCGAGGAGCCGACTTTGCCGTGTGTAACATGGGGAATGTTACATGCGGCAAAGTCCTTGGGATGAGCCAGTCGGAAAACGGCGTGCGTATTTTCCCAAACGGCGTGCGTATTTTCTCAAACGGCGGCAGTATTTTTCCAAACGGCGTGCGTATTTTCCCAAACGGCGTGCGTATTTTCTCAAACGGCGGTGCCTTTTGTATATATTCTCTAGAGAATTCGGGCGAAACGGCTAGTAGCAGAAGTGTAGCTACCAGAGTAGCTCCAAATGGAGCCTTGTAGCTACAGATAATACACTGAATAACAGAAAATTGGATGTCAAAGTAGCTCCTGTAGCGCCTTTTTTGCCAAATCTATTACGCGCGCGCGTGAGTTGGGAAATGATACTTTGTGACATGTGACTATGTGACATTAAGGAGGTTCATTAGGTGGTGGAATAGTCATAGTTGAATTTTATTATTATTTTATAATAATAACTTATTCAGGTTTCGCAAGCTATGAAAGCGATGCGCAGCCAGCCCCATAGGGGCATGACATTGGTAGCCAGCCATTACAATGGCTGGTATAAAGGGACGGTAGAAAAGCGTGCCTTTAGGTACGCGACAGCATCCAACCCATATCGCGTACCTACG
>JAILFU010000106.1 GCA_024697405.1 Prevotella sp.
GGGGAATCCGGCCTGCCACTGGTACTGGCCTTCGCCGTTCTCGTCGAGTGTCAGCTCGTCGGGGATGGGGTCGCCAGCGAGGTCGCCCTGCTGGTCGTCGGCCTCCTCAGTCTTCGAGGCATCCATCACCACGCCCTGGCCGGTGCCCATCTGGTTGCTGAAGCTCACGGGTACGTTCTGCAGCGGCACCTCGTAGGTGACGGGGTTCTGTGCGTCGTCGTTGTTCACGTAGGTCTCATAGCCGCGCACGTTGAACGTGTAGCGCTTCATCTGCTGGAAGATGGGATAGCCGTAGGTGTAGCTGACGGGAGAACCGCTAAACAGCGTCAACTCGGTCTCTGCCAGCGTCTTGGTGTCGGTGTAGGTATAGGTGCGCTCGCCGAAGGAGCCGTCGGTGCGGTCTTTCTGCGTCACCTCGAGCACGGGTTCGGTGTAGTAGCTCTGAATCATCTTCGCCACATACTCGAACTTCTTGGTGGGGGAACCCTCCACCTCCAGCGAATCGGTGCTCGTCTGCATCGGGTCGTTGGCGTAGAGCACGGGAAGGTTGTCGAAAAGAATCTGCGGGTTGCTCGCTATCTCGACGCTCTCCACGCGGTAGTCGATGGGGGGCAGCAGGGCAGCGAACTCGCCCGTCTTCGGGTCGGTCTTGATGACGATCTTATTCACGTCATCGAGCGTACCGCCCTTGCGGTAGGCCGTGCTCTGCACGTCGGCAGTGGGCGAACTGACTTCCAGGTTGTCCGGGTTGTTGTCGTAGCCCACGGTGGTGCCGCTCACGTTGCGCACCACGTTCAGGCGGTAGCCGTCGATGCCGAGGGTGATGGTGGCCTGGCCGATGTTGTTCACACTCTCGCCGAAGCCGAGGGGCTTTTCTTCCTCTATCTTGCCGCCCGTGACGCGACCGGCCACGGTGACCAGCGTCACGTCCTCGAAGTCGAGGTTCTTCACTGCGTCGTTGTAGTTCACCAGCGTGCCCACTTTCTCAGGGTCGGCGGGATAGCGCCCGTCATTGGCAAACTCGTGGCCCTGCTTCTTCACTGTGATGTAGTGCTCGCCGATGGGCACAGAGATTTCGTACTCACCGTATGCATTCGTCGTGATGGGTTGGCCATCCTTGGCGCAAATCTGCCCATCGACGTAGAAGTTCACGCCCTCCACGGGGTAGTCGGTATTGGCATAGCGGATGGTACCACGCACAGGGAACGACGAGATGTCGGTGAAGTCAGTGCCGTTGTGTACCAGCGAGTTGTTGCCCACGAAGCGCAACTGCTGCGTCGGGTTGAACTGGTGGATGCCCAAGGTGGGGATGACGGCGTAGGTCGTGCCCTCGCCCGAGAACGGCACACCCTGGATGATGTAGTTGCCGTCGCGGTCGGTCCTGGCCTTCAGCTTCAGCTGCGTCGGCGTCAGGTTCGCCGGCTGGGCGTTGCTGCCCGTCTTGCCGTGGTGCTGGTGATAGACGGTGCCGTCGCGAGAGTAGTCGAAGAACTGCGTGTTCAGGCCCTCGTCGAAGGTCCAGTAGGTCTCCAACTGCTTCTCGTTGCCCACCAGCAGGTGGTCGTAGTTCTCCAGTATCTCAGCCTCGGTAAGTGCCTTCGTCCAGAAGCGGAACTCATCGACATAGCCCACAAAGTGGCCTAACGTCAGCTGTGCGGCATCGGTCAGCGTCAGGCTGCCGCCCAAGGTCTGCGTGCTGCTGTTCAGCACGGCTATGCCTGCTGCATCGGCACCCACCACGCTGGCAGTCACCGTTGTGCCGCTGCGCGTCAGCACCACGTGGTTATACTGTCCGGCCGTCAGCACGGCGTTGTCGAAGGTATAGGTCGTCTGGCCGTCAACCAGCGTCAGCTTGCCGTTGGCATCCATGCCCACGTAGCAGGTCTCGCCGTTCAGGCGCACCATCTTGGCCTCGCCCAGCGTCTCGGGGTTCACCCAAATCTGGATGGTGAAGTCGCCCGTTGCCAACTTGGCGGCAGCATAGGTCGTCGAGGGATATGTCCACGTCACGGCACCGTTATTGCCGGTGAAGCGTATGGCATGGTACTGTGCCTCGTCATCGCCCGATGCTCCCGTCCGCTTGGCCTCCACACTGACGTTGGCCACCGAGCTGCCCGTCGCGCCGAAGGTGATGCGGCCACTCATCGTGCCTGTCGTCTGTGCAAAGCCGATGTCGGTGGTCTCGTTACTGATAATCGTACCGTCGGAGCACTTGTCCTCCACCGTCACACGGTAGTCGTAATAGACACCCGGCAGAGGCGTGTCGTCGGTGTACATCAGGTAGTCTTCGTTGCTTGACGTGCGGTAGAGCGTCACCCACGGCTCGTCGTCCCGCTCCGTACGCCGGCGCTCCACAATGTAGGTCTTCGCAGCGGTGTTGCCCTGCTGGTTGACGTGCCACTGCAGTTTCACCGTGCCGGGATAGGCACCCTTCGTGGCATCGAGCGAGTAGAACAGCGTACCTGTGCCGATGGCCTTCCGTTCAAATGTCATTGAGTTGAGCACCACCGTGCCGATGACACCGTCAATGCGGTAGGTGTGCGGCGCACAGGCGTTCAGCGGCTCCTCAGTGTAATGGATGGATCCGTCTATGCCGCTCTTCCGGTCGGTTTGCTCGTCGGTGGTGCGGTGCTCCCATTGGAAGACGGTCTGATTGTCTGTCGGCGTGATGGTATAGATAGGTTCCGTCTCGTTATCGACATATATCTTGAACTTGTTGCCCCAGTCGGCAGGATAGCCGTCCGACGTCCATGTGAACACGATGCGGTCGGCCTGGCTTTCGGCATTAGGAGCACTCACTGGCACTGTTCGCGTGGTGCTGACCGTGACTGTGGCTTTGCTATCCGACCGCTTGGTATTTTCGTCCATACCGTCGGGCACGAGATACACATCGTAAACGACATTCGATTCGTAGGGGAAATCATACGTGTCTTCGAAGGTGATGTTTTTAACCTCGTTAGAGTTGAATGTTTGTGGAATAGTGCCAATCTTCGTGTCATTGCGGTAAACGACAAACGTTCCATTTCTGGGCGACGAACCGCTTTTTATGTCCCATGTCAGTCTTACCTTGTGGTCTTTCTGTATGAATTCGCCGGAAAGGTTGTCTGCCACTGATAGCCATTGCGCATAGAGTTTCACAGGGCCTTTATCCTCCGCGGTGGCCGTAAGGGTTGCTCCGTCGGCATAGAATGTGCCGGTGCCGTCGGCTTCGGTGTTCCAGCCGGCAAAGACATATCCGTCGCGAGTCATGGTGCAGGCTGTCAGCGCGCCGCTGTTCTCAATGCTCTGCTGTTCCATTGATCCGCTACCACCGTTGGAGTCGAAGGTGACGTGCTTGTAATAATAAGTTGTCCAACTGTAGCCCATATTTTGGAAACCAGCCCACTCGTTAAGTCCAGAGGCGCCTTGTGTATTACCATTTGTTACAGCATGTGTCATCAATAGTCCCCATGTCTTGTTCTGTGCAGACGAGGAATTCCTGTTGTCAAAAGAACATTGGAAGGAATATTGATTTGAATCATGAGTCCCATTACCTGTATGAATATAATAGTATATCAAGTACTGTGTTGTCTTCTTCTTACCTTCAGTGAAATCCACGTTCATATTTTTGAGCGCACTCAAATCATCGCGGGCATATAAACCCAAAGTATTCCAATGTACTGTACTATTCATATGCACCTTATAATTTTGGTTCAATACTCTTCGCGTGTAAGAAGGCACATTCTCTGTATGATAAAAAATAGAAAAAATACCTAGTTTATCTGTACCAACAGAACTGCCAGTTACAGTAAAACCTGTACCAGACTTGCCCCCCGAGTTTTGATATTGAGTAATACTAACGGACCAACCTACACTATTGTTAAAACCCCAGTAACTTAGAGTATTATTCTCATTTATACCGCAACTACCAATACGGCGCGATTCATACGTCCACGGCCCTTCATTCAGGGCCAGTGCCGTCAAGGAGTTAAAACTCATTAGCAGACACGCCACAGGGAACAGCATCCTGTTCCGCGTGCTCTCTCGACGCAGCAGCGTCATCGTCGCTATTACTCTTCGTGGGCTATCCAGCCATCCGCCGGCCCGTGCAAATGTAGCAGTCAAAAAGCTTTTCATAATCGTTTTATTTTTAATGATGAATTTTGTTATTTATGTTTATATTTGGTATAAATGTTATTCAATTCCCGCGCGCTCTATCCTTAGACGCATCTTTTCGTTCTAGTCGATGAAACGACCCAGCGTGGCGTTCTTGTCGCCAACCTGCCCTTCCATACGCTTTGAGGTTTTGATTTCGGTGGCAAAGCTCGTGCTAGCCGAAAGCAATCAAGTTCACTTGCGCTCGACCTCTGGTCGCTTGCTACCAAAGGGACGCAAGAATTGCTGAGGCGCAGCCGATTTTCGCGGTTTCACGCCGTAAAGTTACGGCAAGGCGGGGGAAAAAAAGTCTCACAGCGGGAAAAAAATGTCCCATTTCGAGAAAATGTGCTTTTCGGGCAGTCTCAAAACGTGAAAAAGGTGTCTGGAGTGAGTCAACCAGACACCTTTTTTTCGATGGAATGGGGATTTTTCTACTTTTTCGCCTCCTTACGGTATTCGGAGGGCGACATGCCGTAAACTTCGCTGAAGATGCGGAAGAATGAACTGCGGGAGAAGCCGGAGAGTTCGGCAATAAGGGCAACGGAGTCGTTAGTGGTGGCCAACAGGTGGGCTGCATGGCGCACGCGGTACTCGTTAAGGTACCCGTTGACGCTCTTGCCATCGGCACAGGCTCTGATGGCGTCGGTGACATAGTGTTCGTTGGTGCCGAGGAGCTGGGCCAGACGGCTACGGTCGAGGTCGGGGTCAGTATATACGTCGGGCTGCTTCATCAGTTCGCACAGTCGGCGGTAGAGGAGCTGCTCAGCGGTAAGTTCTTCCTCGGATGCGGTCTCCAACTGCTGGATAGCCTGTTGCTGTTCCCGCTCGTGCTGCTCTATCTCGGCCATCAGGCGGCGGTTCTTCTTCGTAAGCACCTTATTATATATAAAGACACGGCGCAAGAGGTAGGCGATGAGCAGGATGATGATGACGGCACTGATGAGGATGATGCGGTTCAAGGAAACCGTAAACCGCAAATCCTTCAGTTGCAAATCCTTCTTGTATGTCTGGTAGATGACGGCCAGCTCGGCGGCATCGTGCTGCTTCTGCCAGACGATGGCAGAGTCGATGGCGGCAAACGATTTGTCGGCCACCTCCAGCGCCTCGGCGATGCGGCCGGCACGGCGGTTGGACACGTAGCGTGGGGCAAGTCCCTGGCTGATTTTGTCGAAGGTGGTACGGGAACTGTCCACGGCGGCGAAGGTGGTGTCGAGGCGGACGAACATGTCGGCGGCCTCGGCGTAGCGTCCGGCAGCCATCAGATAGGCGGCGGCGTGCTCGATGCACGACGGATTGACAAGCTGGTTGCGCGGAATGGCGGCATAGACAGCGGCGGCATCCCCGGCCCGGCCCGTGGCCTGCAGATGGCGGGCCTTGAAGAGAGCCAGAAGCCCGTTGTGCTCGGCGAGAAGCAGAGAGTCGCCAACGCCCAGCCGCTCGCAGGCGCGGAGCTCATCCTCGTAGCGGCTGAGCCACTTGAAGGCTTCATCATACTCTCCCATCTCGAAAAACGACAGGAAGATATTGCTGCATAGTATGGCCAAGTTGAAGTCGCCCTTATCCTCACCGCCCAACACGCCGGTCTGATGCTCGTAGGCTTGCTCGAAATTCTGCTTCGCCGCCTCAGGCATGGACAGATGCAACTGGCACTCTGCCATCAGGGAGAGGAGGAACGCCTTAACAGTACCGGGGAAGTCGTCATGGCCCTCCGCCTTTTTCAGCATGTCGCCAGTGACGGCCAGCGCACCCTCCATGTCACCCCGTTGGTTGAGCAGACAGGCATAGCGGTAGCCTGCCTCGGCAAAGGTAGCCCAGGACTGCGAGGGGTCGTCCTTCAATGTCTCGTAGGATTTCCCGTAGTACAACTCCGCTATTCGCATCTGATTCCGCAGAAGGTCGTACTGCTTTCCCGCTTCCAGCTGATGGTGTGCCGTCAAGACGGCTTCGCTCATCTCAGCTTCGCTGCCGTCGGCCTGCTTCTCCGTGCAGCCCGCAGCGGCCAAGACGGCGCATAATAGAATAAGGTGTAGGGCGTGGCGCATGATGTTAGGAGTTTAGGAGTTTAGGCATGCAGAACTTGAGTTATCTAATTTATAATATTACGGAGCAAAAACCAGCAGTGCATGAAGAAGGTGGATACGCGACCGTAGTGGCGGCACATCACCTGATAGCGCTCGCGCAGCGACTCCTGATGGTGGCGGGTGGTCTCGCCCTCCTCCAGGTAGTTGGCCACCACCATGCCGGTGTTGCAGAGGGGCAGCGCCAGGCGGTCGGCCTCTTTCATCACACGGATGCACCAGTCCACGTCGGCGGAATAGCGGTAGCGGGTGTCGTACTGCAGGTTCTTGGCAATGTCGGTGCGGGCATAGAAGGCCTGATGGCATACGAGCATGCCTTGGCGGAAGGAGCGCCAGGTGAGCTTTGGCGGCGGCTGCAGATGGCGGGGACGGAGGAAGCGGCCGTCGGCATCGACGATGTTTGTGTTGCCGTAGAGCACGGCGGGCCACTCGCCGCTGGGCAGCTCGTTCAGCCGGCATCGGCGGGCAATGTCCTCGAGCGTCGTGGCCTGCGGGAAGCTGTCGCCCGCATTCATATATATAATATAGTCGCCGGAGGCCTGCGTCAGCCCTTTGTTCATGGCGTGGTAGATGCCGTCGTCGGGCTCGGAGCGGATAATGACCTTATGGCCGCAGCCCGAGGCGTCGCTCTCGGCCTTGTAGTGCTCGGCCATCGGGAGCGTGCCGTCGGTAGAGGCACCGTCGACGATGAGGTGCTCCACGTCCTCATGGGTCTGGGAGAGCACGCTCTGCAGCGTCCGCTGGAGCACGGCCGCCGCATTATAGGTAATGGTTATGACAGTAAATTTAATCATAGAAGGAGTTGGGCGGAGTGATACAGTTCCATATACTGCCGTGCCACGACGCTCTCGCTATAGCGGCGGAGGACGCTGCGGCGCAGGTCTTGGGGCGAGAGCTGGCAGTGCAAGGCCCAGTCGATGCCTTCGGCGAGGCTTTCTGCTGACAGCCGCCGTGCCAGGAATCCGTTTTCCTGGTGACTGATGATGTCGGCCTGGCCGGAGCCGTCGAACGATACGGGCACACAGCCGCAGGCCATCGCCTCGATGAGCGTCTGGCCGAAGGTTTCGTAGAGCGAGGAGGAGACGGTGGCATTGGATGCCGAGTAGACCTGCGACAGGCGGTAGGAATCGTCGATATAGCCCAGGTGGGTGTAGGGCACGGGCAAATCTTGGAAGATGCCGGCATCGCGCACCTGTCCGAACAGCAGCAGACGGAGATCCTCTGCCTTGAAGCCTCTCTCCGTCACCAGCAGCTGCAGGGCCTCCTTCAGGTAGCCGAAGCCTTTGATGGGATTGTCGATGCGGGCAGCGCCGAAGGCGATGACATAACGCTCGGAGACGCCGATAGCCGTGCGGGCATCGATGCGGTCGATGCGGGTGAACTGCTGCAGCGACAGCACATTGGGGATGACATGTATGGGATAGTGGCCGATGAGTGCGCTCTGGCGGGCCTTGCCGGCCAGCCACTCGCTGACGGCGACGAAGGTGAGGGGAGTAGAATCCTTCCTGGCCTCTCCGAAAGGATGGGATTCTTCCCCTCCTAGGGGGGACTGAGCGGGGGAGAGGCTTGAAGACGGGCGGGGTTTGGAGGACAGCATAGTCTGCTTCTTGCGGAACACACGGGCGGAGAGGTCGCCAGGGGCGGGATGGGCAAGGAAGGGGCATTCTCCGCACGACTCCTCGAAGTGTGTGCACGCATAGGCATGGTGGCAGATGGCTGTCAGCGGCCACATGTCGTGCATGGTCCACACCACAGGCTTGCCCGACTGCAGGATGCGGCTGATGCCCTTCAGCGAGAGCAAGCCTTGGTTCACCCAGTGCAGGTGGATAATATCGGCCTCCTGAAACTCGTGCGTCTTCGTGATGTCGATGCCGGTATTGGCTATCGACACCTTGAACAGACTCTCGCGGCTCAGCCGGTTGTTCAGCCAGATGACCACCCGTTCCCAAAGGAAGTTCCAGCGGTTCTGCAAGGCATGGCCGCAGGCAGACACGCTAATGTCGGCTGTCTGCTTGTCGCGCACCAGCATTTTGGCCTTCACCCCATAGTTGTTCAGCGCGTCGCACAGCCTGCTGGCGGCTACGGCAGCACCGCCCGTCAGTTCGCTGGTATTGACTATGAGAACCTTCATCCTGAGCAAGGAGTTTTTTGAGTTAAGAAATAGTTATTGAGCGGCGCGCTCTCGCTCCTTCTCTTGGCGGCGCAGTTCCTTCTGCAGGCGCTTGGCTTCTCTGATAGAGTCTTTCTCCTGTTTGCGGCGCTCTTTGGCCAGCTCCTTCTCACGTTTCTTCTTCTCTTTCTGCAGCTCCTTCAGCTCGCGTTCGTTCTGCTTGACGGCGGCTTTCTCTTGTGCCGACTCCTCCAGCTTCTCGCGCAGCATCTGCTTGTCGAATGTGAAGACATGGCCGAGGAGCCCTACAGACAGCAGCTGCTCTTCACCCTGCAGCATGACGTAGGTGGTGTTATACACCAGGTAGTCGTGCATCTCCAGCTTAGAGTTGAGCACTTTCTCGATGGTCTTATTGACAATACCCTTGCCCAGTTTGGTCAGCACATTGTCGCCCAGCCCCAGGCTGTCGGCCTCGTCGCTTACCAATTCCTTTATTGCCTCCATCATGGCTTCCTTGTGTGCTGCCTTTTGTGGGCGGGTAAGAACCATGATGACAGCTACGAGCAGAACGATGACTAAAACCAGTAATTTCTTCATACTTTCTTTTGAGTGTTTTTGTTTGGGCGACAAAGGTACAAAAAAATGATGAAAGGAAAGCGGTGTGAGCGGTAAAAATTCGCTGTTTTCGTGCACAAGACTTGATTTGCGTCAAGAGAAATGGGTTTTTATGCAGTTTTTAGGCAGAAAATCTTGTAGGAATGCAAATTTCGTCGTACCTTTGCACCGTCAAAAGGTTAATAGATTGTTTTAGGTTAGTAGTAATATTTATAGTTTTAGGTTTTTAGTTATTGGTAAAAAAGAAAGTTTTCAACTGTGGATAACAGGAGGTCGCTGTGAAGCTCCCTTTTAAACTTTCAAATTTTTAGCTCTTGTGGGCTGAAAATTTCTTTTAGAGAAAAGGATTTTTAGTTAAACATAGGCTTGTAAGTGCTGCGGCTCGTGAGGGTCGCAGCACTTCATTTATACCATACCCTCACCCCCCAACTTCTCTACCCGTTCTAGCTCTTCCTGATGTTCGGCCGCTGCAGGCCGTAGCCTTTCTTGCGGTCGACATGGAGCATGGAGACGGCCACGAGGACAGCACCCAGAGCTGTGAAGCCGAAGATGAGCATCGACGTGGTGTAGCTGGGGTCGGTCTCGTTGGCCCGGCCTACGAGGGTGGGGATGACGGTTCGCCCGAAGTTCTGAATGAAGAAAATCATCGAGTAGGCCGTGCCCAGGCATTTCAGCGGGATAATCTTCGGCACGCAGGGCCATAGGGCGGCGGGAGCCAGCGAATAGCCAATGCTGAGGATGACCATCAGGGCGATGGCGATGGCTTGGGGCGTGAAGAACGAGGAATGAAGTGAGGAGAAGCCGCTGCCGATGGGCAGGGAGAAGCCGAAGTGGACGGCGGTGAGCAGCAGGGCACCAGTGATGACCAGCGTGACTCCTTTCCCATAGCGGTCGTAGACATAGCCGAAGAGGGGTGTCATCAGGATGGTGCCGAAGGGGGCGATGCTGGAGAAGAAGCCCGCCAGGTCGGCATCGACACCATATTTCATCACCATCAGCTTCGTGGAGAACTTCAGGAAGGGCGACACTGCCGAATAGAACAGCACGCAGAACAGCGTGATGAGCCAGAAGCCCGGCGACCGCAGCGTCTGTCCGATGTCGCTCCAGCGGAACTGCTCTTCCTGGCTCAAGGATTGAGCTGCAGCGGTAGATGTCTCTCGCTCAAATCTCTTGTCCATGACGCAGAACACCAGGAAGGCCAGCAGGCCGATGAGGAGGAAGGCCAGCGACACGAGCAGCGGCGTGGAGAGTGTGAAGTGGCGGGCGATGGGGGCGGAGATGCTCAGCGCAGCCGCCGTGCCCAAGCGTGCCATTGCCAGCTGGATGCCCATGGCCAAAGCCAGCTCGTGGCCGGTGAACCAGCGCACCATCGACTTCGACACGGTGATGCCTGTCATCTCGTAGCCCACGCCGAAGACGGCGAAGCCCAGCGAGGCGACGGCCGCCGACATAGGCAGATGGAAATGGAACAGGGAGAACTGGGCGTCGCCAAAGTCACAGGTCACCCCGAAGAGCTTGATGAGCGTGCCCAGCACCATCAGCGAGCAGGAGAGCACGCCTGTGAAGCGGATGCCCATCTTGTCGAGGATGAGGCCCGAGAAAAACAGCATCAGCAGGAACACGTTGATGAGTCCGCCGGCGCCTGAGAAGAAGCCATAGTCGGCAGGACTCCAGCCCAGACCGCCCTCCGACGGTGGCGCTTCGAGCAGCGTCTCCAGCGGCGACATCACGTCGTTCACGAAGTAGCCCATCATCATGGCCGTAGCCACGATGAAAAGTACTGTCCACCGCGCCACTGCCGAATCGTTCAGCCTCCGTCTGATGAGTTCTGCCATCTCTCCCAGTAATTGAAATGATAGTGCAAAGGTACAAAAGAGTTGGGAGTTTGGAGTCAGTAGAAAGGGGTTAACAATCGTCTCTTAATTATTTTTAACTATTCTGCGCCGATAAAAAACTACTGACACCTGGCTCCTAACTCCTAACTTTTTACTATCTTTGCAGCGCTCTTTTCGACTAATCGGAAACAAATATGAATTGTAACAATACAGGTCTTTAACGAATCTTTTTTTATCATTATGAGAACCAGACTTACCATCTTGTTGTGTATGGCAGCTTTCGCCGTGTCCGTTCAGGCGAAGGAAGTGCCTCTGCTGGGCAATGTCATGGCCCGCGAGACCATGTCGCTGAACGGAGAGTGGAACTACATCGTCGACGTGCAGGAGGAGGGCTACTACGACTACCGCATGAACCCCACACGCTGGGGATTCTTCCAGAATGCCAAGCCGCAGCGGCCGGAAGACCTCATCGAGTACGACTTCGACAAGGCGCCGAAGATGAAGGTGCCCGGCGACTGGAACACGCAGGACGACCGGCTGTTCTTCTACGAGGGAACGGTATGGTTCAAGAAGAGTTTCCAAGCGACGCCCTCGGCAGAAACGCGCACGCTGCTCTATTTCGGAGCCGTGAACTACGACTGCCGTGTATGGGTGAATACCCGCGAGGTGGGGCACCATATCGGCGGCTTCACGCCTTTCAACTACGACATCAGCGACTATCTGAAAGATGGGGAGAACGTCGTTATCGTGAAGGTGGACAACAAGCGCAAGGCCGAGGCCGTGCCTACGCAGATATTCGACTGGTGGAACTACGGCGGCATCACCCGCGACGTTATGCTGGTGAAAGTGCCCAAGACCTACATCGAGAACTTCAAGCTGCAACTGGAGAAGCAGTCCGGGCCAAAAGCCAAGAAGCGCGAGATCAGCTTCAAGGCATGGCTGAGCGAGAAGGCTGCCGGACAGACCGTGACGCTGAGCATCCCCGAGCTGAAGGTGAAGCTGACGCTCACCACCGATGCCGAGGGTCAGGTCAGCACCACGTTCAGCGTGCCTGCAAAGATGCTGCAGCTCTGGAGTCCCGGCAACCCCAAGCGCTACCAAGTAGAGCTGTCCACGACCGGCGATTTCCTCGCCGACTCCATCGGCTTCCGCACCATCGAGACCCGTGGCAAGCAGATTCTGCTCAACGGACAGCCCATCTTCCTGAAGGGCATCAGCATACACGAGGAGAAGGCACATGGCGGCGGACGTGCCAACAGCACCGCCGATGCTCACGAGCTGCTCTCCTGGGCACAGGAGCTGGGGTGCAACTTCGTGCGGCTGGCCCACTATCCGCACAACGAGTATGCCGTCCGTGAGGCTGAGCGCATGGGCATCCTCGTGTGGAGCGAGATTCCCTGCTACTGGACCATCGCCTGGACTAATCCTGACACCTACGCTAACGCCGAGCGCCAGCTCAACGATATGATACGCCGCGACCAGAATCGCGCGAACATTATTATATGGTCTATCGCCAACGAGACGCCCCATTCGCCACAGCGCGACCAGTTCCTGGGACGGCTGGCTCAATATGCCCGCTCGCTCGACCAGAGCCGCCTCATCTCTATGGCGATGGAGGTCACCGGAGCATCGAACTACAAGAACCGCCTGCACGATAACATGCACGAGTTTGTCGACGTGGTCAGCTTCAACCAGTACATCGGCTGGTACCGCGACGTGAACGACGCCCCGAAGATGGAGTGGGAGGTGCCCTACGACAAGCCCGTCATCGTCAGCGAATTTGGCGGCGGAGCCAGATATGGCTATCACGGCGCAAAGAACCAGCGCTGGACGGAAGAGTTCCAGGAGAACCTCTACATCGAGAATACCGCCATGCTCGACAAGATAGAAGGTCTCTGCGGCACCACGCCCTGGATCCTAAAGGACTTCCGCTCGCCCCGCCGAGTGCTCAACGGCATCCAGGACTACTACAACCGCAAGGGTCTCTTCAGCGACAACGGCGAGAAGAAAAAAGCCTTCTACGTGCTCCGCGACTGGTACACGAAGAAGTAAGTCCACATAGCCATTCGCTTTAGCAACAAAGGGACGCAAGAATAAGGCTACCACCCCAGAGAATGTCCGCATAGCGCTCCCCTCCCATCAAGGGAGGGGAGCGGCAACCTATTAACTATATTTTGCATAATTCCCGCCCCTGTGCCCCTTTGGTGGCTAAATAATTTAGGCAATGATATAGCAGTTGGCCCAGGAATCCTTCTCCGGCGGTAGCCGCATTCCCGACCTGCGGTCGCCTACCCGTAGCCTTTCCCCTCCCCTCAAGGGGAGGGGCAGGGGTGGGGTCTGTAACTTTTTCTCGGAGAAAGAACAGTAGATAACAGATTAGCCACTGGCTCGTGGGCGGCTGCACACAGGACAACGGCTGACAGGATATTACAGACCCCACCCCTAACCCCTCCCCTTGAGGGGAGGGGAACGGCAGGACAACCCGTGCTGTTTTGACATGAGGATTAACTACTATGCCATAGCTATCGTAAAAATAATCAGCAGCATCGAAATCATCAGGCATCTTAAACTTCTTATCCGTAATCTCAACTTTATCTATCCTGTCGAACGAAAAAACACCAAGGTTATCACTATCCTCATACCTCCCTATCAAATACCAACGGCGTTGGAATAGTTTCACACAGAATGGAGCCAAGAAAAAGAGAGTGCTAGAAGATGTGTATGGACGATATTTGATGTTCACCATACGATTCTCTTTCATAGCAGCTATCACACGATGTAACTGTTCATCGCCAGAGGGGATGTTCTCTAACAGAATACGATGATAAAGGCTACTGCTTTCGCCAATCATATTACTTACGCTCAGTGTAGAGAGCATCCAATTCTGGACAGAGTCATCTCGCAGAACGTATTCATTGCCTATATAGTATTTGTGGTTTTTGTCACACTTGATATGAATACCGAAAATCTCCTCGATAGCAAGCTTATGGCGATAGAACGTAGTACGGGCCATCTCTATACCCTCACTCATATCCGTCGTGAGCCAACGTTTGTTGATCTCAGCAAAGGTGATAGCCTTGGCGCGATAGATGGTATTCACCAGCCAAATGTATTCTCTGAACTTATTATATGTTGTCATACCCCGATAGTTTTAATTGTGCAAATTTACATTTTATTTCTAGGAGCCACCAGTCGTTTCAGGACTCAACTTCGGGGCAAAGATAATTATTTATTTTGAATCCTCCAAATGCCTTGCCAATTATTCACTTGTTTTTTCATCAGACGTTTTGTTGCTCTAAGTTCCTTCTGTAGCAGTTCCTAAGTAGAAAATCCCCATTCCATCGAACATGTAAAAAGCCATTTTTGTAATGTAATAATGTTACATTTGTAATACTCTCCTATTTACTAGGGTTTCCAGCGATTTAACCCCTTTTTGACCCCTAGGTACACCTACTTCCAACCTATTTACTAGGGTTTCCAGCGTTTTGACCCCCTTTTAACCCTTAGGTATACCCTTCACACTTGCTGGAAAGCGTGCAAAAAAACGAAGCCGACCTTCACAGGCAGGCTTCGCTCAAGCTTTATGATGAAGATTATAAACTAAAGGAGACCCTTGTCAGAAGCTGATGGGGCCGTGCCCCATGCAGCTGGTAGTGGTGAGGGCGGTGATGGCAGCCGTGAGCATCGCGACGATGACCTCAACGGCCTTGCGCTTGATGAGCGTCCAGATCTTCTCGCCCAGCTTGTCGAAGATTTTCATGGCACTTAGTTTTTAAGGTTAAACTTTTGGAGCCTTCCCCCCTCCCTTTGGAATGGAGTCGGAGGTAACCTCCTCCCCCCTCGGGGGGATAAGAGGGGGGGCTATTCGCCGCCGGCGAGGTACTTGCCCTTCTCGTTGCTCAGCACGGCCTCGCCGTTGATGATCTTCTGAGCCAGGTCGGTGAAGCCGAGAAGACCCTCTTCGGTCAGCTTGGCCTGACGGATCTCGCCAGTAGCCTTGCAGAGCAGACGGATGTTCTTGATGTGCTTGCCGATCTCGAAGTGGGCAGCGTCGGCACTCGACTTGGAGGTCACCTGTGCCGAGAAGATGCCGAGGTCGGCCAGCTTCACGGGCTGTCCGAGCAGGATCAGCTCCTTGATGCAGTCCACCATGTCGGTGAGGATACCTGCAATCACGCCCTCAGAATAGGGGGTGTTGTGTGCGCTCATGTGCTTGGCCAGCTCCTTCACGCCGATGGGGTCTGCATTCTTCACGCGGCCGTAGACGCGGCCGAACTGGGTAGAGTTCTGGTTCTTGTTCTCGTAGAGATTGATGTAAAGCATGGTGCAAAAGTGTTTTTGATGGTTGATTACTAAGGTTAATTTCTCACGTGTCCTCCGCGCGTTAAGGACTCTACAAAGGTACTACAAAAAGCCTCGCCCGCCAAGCAATTTAACAGTTGTTAACAAGATTTTTCGCCACTTTTGCCGAAAAATTTTTTCAGACCGCTTTTCAAGCGCAAACGCCGCTTGAAAAAGCGTGAACGGGGTTTTTTCAAACGCGAACGGCGCTTTGAAGCATAGGCTGGAACGCTCCGCGAATGGAGCTACTTCACCATCATTTTCACGCTCTTTTGGCCAATCCTTATGATGGCTACATTGCCTGGTTGCAGATTAGAGTTAATCACAGCAGAACCATCTTTACTGATGGCTGAGCCTGCCTGGGTACCATTGATGCTGTAAACGGTGATGCGTTCACCATCGTTAGCACCCTCAATAGTCACCACGCCTCCCTGGCTCATTATCAGCATGGGAACATCAAGGGTAAGCGGTCTTGCTGACGTTGTGCCAGTTGTCTCTGTGAAGTTGGCCGAGCCCCAAACCAACGTAGCGGTAGCGATGTCAGAATTCTCGTAGCCCGGCTTCGTGGCATAGACGCTGATTTCGTAGGTAGCCGTGAGAGACACTTCACTTTCGTAGCCCTTCCTAATGTCAGAGTCCTTGATCTCATACACATACTCCACACCCTCCGTCTCGCAGCTGAACGTCAGCTTCTTTCCACCGTAGCTGATGATAGGCGTTGCGCACTTCGGTAATTCTGGATCAGGCGTATCTGGCAGCGTGCCGTCCAATCCCATGAAGGTTTTGAAACTACTCCAGGGCACCGTCGTCTTATAGGCATCGATAGAGGCAGTGGGTACATGTAGCGTTGCGTATTCTATATAGGAGCCCTCGAAAACATTTCTTTGCGTGAATGGAACTTTCTCAGCATAGCAGGTGACATCAGTCAGGTCTGGGCAATTGGCAAAGGCATGATTCCAGATTGTTTCTACACCACCGCCGATAACAACGGAGTTCAGGCCAGAGCAACCATAGAATGCATAATCATCTATGCTCGTCACATTATTGGGGATGGTGACGGAGGTCAGGCCAGAGCAGCCACGGAACGCATAGTTGTCTATGCTCGTCACACTATTGGGGATGGTGACGGAGGTCAGGCTAGAGCAGCCAGAGAACGCAGAACTACCTATGCTCGTCACACTATTGGGGATTGTGACGGAGGTCAGGCCAGAGCAGCCAGAGAAAACACCGTATCCGATGCTCGTCACACTATTGGGGATGGTGACGGAGATCAGGCCAGAGCAGCCAGAGAACGCCAAGTCTTCTATGCTCGTCACACTATTGGGGATGGTGACGGAGGTCAGGCCAGAGCAGCCAGAGAACGTCTGGTATCCGATGCTCGTCACACTATTGGGGATGGTGACGGAGGTCAGGCCAGAGCAGCCAGAGTATTTGCAACGTGCTGTGTTTCAATTTGTTTTGCTTAAAACGGTAGAAAAGTGGTTGTATGGATTCTATTGAAGGAGAAAATAGCGAAGGTTTAACGTTTTTAACTTTTGAAAACCACAAAAAGTAATCAAATGTGCAATGATTCGTTTAATTTGGCTACACTTCATTTTTGAGAGCATAATATGGTTTCAAAATGTGGAAACGACAAACAAAATCTTATGGAAATGTAGTTCAAATGATAACAAACTCGCCTTTTTCAGCCAAGAAAACTTAATTTCAAGGGAGAATACATTGTTATTTGAAAGAAAAATAGTATCTTTGCAGTCGGAAATATTTGTAATCATTCCGACCAAAATCAAATCAATATCTATATGCAAGACGCTGTAGTTAACAAGATTAAGAGTAAGATTGCCCATAGCAAGTTTGGAGAGATTTACTTCGTGTCTTCCTTTCCACAATATGATGTGGAGTATGTCACCAAACTGTTGGCAATCTTTGAGCGTGAAGGGCTTATCAGCCGTATAGCAAAGGGGGTTTATGTCAAGGCACGGAAGACTCGCTTCGGCATCCTATACCCTTCCGCCTTTGAACTGGTGACAGAGATTGCCAAAAGAGATAAGGCTGTAATCATTCCTACGGGAGCCACTGCGGCAAATCGTCTCGGATTCTCTACCCAGGTTCCCATGAATACAAGTTTCCTGACTACCGGCTCTGGTAGAAAACTGAGTCTTGGAAATAGGACTGTTACCTTAAAACATGGAGCACCAAGGAATTTTGCCTTTAGAGGGAAGTTAATGCAAGAACTGGTACAGGCATTGCGTAGCATCGGCGAAAAAAACATCACACAAGAAGATGAATGGCAGATTGCAAAGTTGCTGGGCGAAACACCCGAAAAGGACACTATAGAACACGATTTGCTTTTAGCTCCAGTTTGGATGAGACAAATAATCAAAAGAAATATAAAAGGACAAGACAATGAGTAAATGGATTGACTTCTCAATAGATGAGCGTAGGGCAATGATACAAGCCGTCAGTCAGGCAAAGCAGATAGATGAAGCCTCTGCCGAAAAAGACTGGTGGGTTACTGCTGTTCTCTATGCCATGTTCCATACCAGCATCAGCGAATACCTATTGTTCAAAGGTGGAACAAGCCTTAGTAAAGGGTGGGACATCATCAACCGATTCAGTGAGGACATAGACTTGGCTCTGAGCCGTGACTATTTCTTGAATGTGAAGAAACTATCATGTGCTAGTTGTACATCTAACACGCAGATACATAATCTTCGCGAAAAAGGTCAGGACTTTCTTCTTGGCGAGTTCAAGTTAGAGTTGGATAGTAAGCTAAAAGCATTAGGACTTGACGTGACCGTACTTGGCGACAATGAAATCTTGGATGAAAACGGAGAACCGAGAAAAGTACCCCATGACAAAGATCCGTCTGTTCTTTACGTTCAATACCCATCGCTCTATAATAGCCAAGCCTCATACGCCGTGCCTACTATCAAAATTGAGATAAGCGTATTGTCCATGTCGGAGCCATTTGAAATGAGACGTATATCATCGTTGGTGGAACAAGTCTTCGATGGGGAAGATGTGGATTCAGATTTCGTTCAAACCATCCGTACCGTCAGTCCTGCAAGGACTTTTCTTGAAAAGGCGTTCCTGTTATGCGAGGAATACCAAAAGGACAAGCCGAGGACACACCGCATGACTCGCCATTTC
>JAILFU010000120.1 GCA_024697405.1 Prevotella sp.
GGCGAGGAGCGGAAGGTGCTCTGCATACTGGCCAAGAAGAACGAGAGCACCAACATCTTCCGTCTCATCAAGATGATCGACCCACAGGCATTTGTCTCGCAGAGCGCCGTCATCGGTGTCTTCGGCGAAGGCTTCGACCAGATAAAAGTAAAGATAAAAAGCGACCAACTGCCCCTACCGAAAGAAGAAAAAAAAGAATAGTGATTCACATGAAGAAAACAATTGTATTTGCTACCAACAACGAGCATAAACTACAGGAAATCCGCGACATCCTAGGCGACAGCATTGAGGTGCTCTCGCTGAAAGACATAGGCTGCGACGTGGACATTCCCGAAACAGGCACCACACTGGAAGAAAACGCACGCCTGAAGGCAGAATACGTATGGCAGCACTACCACTGCGATGTCTTTGCCGACGATACCGGCCTGGAAGTGGAAGCCCTCGGTGGAGCACCCGGCGTCTACAGCGCCCGCTACGCCGCCATGCCGCCATCAGCATTCCCGTCTTCGTCACCAGCTGCTGACTCGCCTTCATCAGCTTCTTTTTCTGCCGGAAAAACCCACGACAGCGAAGCCAACATGGCCCGCCTCCTCCACGAATTAGGAAATAATAACCATCGCCACGCACGATTCCGCACCGTTATCGCGTTAATACAAAAGAAAGACGTCTGTCCTTGCGGCTGTACGAGCATCAAGCAGGAATACCTGTTCGAGGGTATCGTAGAAGGAGAGATAACCCGTGAGCGGAGTGGGGTAGGGGGCTTCGGCTACGATCCCATCTTCCGTCCCGACGGCTACGACAAAACTTTCGCTGCCCTGGGAGAGGAAATAAAAAACAAAATCAGCCATCGCGCCCGAGCCACAGCAAAACTGGCAGCGTTTTTGCGGCCTTCGGCCTAAATGAAAAATGATAAATAATAAATGATAAATGACGAAGACTATGACATCTATAATTAGAACCTGTAATAAATGGATAAAACAGATAAGTTTGTCATTTATCATTTATCATTTAGCATTTAGCCAAGCAGTGGCGCAGACCGCTGCCTGGCAGACCTATATGTCGTATGCCGAGCCACAGCAGATAGTGAAAGTCGGCAACCTGCTCTTCGTCCGTGCCTCAAACGACCTTTACAACTACAACCTCAACGACCACAGCATCACCACTTTCGACAAGGTGAATGCTCTCAGCGACACCTACGTCACCCATATCGCCTGGAACGCTGCCGCCGGCCGATTGGCCATCATCTACAAGAACTCCAACATAGACTTGATGGACAGCAACGGCAACGTCACCAACATCAGCGCCCTCTATGCCAAGTCGATGACGCAGGACAAGACGGTGAACTCCCTCTACAGCAACGACATTTTCACCTATCTGGCCACAGGCTTCGGCGTGATGAAGGTGAACATGCAGCGCGCCGAGGTGGCAGAAACCTACATCCTCAACGAGAATATCACTCACGTAGGCATCAGCCAGAACACCCTCTTTGCCAAGACAGCTGGAGGAAAAGTGTTTTCCGGCGACATGAACAAAAACCTCATCGACAGCAAGAACTGGCAACCAGCCACTGCTCCCGACGGCATCTTCGACGAAGACACATCCGACTGGGACAACTACATCAACACCGTAAAAACGCTCCAGCCGGGAGGACCTAAATACAACTTTTTCGGCTTCCTGAAAATAAACAACGGACAGCTCTACACCTGCGGAGGAGGCTATTCCGTCGTACAAGACCTGCAGCGGCCTGCTGCCCTCCAGCGGATGGACGGACAGAAAGACTGGACCTGGTACCCGGAGAACATGGAGGAACGCACAGGACACTATTACAGAGACTTGAATTGTCTGGTTATAGATCCAAAAAACGAAAAACATCTGTTTGCCAGCGGACGAACCGGACTCTATGAGTTCAACGACACGGCTCTCATCAACCATTACAATTTGCATAACAGCCCCATGAAGCCAGTCATTGCCGACAATAAGAACTACGTCATTCTGCAAGGCATCTGCTTCGACAGCCAAGGCAGCCTCTGGTGTCTCAACGGCTACCACAAGGATGTCAATATCCTAGAGCTGAAGCCCGATGGACAATGGACTTCCCACTACCAGGATGTGCTCAATGTCGACAACGAACCACTGCCCAACCTCACCAAGCCCTTCTTCGACTCACGCGGACTGCTCTGGTTTCTCAACGACAGCCATATCCACCCCTCCGTCTGCTGCTACAATCCCCAGACCGACAAAGCCTGGCGCATGGGCGATATTGTCAACCAAGACGGCGTGAAGACAGTGGTGGAATACATCCACGCCATTGTAGAAGACAAGGAGCGCAACATCTGGGTGGGCACCAACAAAGGTCTGTTCGTCGTCTACGAGAGCGACATGGCCAATCTTCCCGACATCACTTTCAATCAGGTGAAAGTACCCCGCAATGATGGTACAAACTATGCCGACTACCTGCTCAACGGAGTAGACATCAGCGACATCTTCATCGACGGCGGCAACCGCAAATGGGTTGTAACGAACGGCAACGGAGCCTATCTCATCAGCGCCGACAATATGGTACAGCTGCAACATTTCACCACCGACAACAGCCTGCTGCTTTCCAACAACATTGAGTCGGTGGCCGTTGATCCCCGGACAGGCGAAGTGTTCTTCGGCACGGAAAACGGACTCTGCTCGTATATGGGCGATGCGACAGAGACCACGATGGAGGCTACCGACAATGACGACATCTACGCCTACCCCAATCCCGCCTCCCACTACGAGGGGCTGATCACCATCCACGGACTCAGCTTCGATGCCGACGTGAAAATAGTCACGTCCAGCGGTAAGCTCGTCGCCCAAGGCCGCAGCAACGGCGGCACCTTCACTTGGGACGGCCGCGACCAGCAAGGCCGCCGAGTGGCCAGCGGCGTCTACACCGCCCTTTCCACCACACACGACGGCAAAAAGAGCGGCGTCTGCCGCATAGCCGTCATCAACTGAGCTCCAGCATCCGCTCAATAGGCTTCACGGCATCACGGGCTATCTCCGGGTCTACCTCCACACTGGGCGCTTCGTTCTTCAGGCAGTTGTAGATTTTCTCCAGCGTGTTCATCTTCATGTACTGACACTCGTTGCAGTGGCAGCCAACAGTTCCTTCGCTCACTTCCGGCGGAACGGGATAGAGCTGTGTATCCGGACACTGCCTGCTCATCTCGTGCAAAATGCCGGCCTCTGTAGCCACGATAAATTCCTCGGTGGGGTGTTCCACCACATACTTCAGAAGAACGGCCGTAGAACCCACTACATCGGCTATACGAAGCACTGGCCCCTTGCATTCCGGATGTGCCAGCACCAGCGCCTGCGGATGCTCCTGCTTCAGCTGCACGATAGATTCCACCGAGAAGCGCTCGTGCACATGACAGCCACCCTGCCACAGCAGCATATTCCTTCCAGTAATGGCATTAATATAAGAACCCAAGTTATAGTCTGGTCCGAAGATTATCTTCTCATCCTGCGGGAAGGTGTCCACTATCTGCTTCGCGTTGCCGCTGGTCACCACCACATCGGTCAGCGCCTTCACCGCTGCCGTAGTATTCACATACGAAACCACCTTATAGCCCGGATGCTCCTCTTTGTAAGCCTTCAAGTCCTCGGCCTTGCAGCTGTCGGCCAGCGAGCACCCTGCCTCCGGGTCGGGACAGAGCACCAGCTTCTCCGGCGACAGCAGCTTGCAGGTCTCAGCCATGAAATGCACACCGGCCATGACAATGATTTTCGCCTCTGTCTGTGCTGCCTTCCGGGCCAGCGCCAGCGAGTCGCCAATGAAGTCGGCCACTTCCTGAATGTCGCCCGTCGTATAGTAATGAGCCAGCACAATAGCATTCTTCTCTTCGCAAAGTTGGCGTATCTTCGCCTGTAAAGTCTCTTTTTTCAACATCACATTATATTATTATTATTTCTTTTTCTTTTTAAAAAATAGAAATGATGTATATGATGGGGCGTTGATATGTTGATAACTTTCCTGCCTTTTTCTTGCTCATTTGTTTTTCCACATCGTGTATCGGGCTATACACAGCCACTGTGAATTATTTCTATTTGATAATGAACAGACTAATCAACTTATCCACCATTTCCTTTTTCGGTGCAAATTTACGAAGTTTATATCTTTTTTCAGCAAAAAATGGTTGAAAACTTTCATTTTCCCTGTAAATAAACGTGTCGAAACCCACAGCTGCCGTTATCCACTAAGTTTTTCCACACACTTTTCCACAGTTATCCACATACTTATGCACACAAAAAACACCCGCGCCATGACATCGGCGCGGGTGTTTTGTTCATTTGGCAGGATATAGTGTTATTTCACCATGACCTTGCGTGCATTGCCATTGCTGATGATGATGTTCAGACCAGGCTGCAGCTTCTGCTGACGGATGCCGGAGAGGCTGTAGATGCCGTCTGGCACGGTCTGCGTGCTCACGGTGCTGATGCCAGTAGCCAGCGGGCCACCCCATCCGGTGTTGTCGCCCTTGGCCAGGAGCGTCAGTGTCCATCCGCCCACTGAATACCAGTTGCCGGCGAACTTCTTCATATAGCCTTCACCCGTGCCAGTCATCGTGCCGATGGTCAGCTCATGGTTGGTAACCTCAATCTTGTCGGAGAGGAGCTGATGCTGCCATCCACGGCCATTGCCGCCGTTGGCATTGTAAGTGTTGTACTGCTGGTCGGTGTAGTCGCCATTCTCCACGGCCGTCTTTGCCTCTTCCCACAGCGGACCCCACTGGTCGCTGGCTACAACGATGGTGTCCACACCTTCTTCGGTGACGGTCAAATAGTAGTTCATAGGAATTTCGGAGTAGATGTCATCTTTCGTCGAAGCAAAGATGTAGGCACCTTCAGCCGGTGTGCGGGTGTAGACTTCCACCTTGTATGTACCGTTGGGCAGATCCTTCACGAGCTGCTTGCCGATGTAGCCTTCCAGTCCGTTGGCATTGTAGCTGTCCATGTAGCGGGTGCCGCTGCCGTCGAACCACTGTCCGCTGGTCGTATTGTTGTTACCGTTGCCCTTGTTAAACTCCCAGCCGGTCTCCGACTCGAGGTTCGGGTTCTGGATGAAGGCGGTGTAGTCTGTGGCATTGTTGTCGTCGACGATAATCTGCTTCTTCACGACGGCAACAACGCGCTTCAGGTCGGCCACGAATTCATTAACGGTATTTGCGTCGCGCATCTCAGCCACGAGCATAGCCTTCTGGGCAGCCATCGTCTCGTTGAGTACCGACTTGCCGGCCTCGGAAGCGATGTTAGCCACGCTGGCAGCGTCGTTGTAGGCGGGCGTGTAGACATTGAGGTAGTTCTTCAACAGCTCGACAGTAGCGTCAAACTTGGTATACGTAGCGGTGTCGCAGGCAATCCAGGTCTGCACGTAGTCGTAGGCAAACTGCACGATGTCCTCGGCAGCACCGTAGCCCTCGCCGCCGTTCTTCTTCAGTGTGTACTGTACGGTAGGAATGGTCTTGCCTTCGGTAGTGCCGTCGCTGGGGATGTACTCCTCATACTTGTCGATACTCTTCTGGGCCTCGGCCATAGCCTCTGTCAGGGCGGTCATGGCAGCCACTGCGTCGGCAGCGCCGGTGTTGGCCTCGATGGCGTCGTTCAAAGCCTTCTTGTCCAAGGCGAAATGAATGTCGTTTGTCAGCTCCTTGGCGTCGACCAGCTTCTGGTCGTAAGCAGCCTTCACAGCCTCGGCGTCAGCCTCGCCCAGATAGTAGAGGTGGAAGTTGGTGACGCAGAACCATCCGGCAGCGTCGCTGTTCGAGCCTGTGCCCTCGGCACCGATGGTCAGCTTGCCGTCGACGACGAGCATCTTCTGGCTGGCATTCATGGCCACGGTCTCCCATTCGTTGAAGTCCCAGCCCTCGCTGGTGATGGAGTTCGAAATCTGCTTGCCGGCAATGCTCTTGGCAAAGACATGCTGGTTGGTCATGCAGCCGCTCTGGGTGACGAGGTCGGCAGAAACGGTGTAGTAGCCGTTAGGCAGACCCTCAATGTCCTGAGCCACGGCCAGCGTGTTCGAGAAGTTAGTGTTCCAGGCATTCCAGCAGCTGCGTCCGCGCTGCCAGTTCAGGCGCTGGTCGCCACCAGAGGCACCGGCGATGTACCAGCCTTCGCTGACGAGGTCAGGACTGCTGGCGCTGCCCTCCACATAGAGGTCGTTGCCCTCTTCGTCATAGCGCTTGGGGAATACCCACTCGCCGTCGACGAGCGACGGCTCGGCATCGGTAGTGATGAACCAGGGATTCTGGATGAAGATAGTGAAGTCGGCGGGATTCTCCTCGCTGCCTGTCTGCGTCATGTAGTAAGCCTTGATGGCTGCAGTGACCTCGGCTACGGCATTCATAATCAGGGAAGCGTAGTCGGTATCTTCTTCCATACCGCCCTCCTTGTACTTCAGGATGTTCTGGTAGGCCTCCTCAAAGGCAGGCTTGCCGGCATAGTCGGTGGTCTGGATGAGGTTGTCCATCTTGGCCAGCAGGGCGTCGAAGGAACCCATGGCGGCAATGGCCTGGCGGAATTTCACCATTTGCTCGTTACCGGCGTTCAGTGCTGCGGCCAGCTCCTCGGCCTCGCTGCCCAGAGCCTCCTCCAGCGTGAACTCATAGTCGCCAATCTGCTCGCCCAGGCCGGAGAAGCCCTCCGACGATGCCTGTGAGCCCAGCTCGCGGCATTCGGCCATCAGCTCGAGAATGTCCGATTCATAGAGCTGTTTAATGTCGGCCTCACCAATCTTGAAGAGCTTGATACCGTCGAGACAGACGATGGGGTTATTGCCCGAACCGGTGTTGGCCGACTTGAAGCCGAACTCCATCGTGAACTCAGTGGTGGGGGTGAACTCAAACTCGTGCTTCACCCACTCCTTTGAGCTGAGGCCAGTGCCGGCCTCGTCCTTGAACACTTCCTTGCGGCAGGTAATCTGCGTCATGTCCGTTGCCTCGGCGGTGGAGTTCTGGTTGATGTTGATGGTCCAGTACTCCAGACGATAGACAGCGCAAGGCAGCTTCACCGTCTGACGATAGGTGCGTCCGCCGCCCCATCCGGCACGCAGATAGAGCATACCCTTGTTCTCCTCGAAGTTGTAGGGCTCGGGCTTGGCGGGGACAGAGAGATAGGTGTTGCCGTCGTCGGCCACGGGGATAGCTTCCGAGCCCAGGTCGTAGGGCACGGTGCCGAAGTACACCCATTCACACTTCTTGTCGGCGGGCAGGTCGGTGGTCCATCCGTTGATGACACCGATGAAGCCGTTCGTGGCTTCCAGCGTGCGGCCGTCGGCACGGTTGTTAGGCGTGCTCGGGTTCACCAGGGCATAGAGCGAACCGTCGGCGGCAACGCCGGCCAGACTGCGGTTGCTCAACGTAGTCGACTGGTCGACAATGTCCTTCTTCGAACCGTCGGCCTGCCATGTCAGGTCTTCATCGAAACCTGCGTTCTGGATGTAGTGCGTCACATCCTCTTCCTGTGCGAAGGAGGCCATTGAAAGGAAAATGCCTCCTACGAGTAGTAGAAGTTTCTTCATAACGAATAGTTTAAAAAGTTAGTAAATAGTAATTCGCTACAAATTTAGTGGAAATAGTTCGTTCCAAGAAGAGAAAGACTATTTTTTATAATAATTTAACTCTATGTAGTGATAACATCCTCATGTAGTCGCCTGCGGCGAGTAATCTTACAAATCTAATCAAATCTATCAAAATATTTGTCAGATTTGTAAGGATTTGAAAGATTTCTGCCCCAAAGGGGCACTCCAGCCACCATTAGGAGCTTATCACCACATTGATTAGATTTATGTCATCCGGTTCCCCCAAAATCGTCCAAGAATCCCCAATGCAAGGACATTTTTGTAAGATTTTTGAAGATTTTCTTCCTTTCTACAGAAATTCTTCCTATCTTTCCTCTATAAAAGTTTTGAGACCACACCCTTCTTTTTTGCTTACACTGCCGTGGGAGCAGTGTTTCTGGTGCCATCATCGTTAAGCATGAGCATAGTTTTTCACTGGGCGTATCTCCTCCCAGTGTTCTCTTAATACAAATTGCAACTTTCCTCTGCGAGCTTCAGAACTCAAATTGGGGTACTACGCCGCCCGGAGCATCAGTATGTTTGCAAGACAGGGTGCTACCACTACAAAGATATTTACCTTACAGCGGGCGGTATATTATAGCCACCCCTCAAGGGGGGATTATAATCAGCTTTGGGGCTGTTGACCGGCATCCTGCCGTTCTTTCTTCCCGGCCTTGGGCTTTATTGCCTTTCGCACAGCCTCCCTGGCTATGTCCCTGGCCTCTTCCGTCTTCTGTTCCACCTCCCTGACGTAATCCTTGTACTGGCATCCCGTGGTGAGGATGAACCAGATGGCGACGAGCATCTTGCGTGCTATTGCTACCTGTACCTTCTTGCCTTTCTTCTTCCTCACCTGTGTCTGGTGGTAGCTGAACTTGTTGTAGAAGCATCCTTTCGTCCTGCTTGCGCCCCACGCGCATTCTATGAGCAGCTTTCTGAGGTACTTGTTGCCGTGTGTCGTCTTCTTCGACTTGAACTTCCCGTTGCTCTCGTCATTCCTCGGCTTCAGGCCCGCCCATCCGACGAGCATGGCCGCCGTTATGAACAGCCTGAGGTCTACGCCCACCTCTGCCATCATCTGTGTGGCGGAGTTCTCGTCCACGCCGGGCATCGTCTGTAGGTTGGCCAGCTGCGTCGGGAAATGCTCCTTGCACATGGCTGTCAGCTTAGCCTGGCATTCCTCCTTGTGACGCTTCAGCTGGTCAAGCTCCTCCTTGTACTGCCGAAGGATGTCGCGGTCAACATCCGTCACCACCCCTGTCAGGGATGCCTTCAGCGTGTCGCGCCCCCACTTGTTGATGGTACGTCCGTGCACCTTCTTCAGCAACTCCTCCGCGTCCGTCACGCCCTCAATGACTTTCTTCACCACTTCCTGGTATCCTTTCGTGTCCACGTTTGACACATAGTTGCTCAGGCGGATGCCACACCGCTGCAGAAGGGCATCCATCTTTGACTCGATGCGCACAGACTGGTTGTTGATGTCGTAGATGCGGCGGTTGTATTGGCGCATCTGCTGGATGATGAGATCCGGAACGTAGCTGCCGCGGATGAGGTCCTTCATCAGGCACGTGGCTATCCACTCCGCGTCCTTCACGTCGCTCTTGCGCCCCGGCAGTTGCTTGATGGCATAGGGGTTGACAAGATACAGCTCGAAGTCGGACTCCAGCACACGCCAGATGGGCATCCAGTAGGTCGCCGTACTCTCCATGCACACCTTCCCCACTCCCTGAGAAACCAGCAAATCGCGCAGTCGGTCAAGGTCGGGTGTTAAAATTCCATATTTTTCCTGAATTTTCTCGCCATTCTCGCTGAGAATACACACAAATACATTATCTTTGTGCACGTCGAGACCACATACTTTCTTCATAGGCTAAAGATAATTTTAAAAAAACGGTATAAAGATAGCAAAAATATGCGAGAGAGCATACTTTAACAGCAAAAAAGAAGGGTGTGGTCTCAACTTTTTTATGAAATTGGGGTATAATTCAAAAATTTTATGTAAGTTTGCAGCCGACAATTTTTACCACAGTCAGTGAGTGCATCAAACGAAGCGCCCCTCGTAAAAAACAGGATATAAAGGAAATGAAAAAGAACAGCGTACGAATCACGGCAATACGCCAGACCGTCTATCCAGACCTGATGGAGAAATATGAGAACCCTATCGAGCATGCTTGCCTCGTGACGCAGGGCCAGCAATGGATTTCAGAGAACGCTCAGCGTCCCGAGGGCTTATGCCCCTCTGCATGGTCATCAATGCGTGAGTTTGTGGAGTCGCTGGCCAGGGGTGAGGGCCATTTCTTCGCAGAGCGCAGCCTTTCTCCTGACGGATCCTATGTCTACCACGACGGATGGATGAAAAACCCCATGAGCGCAATGATTAGCTGCAATGACGGCTTCCGCCCGTTTAGCTTTTATATAGAAGTCATTGAGTAGTTTTTCTGCAGTTGTGGACAGACGCGCGAGCGCGTAATTACATGCGAAGAAAACGCGCTACTCGAGCTACTTTGGTACTAAACGGACTTAGTGACAATTGTTTGTCTGTAGCTATACCCCTTTTTTTCGAGCTACTCTTGTAGCTACTGGCCGGAGAAAAGTGATGAGTGAAAAATACGAACGCCGTTTGAAAAAATACTAACGCCATTTGGAAAAATACTAACGCCGTTTGAGAAAATACTAACGCCGTTTGAGAAAATACTAACGCCGTTTGAAAAAATACGAACGCCGTTTGGAAAGATACGAACGTCGTTTGGAACTGTAGCTACAAAAGTAGCGCCAATTAGAGTCCTGTAGCTACAGACAATGATTTGCATTCCAGCAATTTAGATGTCAAAGTAGCGCTTGTAGCACCAAAAACTGCTTCGCGTGTGCGCGCGTATACGACTCGTTCGCTGTATAGAGTATAAGCATTAACTATGCGAAATGAATCTCCCCTCCTCACAATGGCCTAGAGGAGAAGAGGGGAGTGCCTTTTGCTGTTTCTTCTCCGTCGGTGGTCACTCCCCTCTTGAATGTCTGTCTATATCCGTTGTGTCTATTCCGGGTTACGACTGTCACTCGTCGTCGGGCGTGTGGCGCGGGCATTGTGGTTGCCGTTGCCGAAGTATTTGTAGAGGGTTTCTATGGCATCGGCGGGTGTGATGTTTCCATCGCCGTTCAGGTCGGCAGCCTGCAGCTTGAATCCGTTTTGGTTTACATTGAAGTAGTGGTACAGAATCATGATGGCATCGGCGGGCGTCACCTTTCCATCGCCATTCACGTCTCCCTTCATGTAGCTCTTCCTTGTGAAGTAGCCTTCCTCTCCGGGGTTGGCGTATTCACCAGAGACGCAGTCCTCATCAAAGTCGAAGCCGCTGCCGCCTACGAGGTTCCAGCATTCATCAAACATATAATCGCTGCTGAAGATGTTCGGATTATACCAATCGTCGTCACAGTAAATGGTCCGTACGCCACAACCGCTGAACATCCCATCCATGTAGGTGACTTTTGCCGTGTTGAAACCGCTCACGTCCAGACTGGTCAGGTTCCGGACATTGCAGAACATATTTTGCATATTGGTGACTTCTGCCGTTTTGAAATCGCTCACGTCTAGGCTTTCCAGCGTCTGGCAATTATTGAACATGTAACTCATGTCTTTGACTTTTGCCGTTTTGAAACCGTTCAGCTCAATATTGGTCAGTTTCTTGCAATCATTGAACATGTATTTCATGTCTGTGACATTCTCCGTTTTCAGGTATTCAAGACCTTCAATGTCGTTCAGGTTTAATAAACCGCTAAACCAGTAGGCGGTGCTGGTGATGGAAGTACAGTTTTCCATGGATTTGTCGAATTCAACCTTAGTAATCAACACATCGTTTTCGTGCCATGCACGGCGACTTGCACTTGTAAACGGCCCCACCTCCAAGCCGTTGGCGGGCTTGGCACCGTAGTAGAAGGTGAGGGTCTTATTATCGTTGCTCAGCCAGGCGTATGGTTTATCTTTCGTGAAGTAGCCTTGCTCGCCGGGGTTTGCGTATTCAGCAGTGACGCAGTTGTTAGAATAGGTGAAGCCTTCGCCGCCCACTAGTTGGTTGCAGCCCTTAAACATAGGCAACAATATAGCAGTTGGCACAAAAATAACCCCTTATACGTATAAAAAGACATCATAACGCTGGACTTTTTCGTACCTTTGTAGTATAATTTAAAAAAACTACAAAGATATGATTAATTTCAGCAAATTCAACAGCATTATCTCTCTCACTTCGTACTTCACTTCAGATGTGAAGTGTATGCAAGCCATCATAGAATCTCGTTGGGGTGTTGGTGAACAACAAGACGTTGTTTGCCCTTACTGTGGCAAACACTATTGCAAGATGTCCAAGAATGGTCGTTTTCATTGCACAGAATGCAACTGCAACTTCTCTTGCCTTGTTGATACAATGTTTGAGAACACCAAGTTACCACTTATCAAGTGGTTCGTTGCTATGTATCTCATCAGCAGCCATAAGAAGGGCATTAGCAGCCATCAATTGAGCCGTGACCTTGATGTAACACAAGCAACTGCTTGGCATATGCTTCATAAGATTCGTATGTTCTATGCTCAGAGTGATACAGATGCTTTTGAAGGTACTGTAGAGTGTGACGAGGTATATATTGGTGGTAAGGAGAAGTGGAAACACAAGTCAATGCGTACACCTCATACACAAGGTCGTTCAACTAAGACCAAGACTCCTGTCTTTGGTATGATGGAGCGTAGCACCATTGTTGATGTGACAACTGGTGAGATTGAGAACATCACATATGTTCACGCTTTTGCTGTGGAGAACACGAATAGGGCTACATTGCAGCCTATCATTCAGCAGTTCGTTGCTGATGGCTCAAGAGTCATCACTGATGAACTTCAAGCCTACAATGGTCTTGCTACGTTGGGTTATACTCACGCTGTGGTCAAACACCACGATGAGGAATATGTCAATGGTGATGTGTTCACAAACAGCATTGAGGGCTTTTGGTCACACTTCCGTAGAATGATTGTTGGCTGCTATCATGATGTGTCTGATGAGCACTTACAGTCTTACATTGACGAGGCTGTGTATCGTTGGAACACAAGAAAAATGAGCGAATCAGAACGATTCGCCCATATGTTCAAGAAGTCCATAGGACTCGTTTGTAAATGGTCTGAAATTGAAGTTGGTCTTGAGGCTGCTTAACCACCCCAACCACTTAAGCCGCTATAATCACCCCTATCTTCTCTTCCGTTCAGATTTTGCATATTTGCTATTCTCTTTGAACGAGAAAGATGTTTGTCATAATACTCAGAATTAGGCTGCTCACCGCTAGTCTGTTTTAACTTACTTAAAAGTAGACTGTAAATTTTCTTCATCTCTTCTAACTTTTTCGTAAGAGCATCTTCATATTTCCTTATGTTAGGGTATGGCTCAGAGAAATGACGCTGCCTTGTTTTAATACTTGCATCATTGTAATATGTCTCATCTTTCCAAATCATACTTCTAATAGCATCTTCCAAATCATTTATAAGTTCTCCTACTTTCATCGTGCCTTTAAACGTAGAACTACTTGAACCTCTATATGGAAAAGAGTCAAGACCATCTAATGTTTCTCTGTCTTGTTTGGAGGGTGTTCCATATGCTTCATTTAGAATCTTATCTATTGATTCTTTTACTATTTGCTTTAAATCACTTTCTGTGAGTCTAATCTGTTTCTTATTCATATATTGCTCTGTTTTTATGCCATTATTTTTGTTTAATTCAATATTTTGTTGTACCTTTGCACCTTGAAAAGATGGATTGGTATCGTGTGAAGTAGTAGCCTTGACAGAGTGAACATCCCTAATGGCTGTAGGTTCACTGCTACTATGAGGGACACTTGATGGAATGCCAACCATCTTTTCTGCTTCTACTAGTTCACCATTTTCATCTTTTAGTGCTAATGCATATGGTGTTACTTTTTTCTTTCCATTTTTCTTACTTGTCAAATTGCATAGGTATTTCACACCATCAATCAAAATAGGAGCACTAATCATACCTGATTGGCGTTTGTCTCCGTCTATAGGATTCCCTTCATCATCGATTTTTACGTTATTTTCCCAAGATGCTGTTACTATGTTTGCATTGATAATATATGGAAGCGCTAACAACGCAGCTTTCTTTAGTTTTCTGTAGCCGCAATGATGTCTTATCAACACACCAATATCGTGCTCTGTAACAGTGTACTTCGGATTTGAAATTTTGGGCTGTATTATTTGAAAAACGTATTTCCTAAGTTCTGCACCTTCAAGCGTATCAGTTACTTCTGACGTGACAGATGCAACAGGTTCCATAGCAAATACGTCTTGTTCTTTTTGCACAGCCATTTCATACAATAAATTTCTTATCATTGATAACAATTTATTTATAAATATCAGAACAAACAAAAATGCAGCCATTTCTGACTGCATTTTAAGAATTACTTGTGCCAACTGCTATATTGTTGCCAAAAATTTTTTCATAGTTGTAGTCCTGTGCCTCCTCGTTCCCTGTTTCGGCCTCTAAGTTATTGGAGTTTTTTTTATTGATGCCGTCATCGAAAAGGTGTGGGAACCATGCTCCTGGTGCAGGAAGCTGACACCCTCTGTGATGCTGCGAACTGTCAAACTTCGCGGCAAAGTTACAAAAAAAGAAACCAAACCTCCAAAAAGATTCGGCCTTTTTTGTTGCTGACGGCTGAAAAACAATGTTTTTCGCCACAGCTGTCTGGTGGCTTCACATGCGCTGTTCTGTCAGCTCCTGCACATATCGTACGCTGGCGGCGTACGCTTCGTCGGTGGTGAGGTGCTCGATGATCATGGGCATGCGGGGATTCTCGGCAGTGGCCAGCTGGACGTAGCGCTGTATGTCCAAGGCTCCCTGTCCGCAGGCGCACTCCTCCAGCTGGAACGTGTATTCGGGCTTGAGGCGTATGTCCTTCAGGTGGCAGCTGACGATGGTGCCGTGAAGCTTGTGGAAGCACTCGAGGAGGAACTCGTCGTTGAAGAAATAGCGTCGAGGCGTGGTAATCATGTTCACCACGTCGAGATGGGTGCCGAATTCCTCACGGTCTACGGCCTCTGTCAGTCGCAGGTATTCGTCGGGGCTGCTGGGAATCATCCAGGGCATGGACTCTATGCAGAACTTGGTGTGGCGGGGACGGGCGGTGTCGATGATTTGGCGTATCATGGCGACGGCCATGTCCCACAGCTCGGGGCTGAAATTGCGGCGGTAGCCTCCGTCCCATCGCGGGCCGTAGGGTGTGCCCACCACATTGACGCAGCAGGCGGCACCGACGGCATCGGCCATGCGGAGCTGACGGACGGCATAGTCCGTAGAGCGCTGACGCTCGTCGGGGTCGGCAGCGAGCGTGTTGCGCCACACCCCCACCTCGGCAATGGAGAGCCCTGCCTCGTCGGCTGCCTGCTTATAGGCCATGACAGCCTCTGCGCCGTCGTCGCTGCTCACGGGGAAATTCACGGTCTGCAGACCGAGTGCCTTGTGCTTCTGAGCCCATTCCTGGGGTGACTCATGGGCCAGGGATGACGAAATGCCGAGAACCATCAGAACGCCCTCCTGTGAATAACGGTCGGATCCATGCGGTCTAAGGCGCTCACACCCGTCCGGGCCATCACGCCAGCCAGCTCTGCCGTCATCTCCCCGATGCGGCGGGCTACGGCCTCGGCCCCATCCTTGAGCAGTGGCATCAGGTGGCGGCCTACTGACACGGCCGTGGCTCCGAGGGCCAGACACTTGTAGGCGTCCATGCCGCTCTCGATGCCGCAATCCACAAACACGGGGATGCTGCCGCCCGTGGCTTTCAGGATGTCGGGGAGCACCATCAGCGGCGGCACGGCATAGGGTATGATGCCGTGATGGTGGGAGACGACGATGGCGGCACAGCCTGCCCTGACGCACTTTTCGGCATCCTTCGCACTGAGTACGCCCTTCACGACGAACGGCACGCCGGCAGCCTGCACGAACGCCTGCAGCTCCTCCGTGGTCTTGGCCTTCATGGGCAGTCCGAACACCCGGTCGTAGCCACCTTCGGCATTGAAGGCGTGGTCGATGTCCATGCCCACGGCGATGCAGCCCGCTCTGACGGCGTGTTCTATCTTGCGGAAGACCTCGCGGTTGTCGGCATGGGGCTTGACGATTTTGATGGTTCTGGCGCCGGTGGCTGTGATGGCCTCCAGCTCTTCGTCGCTGCCCATCCCTACCCAGTGGACGGCTCCGCTGAGTGCTGCACCACGGGCATAGACGGTCATCCCGTCGGCAGCGGTATTGTGCAGATGCGACAGGGCGGCCGTCATGATGGGCGTTCGGAACGTCTCTCCGAACAGCGTCAGTTCAGTGGTGGGCAGTACGGCGTCCAGATAGCGGGTCTCTACCAGCAGGGAGTCGAAATAGTCCCTGGTAATCTTGTCGGAATTGGAAGTCATGATTATTTACGATTTTACTATTTACTATTTACTATTTATTTTATTTACTATTTACGACTTAATTTATTTACGATTCAAGTTTAGCTAGTTCTATTTTACAACAGATTACACAGATTTCACAGATTTTTGCTGCGCATGGTTGTCGCTATTTCACAGATTTCATCTTGATTTCACAGAATAGCTGCGCCTCATGGAATCTGTGTCATCCAAACAGCATCGCGGCTTGGCCGCTCCAATCGAAAGAAAATCCTTTAAATCTGTGCCATCTGTGGTCGTTTTCATATTTCAGAAAGTTTAATACTCTTATTATCGGAAACGAATTTCCGTAATAAACGTAATTGGTCCGTAATTATTATAATTTTTTTCTTAGGTGG
>JAILFU010000155.1 GCA_024697405.1 Prevotella sp.
AACAATATAGTAGTTGACCTGAATTTGTTTTTCCGGATGGTGCTCCCCTCCCCTCAAGGGGAGGGGTAGGGGTGGGGTCTCTAATATCCTTCAGCGAATCTTTTATCGTTTGTTCTTCTCGGCGGAAAAAGTTACAGACCCCACCCCTGCCCCTCCCCGTAAGGGCAGGGTTCAAGAGGGGAGTGGCTACCGCCGGAGGAGGATTCCTGGGTCAACTGCTATATTATTACCTTTGGAAAAATACTGCCACCGTTTGGAAAAATACTGCCACTATTCTGCCAAGAGGAGGCTCCTTTTTCCGGCCAATAGACATAAATACTGGCAACGATATAGCGGTTGACACTGGACTTCTTCTCCGGCGGTAGCCTATCCCCTCCCCTCAAGGGGAGGGGCAGGGGTGGGGTCCCTAACTTTTTCCACTGGGAAAGAACAGTCGATAACAAAGTCGTGGCAGGATATTCAAAACTTTGCCGTATGTAACATGGGTGAATGTTACATACGGCAAAGTCGGTTTTCGCGTCACTTCACCTGTGTAGCTATAGAGTAGCTCGGAAAAGGAGTGGTGTAGCTACCGGCAAATGGCTGTTGGTCAGTGGGTTATAGGTCAATGTAGTGCGAGTAGCACCTCTTTTATATTCCTATAAATACGCGTGCGCGTGCGCGTGTGTGCGTAGGCGCGTGCGCGCGTAGGCGACTGCTATTCGTAGTATACAATGGTACGGGTCTGCTCCATCTCCTGGCCCATCATCGACATCTTGCGGCTGATCCAGTTCCCGTGGTCGTCATACTTGTAGTCGGTGTAGGGAGTCTCCATGGCGTTGCCCATCATGTCCATCGACATGGAGGCGGGAGCACCCTTCTCGTTGTAGGTGTAGGTCTGCGTCATGGCACCCTGGCCAAAATCCATCGACTGGCTCTTCACCTTGCCGTTCTCCCACTTATAAGTAGTTGTGATAGTCATGTTGCCCTGGGGGGTCTCCACTGACCTTGAAACCTTCTGCAGGTAGCCATTCTCATCGTACACCTGGCCTGTCAGACCTTCGGCCTGCATCTTGCCGTCCTGAGTAAAGTTGATAACCTGCTCGCCACGACCCATCATTCCAGACTGGGTGATAGACTTCACGGGACCTGTGGCTTCGTTCAGTTCGATGTCGTGGAACTTGGTTTGTGCCTGAATGGCAAACGGGAAGGCCATCAAGGCCAACATCATGAGTACTTTTTTCATTGTTTTGTTTTTTTTAGTGATAAATTAAAATGTTAACGGTTTTTTGACGATTATCTATTGAAAGGGTTTAATCTTCCTGTGCAAGTTTTTTGATGGCCTTTTCTGTAAGGAATGGTTTCATCTGCTCAACAGGGACGGTGAACGCTGGCATGCCGGCGGCATAATAGGAGATTTCGTAGGGCTGGTAGACGAAACACACGCCCTCTTCTGTGATGTAAGGTTCAATGGGGTAGGGGGATGTTGTTGACATCCTCCACGGCGATGAGTTCCTCGCCCAGCTCCTCGTCGGTCAGTTCGTGGTCTTCTGGATTGAAGTATTTGCGCAGTCCGTCGCGTATCAGCTTCTGGAAGGCAGCGCTGTCGGTGTTGCGTAGCATCTCTGTGGTGATTTCCGTGCCGTCTTGCTTGAGGAATGTGGTGCCTGTATGGAAGCTGATGCCATGAATGCCGCCCTCGTATATGGCAGCCTCACCGAGGAAAGTCACGAACTTGTCGGTTTCGCATAGCTTGGTGAACGACCAGTTGTGATAGACTTCTGTGACGTAGTCATCGCCCTCAAAATCGGCAGCCAGCGACTTCATCTCCTCCATGAGGTTGTTGCCATAGAAGTCCACGACGCCCTGTCCGTCGGACAGCTTCACCTTGTCAATGTCCAGCCCTACGCGTTGGCCAATGTGCTCGCGGATGGCCTCGACGAGCTGTGGGTCGCCGTCGACCGGAAACTCCACACTGATGTCCACATGCGCCATCCCTTCGCGGGCGCTAAAGCTGTAGGTCTTCAGCTTCAGCTCTGCGGCCTTTTCGCCGGAAACTGAATTGGGCTTCTGGCCACAGCTGAGTGTGACCAGAAGCCCCATCATCGTGATTATGAATATCTTCATCTGAACACCGTATTAAACCGTGTCGGATTGTAGCTTCATAACAACCGTGTTAAGCCGTAGCTTATTCGCCCTTGATGGCTGCTACGCCAGGAAGCACCTTGCCCTCGATGGCCTCGAGCAGGGCACCGCCGCCGGTAGAGATATAGCTCACCTTGTCGGCCAGACCGAACTTGTTGACGCAAGCCACGGAGTCGCCACCGCCAATGAGCGAGAAGGCCCCCTCGGCAGTAGCCTCGGCAATGGCCTCGCCGATGGCACGGCTGCCAGCAGTGAATGCGTCGCACTCGAAGACACCGGCGGGACCGTTCCACAGGATGGTCTTAGCACCCTTGATGGCCTTGCGGAAGTCCTCCTGCGAGTCGGGACCGGCATCTACGCCCTCGAAGCCGGCGGGAACCTTGTTGGCAGGGCAGGTGATGATTTCAGCACCCTCCTTCACGGTCATCGTGCCGAAGTCGAGGCCGTTGGTGGCTGTGCAGTCGCTGCCCAGAACCAGCTCCACGCCGTTCTTCTTGGCCAGCTCCTCCACGCCGAGGGCTACGTCGAGCTTGTCGAGCTCCACGATGGAGTTGCCAATTTCGCCGTCGTGAGCCTTGGCGAAGGTGTAGGTCATGCCGCCGCAGAGAATGAGCTTGTCGACCTTGCCCAGCAGGTTCTCAATGATGCCAATCTTTGAGCTGACCTTCGAGCCGCCCATGATGGCGACGAAGGGGCGCTTGATGTTGGAGAGCACGTTGTCGACAGCCTGCACCTCCTTCTCCATGAGCAGGCCCAGCATCTTGTTGTCGGCATCGAAATAGTCGGCGATGACGGCGGTGGAGGCGTGCTTGCGGTGAGCGGTGCCGAAGGCATCCATCACGTAGCAGTCGGCGTAGGAAGCCAGCGTCTTGGCAAACTCCTTCTGGCTGGTCTTCATGGCCTTCTTAGCCTCGTCATACTCGGGAGTGCCCTTCTCCACACCTACGGGCTTGCCTTCCTCCTCGGGATAGTAGCGCAGGTTCTCCAGCAGCAGGGCCTCGCCCATCTTCAGGGCAGCGGCGGCGTCGGCAGCCTTGGCGCAGTCGGGAGCGAATGCCACGGGCACGCCCAGGGCCTTCTCCACAGCCTCGCGGATCTGTCCCAGCGACAGCTTCGGGTTCACCTTGCCTTTGGGCTTGCCCATGTGGCTCATGATGATGACGGCACCGCCGTCGGCCAGAATCTTCTTCAGGGTGGGGAGAGCACCGCGAATGCGGGTGTCGTCAGTGATTTTTCCGTTCTCATCGAGGGGCACGTTGAAGTCAACGCGCACGATAGCCTTCTTACCGGCAAAGTTCATTTCGTTGATTGTCATAATGGTTTTAATAATTTAATGATTGAATGATATGAATGAAAATGTTACTTCAGGCTTTCTGTGTACCAGTCGAAGAGCTTGGCAACGCCGTCTTCTATCTCCACCTTGTGTGTCCAGCCCAGGGAGTGGAGCTTCTCCACGTCGATGAGCTTGCGCCTGGTGCCGTCGGGCTTGGTGGCGTCGAATTCTACGGTGCCGGTGAAACCGACGGCCTTCACCACCAGCTCTGCCAGCTGGCGGATGGTGAGCTCCTTGCCGGTGCCAACGTTGATGTGGCAGTTGCGAATCTCGCCCAGCTTGGGGATGGCTCCTCCGCGACCGGCGGAATGGTTGCGGTCTACGCTGCCGTCGGCCTTTGTGCCATAGTGCACAGAGCTGTACTTCTCGATGCCGATGATGTCGGCGAAGTTGACATTCAGCAGCACATGGACGGAAGCGTCGGCCATATCCTCGCTCCAGAGGAACTCGCGAAGCGGCGTGCCTGTGCCCCAGAGAACTACTTTGTTGTCGTAGATGCCGTATTTGGCCAGCACTTTCAGGATGTCGTCATGGCATGACGACCCGTTGAACCCTTCCACGGGCCGTTTGTCGAGGTCGATGGCTATCTTTCCCCATTCGCCGTCGTGGATAAGCTTGGCCAGGTAGACCTTGCGCATCATGGCGGGCATGACATGGGAGTTCTCCAGGTGGAAGTTGTCGTTAGGCCCGTAGAGGTTGGTGGGCATCACGGCAATGTAGTTGGTGCCATACTGCAGGTTGTAGCTCTCGCACATCTTCAGGCCGGCAATCTTGGCAATGGCATACTCCTCGTTGGTGTACTCCAGCGGCGACGTCAGCAGGCAGTCTTCCTTCATCGGCTGGGGCGCGTTCTTCGGATAGATGCAGGTGGAACCCAGGAAGAGCAGCTTCTTCACCTGGTGGGCGTAAGCCTCGGAGATGACGTTGCACTGTATCTTCATGTTCTGCATGATGAAGTCGGCGCGGTAGAGCGAGTTGGCCATGATGCCGCCCACGAAGGCGGCCGCCAGCACGACGGCATCGGGGCACTCCTCGTCGAAGAAACGGCGCACGGCCAGCTGGTCGGTCAAGTCCAGCTCTTTGTGGCTGCGCCCCACCAAGTTGGTATAGCCCCGCTGTAGCAGGTTGTTCCAAATGGCAGAACCCACCAGGCCCCGGTGGCCTGCCACGTATATCTTACTCTCTTTATTCAGCATCGTCCTTGTTCATTTGTGCTCTCAGGAAGAGCTTCTTGACGAACTTCATATCGTGCCTCACCATCAGTTTCACCAGCTGTTCGAAGCTGGTCTTGTGGGGATTCCACCCCAGGCGTGCCTTGGCTTTCGACGGGTCGCCCAGCAGCTGGTCCACCTCGGCAGGACGGAAATACTTCGGGTCTACTTCCACGATGGACTTGCCTGTGGCCTTGTCGTAGCCCTTCTCGTCGATGCCGTCGCCGCGCCACTCCAGTTCGATGCCCACTTCCTTGAAGGCCAGCGTGCAGAACTCGCGGACGGTGTGGTATTCGCCGGTGGCGATGACGAAGTCGTCGGGCTCGGGCTGCTGCAGGATGAGCCACATGCACTCGACGTAGTCCTTGGCATAGCCCCAGTCGCGCAGGGAGTTAAGGTTGCCCAGGTAGAGCTTGTCCTGATGTCCCTGTGCGATGCGTGCTGCGGCCAGCGTAATCTTACGTGTGACGAAGGTCTCGCCGCGCCGCTCCGACTCGTGGTTGAACAGGATGCCGTTGCAGCAGTACATATTGTAGGACTCGCGGTAGTTTTTCATAATCCAGAAACCGTAGAGCTTGGCTACGGCATAGGGCGAACGGGGGTAGAAGGGCGTGGTCTCCGACTGGGGCACCTCCTGCACCTTGCCGTATAGCTCGCTGGTGGAAGCCTGATAGATGCGACACGTGTCGGCCAGTCCGCAGATGCGCACAGCCTCCAGCAGGCGCAGCACGCCGTTGGCATCGGTGTCGGCGGTGTATTCGGGCACGTCGAACGACACCTTCACGTGGCTCTGGGCGGCGAGGTTATAGATTTCCGTGGGGCGCACCTTCGAGATGACGCGCACGAGCGACGACGAGTCGGTCATGTCGGCCCAGTGGAGGTTGACCAGACGGGCCTTCTTCATGTCGCGCACCCACTCGTCGAGGTAAAGGTGCTCAATGCGCCCGGTGTTGAACGACGACGAGCGGCGCATAAGGCCGTGCACCTCGTATCCTTTTTCTATCAAAAACTCTGCCAGGAACGAGCCGTCCTGTCCTGTGATACCTGTAATTAAAGCTACTTTATTTTGCATTTCTTCTTGTGGTTGATTATATCTTCGGAATAATCAGAAATTATCGGAAAACGGAATATTTAGCTATTATTCCGTTATTCCGTTTTTTTTTCGTTTCTTCTGTTATTTTGTCTTTTCGTCGTTGAACTGTTTGACATTTCTTCTTGTGGTTGATTATATCTTCGGAATAATCGGAAATTATCGGAAAACGGAATATTTAGCTATTGTTCCGTTATTCCGTTTTTTTCGTTTCTTCTGTTATTTTGTCTTTTCGTCATTGAAATGTTTTGCATTTCTTCTTGTGGTTGATTTTATCTTCGGAATGATCGGAAATTATCGGAAAAACGGAATGTTTAGCTATTAGACTGCCATCCAAAATTAATGATACGCTCTGGCTGTATGAAGTATTCTGAGAAATTTACAAGGAATCCCAAGCGCATATTAGTGGCACGCAGATAGTTGACCACTTGTGCCCTATGCACATCTGTCAGTTCTTTCACCGCTTTGCATTCTACAATGATTTTACCGTAACATACAAAATCGGCTACATACTCCTGCTTCAGCTGAACGCCCTTATAGTCAATGAGAATACGTTTTTCTCTTTCAAAAGGAATTCCTTGACTTCTAAGTTCGTGTTCCATACATTCCTGATACACTTTCTCAAGGAACCCCGTTCCCTTTTGCTTGTGTACTTCAAAAATGACACCACGAATGGCATAAGATTCGTCAGGATAAATCAAACTCATAATCTAAATATTCTGTTATTCCGTTTTTTTTCGTTTCTTCTGTTATTGTGTCTTTTCGTCGTTGAACTGTTTGATGCGCTGCTCTTCCGAGAGCTTGCATATTAATAATGTGTTGTCGTTTTCAGCAACGATATAGCCGTCGAGACCCTGTACCACCACCTTCCGCTCCTGGCAGGTGTGGACAATGCAGTTGTGGCTCTCGAAGAGGCTGATGTTCTCGCCGATGAGGGCATTGCCGTAGAGGTCGCGCTTCGACTGAGTGAGCAGCGAGCCCCAAGTGCCCAGGTCGCTCCAGCCGAAGTCGGCGGGACAGACGAATATCTCCTCGGCTTTCTCCATGATGGCGTAGTCTACGCTGATATTCTCGCATTTGGGGAACTGCTCGTTGATGGCTGCCTGCTCCTCCGGCGTGCCGAAGACAGGAATCAGGGCCTCGAAAAGCTTGGCCATGCGGGGCTGGTAGACGCGGAAGGCGTTGACAATGGTCGACACGTTCCAGATGAAGATGCCGGCATTCCAGAAGTAGTAGTTCTTCTTGATATACTGTTCGGCGGTCGCCAGGTCGGGCTTCTCGCGGAAGGAGTCGACGCGGAATATCTGCTTGTTGCGCAGCGACGGCGACGTCAGGTCTGCCTGTATGTAGCCGTAGCCGGTCTCCGGCCTAGTGGGTTTCATGCCCAGTGTGACTATGGTGTCGCTCTCTTGGGTAAAGCTCATGCATTCGCCGATAACGCGCTGGAACTCCTGCACGTTCATCACCACATGGTCTGAGGGGGTGACAACGATGTTTGCCTTCGGGTCTTTCGACTTGATGCGCCACGACACGTATGCTATGCAGGGTGCGGTGTTACGCCGGCATGGCTCGCAGAGGATGTGGTCGCGGGGCATGTCGGGCAGCTGCTCGCTGACGATGTCGGCATATTTCTGGTTGGTGACTACCCACACATTCTCGGGGACTACCAGTTGTCCGAAGCGCTCGACGGTGAGCTGGAGCAACGTCTTTCCTATACCCAGCACGTCGATGAACTGCTTGGGGCGCTCCTCCGTGCTCATTGGCCAAAACCGGCTGCCTACGCCTCCGGCCATAATGACAAGATGGTTGTTCGTACAAATCATGATGCTATTTCTTTATTTTTTCCCACGTGTTATTCTGTGATGCATTGATGCCGAAGAGAATGTCGTACACCTGTTCCTTCTCCTTTGGGGTGCCCTTGCCCTGATAGATGTTGGCCAGCTCGTCTTTCTTGTAGTCTGTCCAAATCTGCGGCAGGGTGCTGAGGGGCTTCTCGTCGTGGGCCTTCTTCAGGCATTCTTCCAAGGCGGTGGTCACGTTGGTGCGGCCGCGCTCCACGTTCTGCGCCATCTCGTCGAGCCCCTTGCGGTAGTAGTCGTACTGCAGCTGGCGGAAGGGGCGCATGCCTTCGTTCAGGTAGTCGTTGATAATGGCGAAACGGTTGCGGGAGTCTTCAAACGACTTCCAGCCCGGAAAACCCAGATCCTGGGCATTGTTCACCAGATTCATGCAGCGCTGTAGGATGTCGGTGCCGCCCATAGGTGAGAAACTGTCGAGGTCGAGGCCGATGATGAGATAGGCGTAGTAGGCCAGCAGGGCGACAAGCTGGTTGTCGATGACCTCCTCGTTAAAGTTCAGCTGGTCGAACTCCACGAACTCGAAGTCGAAGTTCTTGTCCCGGTTATTATATAATGTAGTGGTATAGGCCGAATTGTAAACCGGGCGGTTGGCCTGTACTAACGCCGTGCAGGTGAACTTGTTGTCGGAGGCGTCGTACTTCGTGACGGTGATGTTGAACGAACACTGTATGCGCTCGTTCTCCTGGAACTGCAGGGCTGTCCACTGGCGCTCGTTGAAAAACTGCTCCAGCGTCTGCTTCAAATTTTCAAATACGCTTTTGTCCGTTCCCTGCACCTGCTGGCTGTTGATGTTGAACCGTGCCTGCAGCTCTTGCGCCCTTGCGGGGCTAAATGACAAATAACAAATGATAAATGATAAACTGAGCAGCCTACCAATCGTTGTCTTTAAAAAAATAAACGTAGTCTTCATAGCATTTGTCATTTATCATTTATCATTTGTCATTTATCATTTAGGCCGCAGGCCGCAGGCCGCCTAATAGTTCTCAGCCTTCACTTGGAAGTAGGCCTGCGGATGGTCGCACACGGGGCATACCTCAGGAGCCTGCTTGCCGATGACGATATGGCCGCAGTTGGAGCACTGCCAGATGGCGTCGCCGTCTTTCGAGAACACCTTCTTGTCCTCAATGTTCTTCAGCAGCTTGCGATAGCGCTCCTCGTGTTCTTTCTCGATGGCTCCTACCATCTCAAACTTCAGGGCAATCTCCTCGAAGCCCTCCTCTCGTGCCTCGCGTGCCATGCGGGCATACATGTCGGTCCACTCGAAGTTCTCGCCACTGGCAGCGTCGGCCAGGTTCTCGGCTGTGCTCCCCACGGCGCCGCCGTTCAGGTACTTATACCACATCTTGGCATGCTCCTTCTCGTTGCCTGCCGTCTCTTCGAAGATGGCAGCAATCTGCACGAATCCCTCTTTCTTGGCCTTGGAGGCGAAATAGGTGTACTTGTTGCGTGCCATGGACTCGCCTGCAAAAGCTTCTTGCAGGTTCTTCTCTGTCTTTGTTCCTTTCAGGTTCATAATTCAGTAGTTGTTAATTGGTTAATAATGCTTCTAGTTCATCAATAATGTCAGCAGCCACCTGCTGTTTGGGCTTTCTGTCATAGTCCTTGCGGCCAGATGCGTTGATGATGCTGATTTGATTCTCATCGCTGCGGAAGCAGGTGCCTTTGTTGCGTAGCGAATTCAGCACAATGAAGTCGAGATTCTTCTTCGTCAGCTTCCTCTCTGCATTCTGCTGCTCGTCGTTGGTCTCTAATGCGAAGCCCACCAGTATCTGTCCTTTCTGCTTCATGTGTCCCAGCTCGGCGGCAATGTCGGGATTGGGTACCAGGAGCAGTGAGCGTTGGGGGGTGGGGGATGAGGACTCCCGCTTGATTTTCTGCTCGGCCACCTCTGCCGGACGGAAGTCGGCAACGGCGGCGCAAAGTATGGCGGCGTCGCACTTCTTGAAGGCATTTATGGCGGCATCACTCATTTCCAGACAGCTCTCAACGTCGATGCGCTTGATGAGGTGGGCGGTGAGCGGTGAGAGCTGAACGGACACGGGGCCAGCCACCAGCGTCACTTCGGCCCCTCTTTGGGCACACTCCTCGGCCAGGGCGAACCCCATCTTCCCGCTGCTGTAATTGCCGATGAAGCGCACGGGGTCTATCTTCTCATAGGTGGGGCCGGCGGTGATGAGAACACGCTTTCCCTTTAGTGTAGAGTTTGGAGTGTAGCGTTTAGAGTTTGCTGCCGCAGCATCAGTCTCTCCGTCCTCCATTCTCCACTCTCCACTGGTGAAAAACTCAGAAAGTGTTTCTACAATTTTCTCCGGCTCTTCCATGCGTCCCTTGCCCTCCAGACCGCTGGCCAGGAAACCTGACTGCGGTTCGATGATGTGGTTGCCAAAGGAGCGCAGCCGCTCCAGGTTTTGCTGCGTGGTGGGGTGGGCATACATGTCGAGGTCCATGGCGGGAGCGATGAACACTGGCGCCTTCATCGACAAGTAGGTGGTGATG
>JAILFU010000202.1 GCA_024697405.1 Prevotella sp.
CATGTTGATGATTTCCGCAGCCATCATTGCCCGCTTGTGAATATCATGGACATCGTTGGTGTTGCCGTCAAGGTCAACACGGCAGCAGTCCATGTGGAGGTGCAGCGTTCCCGACTTGGAATCAGAGTGAAGTCCACCCACATTCATTGAGTTGCGGAAATTGGTCTTCACTTCCTTCTCCATGCCCATGGGGATAAGACCGACAGCATCCAAAGTTTCCAACGATTCATCTTGAAGGTTAGCCCAATCATTCATAGTGAAGTTTGCAGCCTCTTCCTTGGAGGAGGAGATTACAAACTGAACCATGAGACGTTCCAGCTTTCGCCCGACTGTCCTGTCCTGCTGATGCAGCTGGCAATGATGCTTCATCATATACCAGATTGCTGTTGGGTCGATACCTTCAGGCATGTGGTTTACCTTGACCAACTTTGCCTTCTCTTTCTCCAATGCGTACCTTACGGCATTTCCGCCATAGGGCACAACGCTTGCAAGTATAATCATAGTTCGCTCCTTTCCTTGTTCAGCACAGGAGATGAGATGTTCTCTTCAATGCTATACCAATGTTGGATGAGTTCCGCACTTGCCCTAATCCACCATGTCATGAACTTCTCCGTCCTGAAGAGCTTCAACTTTTCCTCTTCCGTTTTCTTAGAGAGAACGTTGGTGATTTTTAGGCGAATGGGCAAGCTTTAAACGAGGGTGAGTGGAGCTGCTGCGCATTGTTTTTCTATGGTTTTCTTCTTTGTCGGACTATTTCAAGTGTTCAAACAGAATAAACAAAGCCCTCGTTTTTACGGGGGCTTTGTTGTCTGCACGTTCCTGGAGGAAAGTGCGAAGGGGCGTTTGTTTTTTTTCTCGAACTGCTTAGAGGGTGCGTTTACTTGATGACGTACTTCTTTCCGTTGACAATGTACAGGCCGGCAGGCAGGTTCTTGCCGTTCATCTTCACGCCCTGCAGGTTGTAGACGGCCTTGTCGGCAGCCTTGGTGGCAGCAATCTCGTCGATGCCGTTGGCAGCACCTGTGGACTTGTACTTGTAGGCCTTCAGGTTGTCGAACCAGCAGCGGCGGTCGGCATTGTTGTAGATGGAGGAGAGGACGAACTTCGTCACCTTCGTATCTTCTACAGCGGGGAAGGGAACGGCCTCGCCGTTGCAAGTGCCCTTCTGCGGGTTGGTGATGATGCCCTTCAAGATGTGGCTCTTGTAGTCGACAATGAGCTCGAAGGATGTCTTGTTGTTCTCAGCGTAGATGACCGCGTTGTCATTACCTTTGCTGCCAATTCCGGTGGCATACTGGTTGATGGCCATACCGGTATTTCCCTCGTTGTTGAAGTCGTTGTACTCGCTGGTCTCCTCGTAGCAGTTGTAGGTGAAGCCAGCCACGCGCTCGTCGGCATTGTTGCGCAGGTCGACAGACACATACTTCTTGGTGAGCTTGCCGAAGTAGAAGTCGAAGCTGATGCGGAGCACCTCGTCGTCGCCGACGGCAGGAATCTCTACGGTAGCATCGGTGTTACCCACACGGAGCACGTCGTTGTTCTCGCCGTTATAGCCCAGCATGTACTTGATGGCGCCCGTGGTGTTGTCGGGGTCGACGGCACCCTCTGCGAATACCATCTGGCCTGCTGCGCCGTTAAGCACGTAGGTGTCCTCAGCATCCTCCACAGCGGTGAAGGTGTTGGAGAAGTCGATGTCGACGATGGGCTTCAGGTTGGCGCTGGCCTTGAAGGCATCGGTAGCCTGGCTCAGTGCCTCGATAGAGATGTTCAGGGCCAGCTCGTCGTTCTCACGCGTGGCGTCGGTGGTGACTTCAAAGACGCTGTCGAGAATAATCTGTGTGTCGCTGATAGCCTTTTCGAAGGTGGCCTTGTCACCATCCTGATAGAGGTCGTCGGCCAGCACCACCTTGGCGGCGTCGATGGCATCCTGCACCTGTCCGAAGATGACGTTCTGTGCGATGACGTAGTTCTTGGCGCGGCCCAGGGCGTTCACCTCGTCGAGCAGCGACTGGTAGAGCTCTTTGAGCAGCTCGACGTTCTCTTCTGTGACGTCGAGGCTGCATCCGCCGTCGTTCTCCACCACCTGGAAGGAGGCGTCGTAGATGGGCGTGGCGTGGTCGATGGCACGTGTGAGTGAGTCTTTCTCCCACTTGTAGGCGGCCACGTCAGCGGGATAGTTCACCAGGCGGTTGCCGAGCTCGTTCTGCTGGATGACGACATCCTTCACCGTAGCCTCGTAGTTAATCTGCACCTCGGTCTTGCCCAGCAGGCGGAACTCAGGATTGCGCAGGTAGGCGCGGGCGGCCTTTGCGAAGCCGATGGGGAAGTGGTAGATCCAGCCGGCACGCACGGCGTCGGCATCGGCGGGAATCTCAGAAATCATGTAGTAGCGCTTCCAGTAGTAGCCGCTCAGGGTGTCGCCCTCCAGCGTCAGGGTGTCGGTGCCGATGAACATCTTGTAGTTCTCGCCGCCGAGGGTGAGCGTGTTGTAGTCCTCACCGTAGGGAGGATTGTCGCCAATCTGCGTGCTGGAGCCGGGAATCACCTTTGCCTCGATGGAGAAGAAGTACTTCTTGCCCCTCTCCAGACCGGTGCTCTCGATGTAGGCAGGCCATACCTGGTCCCATTGTGTCTGAATGCCGGAGCCGGCAGCATAGCCGTCCTCCATGGGCAGACCCAGGTTGCCGTCGTTGGCGGAGAAGCCCCAGCGGCCACCCTCGAACTTCCAGGCGCCGAAAGTGGTCAGGCCCTTGAAGCCTTTCGACTCAATCTGTGTCCAGTCGCCCGTGGTGCCCACGGTGTTACCGCCGTTGTTGTTCATAAACTCGTCGAAAGCCTCGTTGAAACCGTAGACGAGCGCCAGGGCGGCATCCTTGTCCTCGATGGAGGCGGGATCGGCAATCGCTTCCTTCATCATGGCGACGATGGCCTCGAAGTCCTCACGTCCGTTGGCCAGGTCGGGCTCCTGGAGCAGCTTCTCGGCGTACTCGATGGTGCGGTCGATGATGCGGCTGTCGTAGACCTCGTTCACCTGACGCAGCTCGAAGCCGGTGAAGCGCACGCCCTCGGCGATGTTGTTGGCATTGAACACGAGGTACTCCTCGTCGGCATTGACGAAGATGGTGTCGACCACCTGTGTCCATTGCTCGCCCTTCCAGCTCTCTGTGCCGCTGATAGCGCGCTCAATGGTGTTGTCGCCTGTGGTGTTGGCAAAGAAGTTCACGTAGTTCGTGCCGCCGTCGGTGATGGTGCAGGTGATGTCTGTAGGAGTATAGACATAGTAGGTGATGGCATAGAGGCCGCTGCCCAGCTTCCACTTGTTGGCCAGGCCGTCGCCCTCGGTGGTGGATGCTCCCTGGCTCTCAATGGCGTTCCAGCCGTTGATGACATCGTTGGTCACGACCTTCCACGAAGCGCTGAAAGGCTCGCCGTTCTCGTTGGTCCAGCCCTCGGAGCCGTCGCCCACGGTGAACGTGCCGTTAGTGACGAGGTTGTCGCCTGTCACCTTGTACTTGGCGGTGTGTGAGAAGATGTAGTCGCCCTTTTCCACGGCGCCTGCACTTGCTGCAAAGAACACTGCACATGCTGCAAAGAGTAGTTTTTTCATCATAAAACTTGTTGATTTAGTGATTAAATAAAGTATTGTGGGTGCAAAGTTACGCATTTTCTTGATTCAGCGCAAAGAAAATTTGCGCAAACTACTTTGTTTTTTGATTTTTATTCCGTAACTTTGCCCCCTGTATTAACTAAAGACAATATGAAAGCAAAATTTTTCCTTTTTTCACTACTACTGAGTGCCATGACTATGAGTGCAGCAAAAACCGTGAAGCCAACCATCGAGCGCATCGACCCCACCTGCTGGTACACGGGGATGAAAAACCCCAGCCTCCAGCTGATGGTCTATGGCAAGAACATCGCCAGCGTCACCGATGTCGCCATTGACTATCCGGGCGTGAGCATCGACAGCATCGTAAGGCTCGACTCGCCGAACTATCTCTTTGTATATATTAATGTTCGCGAGGCGAAACCTGGTACGATGACCTTACGTTTCGGCAAGAAGCTGAAAGCCGACTACGTGCTGAAACAGCGTGAGAAAGCGGGTGAGGAGCGGCGCGGCTTCGACATCGGCGACGTGCTCTACCTGCTTATGCCCGACCGCTTTGCCCAAGGCTTAGACCACTCGAAGCCTATTGCTGGGATGAACGCCTACAAGGAAGACCGCTCGCAGCCGTCGCTGCGGCATGGCGGCGACATGGAGGGCATCCGCCAGCATCTGGACTACTTCACCGACCTGGGTGTCACCGCCCTGTGGTTCACGCCCGTGCTGGAGAACAACTCGCCCGACACGGACAACGGCTATTCTACCTATCACGGCTATGCCACGACCGACTACTACCGTGTGGATCCGCGTTTCGGTACCAACGACGACTACCGGCGCCTCATCGACGACTGCCACGCCCGTGGGCTGAAGGTGGTGATGGACATGATTTTCAACCATTGCGGCTTTGAGCATCCGTGGGTTGGCGACATGCCCAGCAAGGACTGGTTCAACACCCCCGAATGGCTCAACGAGAAGCAGTCGGGACGTGACCCCATGACCGGCTTCACCGCCAATAGCGACGGCAGCGAGCCCGCCAAGAGTGCCTACCTGCAAACGTCGTACAAGCTGACGCCCGTCCTCGACCCCTACGCCTCGGAGGTTGACCTGAAGGAGACCGTGGAAGGATGGTTCGTGCCCTCGATGCCCGACCTGAACCAGCGTAATCCCCACGTCATGCGCTACCTCATCCAGAACTCGAAGTGGTGGATAGAGACGGCGGGCATCGACGGCATCCGCATGGACACCTACCCCTACGCTTTCTGTGATGCTATGGCCCTCTGGATGCGCGAACTTCAGAGTGAGTACCCCAACTTCAACACCGTGGGCGAGACGTGGGTGACAGAGCCTGCCTACACCGCCGCCTGGCAGAAGGAGAGTCGTGCTGCTGCCGGCTTCCCCAACAGCTATCTCAAGACCGTGATGGACTTCTCCTTCTTCGACAAGCTCTCGCAGGCCAAGAACGAAGAGACCGACGGCTGGTGGCAGGGTATGAACCGGCTGTACAACTCGTTTGTCTACGACTATCTCTATCCTAATCCTTCGTCGGTGATGGCATTCATCGACAACCACGACACCGACCGCTTCCTCGGAGCCGGGCGCGACTCGCTGATGCTGAAGCAGGCGCTGGCCCTGCTGCTCACCGTGAACCGCATCCCCCAGCTCTACTATGGCACGGAAATTATGATGAACGGCACGAAAGAGGTGACCGACGGCAACGTGCGCAAGGACTTCCCCGGCGGATTCCCCGGCGACACGCAGAGCGCCTTTACCCGCGAAGGCCGCACGCAAATCCAGCAGCAGATGTTCGGATGGCTCAGCCGGCTGCTCCATTGGCGGAAGGGCAACGATGTCATCACGCGCGGCACGATGAAGCAGTTCATCCCCGTTGACGGCGTGTATGTCATAGCACGCCAGCTGGAAGACCGGGCGCTGGATGCGCCGCAGCATCTGGTGACGAGGACGGTGCTGACCATCCTGAACGGCACGACGAAGCCCGCCACCATGTCTGTGGGGCGCTATAAAGAAGTGATTGGCCAGACCACCCGAGCAAAGGATGTCCTGACCAACCGCTACTATGACTTGTCGAAAGATTTGCAACTGAAGCCCCGCCAGAGCCTCGTACTTGAGTACATCAAGTAAAATAACGGCCAGAAAGAGCCGGAAGGAGCTAGAAATAGCTCCTTCTTATTTTTTCTGAGCAGCCGACCACTTCTGCAGGCGCTTGTACTCCTTCTTTGTGAGGCGCATGAAGGAGCCGTGCTGCGGGCCGGTGACGCCCTCGATGTCGACAGGGTCGTGGAAATTGCGCAGGTGCTCGTCGGCCTGGCAGATGCGATAGTGCTTGGGATTGTCGGAGTACTGGATATAGGCCACGCGCCAGGTCTTCTCGCCGATGAGCTGGAAGGCGCTGCTGCCTTCGCAGTTCTTTCGTCCTTCGAACGACACGTAGTCATCCTCCACAGGCTCGCCCCAGCCGCTGGTCAGGTGTTCTGACGTGGCGGTGTAGATACCGGGCCGTCCGCCCTCTTTCTTGATGAGCATGTGGTAGAGACCGTCGTCGAGCAGGTTGATGTCGGCATCGATGGTGGCATAGCCCCAGTCGAAGAGCAGCTTCGGCTGTGTGAGCTTGGTGAAGGTTTTGTCGGCATACGAGTAGTACATGCGGTCGTACTTCTCTTCCGGACGGTTCAGCATGGAGTAGTAGATCATATAGCCGCCCTTCTCGCCATTCTCCCACACGTAGTCAGGGTCCCAGAAAATCTGCGGTGCCCACACGCGGTTGATGGTGCTCCAGTCCTTGTAGACGCTCTCTGCCTGCGGATTGCAGAAGATGCTGACGCCCTTGCGGTAGTCGAAGGTCTTGCTCTCCCAGTTAATCAGGTCCTTGCTCGTCATCAGGTCGATGCCGTAGTTGTCCCATTTGTGGGAGATGGCCACACACATGTCTGTCGTCACCATGACGAATCCCTTGCCGTCGTAGGAACGGGTGATGAAGGCATCGCGCTGGCCGCCCTCGATGCGTGCGTGCACCTTCGGGTCGATGACGGCATCGCCGCCGATGATGTCTTCGTAGTGATAGCCGTCGCGGCTCAGGGCGTAGGCTGTATATTCGCCCCGGTCGCTCATGTGGCAGTACAGGTAGCCGTAGTCGCCCTTCACCTTGTTCTGGGCTTGTGCCGTCAGGGCACTAAGTGCCAAGGCAGCCATGAAAATCATTCTTTTCTTCATTGTCGATTTAGATATTAGTAGTTTTTTGCGGTGCAAATTTAAAGATAAAAAGTGAGAATACCAAATATAAATGATGTGAAATGACTCCTGCAGGCGGTTAAATAATACTAATAATGCGCTGAAAGCGTGCTGATTTCGCTTTTTGATGATTAATTTTGCAGCCGCAAATGATTCATTTCCAAAGCAAAAAGAGTATTCACCAAACTAGAAAAAACGTATGAAAAAGAACGCATTATTTATTGTGATGGCCGCAGGACTGCTGCTGAGCAGCTGTGCCTCGAAGAAGGAGCTCGTGGGTTGCCGCGAGGAGAACAAGAGTCTGACCAGCAATCTGCAGACCACCAAGGAAGACCTGGCCGCCAAGAATGCCCGCATCGCAGCCCTGGAGGAGCAGCAGCGCGGCATGCAGCAGGCGCTGGCAGCTGCCGAGGCAAAGTATGCCAAGCTCCAGGAGTCGCTCGACAAGAGTCTGTCGAATGCTTCGCAGAACAATATCTCCATCGAGAAGCTGGTTGACCAGATCAACGAGTCGAACCAGTATATCCGCCACCTGGTGGAAGTGAAGTCGAAGAGCGCCTCGCTGAACATGGTGCTGACCAACAACCTCACCCGCTCGCTGTCGAAGGAGGAACTGAAGGAGGTCGACGTGCAGGTGCTGAAGGGCGTGGTCTACATCTCGCTGGCCGACAACATGCTGTTCCGCAGCGGCGGCTACGAAATCAACAGCCGTGCCTCGGAGACGCTCAGCAAGATTGCCAAGATCATCACCGACTACAAGGACTACGACGTGCTCATCGAAGGTAATACCGACAACGTGCCCATCTCGCGTGAGAATATCCGCAACAACTGGGACCTCTCCTGTCTGCGTGCCTCTTCTGTGGTGCAGGAGCTGCAGAACAAGTATGGCGTAGACCCGAAGCGCCTTACTGCCGGAGGCCGTGGCGAGTACAACCCCTTGCAGCCTAACGACACCGAGCTGGGCAAGCAGCGCAACCGCCGCACACAAATCATCATCACCCCGAAGCTCGACGAGTTCATGGAGCTCATCGGCGAGGCTCCCGACACGGAGGATTAAGCCGCTAGCTTAGTATTTGCTGTGAAGATATTCGGCGTAGGCATGAACTACCTCCTCCACACGGAGGAGCTGGAAGGGCGACCGTACCGCCCGGAGGAACCCGTCATCTTCCTGAAGGCCGACTCTGCCCTGCTGAAGAACGGCAAGCCGTTTTTCGTTCCCGACTGGGCGGGCCGTGTAGACTACGAAGCAGAATTGGTAGTACGAATATGCAGGTTGGGCAAAGGCATTCCGGTGCGCTTTGCCCACCGCTATTATGATGCCGTCACCGTAGGCATCGACTTCACCGCCCGCGACATTCAGCAGAAAGCCCGCAGCCAAGGACTTCCTTGGACTATCTGCAAGGGTTTCGACGGGAGTGCCGTGACAGGTGAGTGGTGCACGGTGAACGATGAAGAGAGGAGCGCTCTGACCTTCCGCCTCGATGTGAACGGGCAGACGGTGCAGCAGGGTAATCCTTCCGACATGCTCTTTTCTGTAGATGAGATTATCAGCTACCTCTCGCGCTTCTTCACCCTGCGCACGGGCGACCTCATCTTTACGGGGACGCCAGCCGGCGTGGGGCCGGTGAAGATAGGCGACCACCTGGAAGGCTACCTCGGAGCGGAGCGCGTTTTGGACTTTTATTGTCGCTGACGGCAATAAAAAGGCATGCAGCAGCGTTATATAGAGGAAACGATGAAACGATTCGTGCTTCTGATAGCGCTGCTGCTGTGTGTCATTTCCAGAATGTCTGCACAGGAGTTTGTCAACCTGACTGCCCAAGAGGTCAGGATTGACAGCGTCTTGCCCGTCTGCTGCTATGAGTTTCCGCTGGGGAAGGGCTATGCCGACTCCGTCTATACCGTCAGTCTGGAGTACCCGGAATTCATCGACATGAGCGACGAGGACATCCGCCGCTACAAGGCCATCACTTCCGACGCTCCCCTGCCCGAGATGCCTGTCATCGACCAGTTTGTGGGTGTCAGCCGTCGTCAGGGCACACTCTACGCGTCGTTCACTCCGCTGGTATTCCGCGAGGGGAAATACCAGAAGCTGGTGAGCTTTAAGACCCGCCTCCAGCCCCTCCCTCAAGAGAGAGAAATCCATGAAACAAGAAGCGGAGCGTCTGCCTACGCCCCTCTCACAAGGGAAGGGTCGGGGTTGGCTCTTCACTCCGTCCTCGCCTCCGGTTCCTGGGCCAAGATCAGCATCCCTGAGACAGGTGTCTACCAGCTTACCGAAACCTTGGTGCGCCAAGCAGGTTTTTCCAATATCAATAAGGTGAAAGTCTACGGCTACGGCGGGGCCTTGCAGCCCGAAGTGCTGACAGCCGACTACCTGGCGCAGACCGACGACCTGCAGGAAGTGCCCACGTGCACCGTAGGAGGCCGACGGCTGTTCCATGCCACAGGTCCCGTGGGTTGGGGAAGCGCCACCGCCACTACCCGCATCCGCAACCCCTACAGCACGGTAGGATGCTATTTCCTGACCGAGAGCGACGGCGACCCCCTGACAGTAGACAGCGCCACCTTCGTCGCTTCCTTCTATCCCACAGCCAACGACTATCACTCCCTTTACGAAAGAGACGAGCTTGCCTGGTATCACAGCGGAAGAAACCTCTACGAGAAGACGTCGGTGCCCTCGTCGTCCTATGCCACCTACGAGCTGCCTGCCCACGACACCAGCGGCACGCTGACTGTGGTGATGACCTACGTAGGCATGGGCATGGTCAGCGTTGAAGTGAACGACTCGGCGGTGGGCAACATCAACATTGCCACCATCCTCTCGGACACCGAGAAGGCAGGTTCGAGGACGGTTAACTTTCAGCTGAAGAACATTCTGCGGGAGAAGAACACCATCCGTCTGCGCCAGACGTCGGGCGACGGGGTGCTGAATCTCGACTATATCGCGCTGACCATGCCTACGGCGGCACCGGCTCCACGTCTTTCCACCGATGACTTTGCCGCGCCGAAGTTCGTCTACCGCATCACCAACCAAGACCACCATGCCGACGAAGCTGCCGACATGATTATCATCATTCCCACCAGTCAGAAGGTGCGCTCGCAGGCCGAGCGCCTGAAGCAGCTCCACGAGCAGCGCGACTCCCTGCGTGTGCGCATCGTGCCTGCCGACGAGCTGTACAACGAGTTCTCCAGCGGTACGCCCGATGCCAATGCCTACCGCCGCTACCTGAAGATGCTCTACGACCGTGCGGAGACCGAGGCCGACATGCCCCGCTACCTGCTGCTCTTCGGCGACGGAGCCTGGGACAACCGCATGCTCACCAGCGACTGGAGCACCTTCTCTCCCGATGACTTCCTGCTCTGCTACGAGAGCGAGAACTCGTTCAGCACCACCGAGAGCTATGTCTCCGACGACTACTACTGCATGCTCGACGACGGCGAGGGCAGCAGCCTCACCCGTCAGGACAAGGCCGATGTGGGCGTGGGCAGGCTGACGGCACGTACCGAAGAGGAAGCCAAGATACTGGTAGACAAAATCATAGGCTACGTGGAGAACGCCCAGGCCGGCGACTGGCAGAACACGCTCTGCTTTATGGGCGACGACGGCAACGGCAACGTGCACATGACCGAGGCCGACGCTGCTGCCAAGTTGGCTCAGGAGGCCAACCCCTCGTTCAACATCAAGAAAATCTACTGGGACGCCTACCAGCGTACCACCACCTCCGTGGGCAACCGCTATCCCGACGCCACGCGCCTCATCAAGCAGCAGATGCAGCAGGGAGCGCTCATCATGGACTACTGCGGGCACGGCGTGACCTACTGCCTGAGCCATGAGCAGGTGGTGCGCATCGAGGATTTTGCTGCCCAGACATCGCTGCGCCTCCCCCTGTGGGTGACGGCCTCGTGCGACATCATGCCCTACGACTCGCAGGAGGAGAACATCGGCGAGACGGCCATGTTCAACACCCGTGGCGGGGCCATCGCCTTCTTCGGCACCACCCGCACCGTCTACACCGGCGACAACAAGAACATGAACTGCGCCTTCATCAAGCATGTGCTGTCCAAGGATGCCGACGGACTGCCAATGAGACTGGGCGATGCCGTGCGGCTGTCGAAGAACGAGGTGCGCGCCTATACCTCTGAATACCGCCCCATTAACAAGCTCCACTACACCCTGCTGGGCGACCCTGCCCTGCGCCTGGCCGTGCCCACGGAGCGCATCGTCATCGACAGCATCAACGGCCAGCCGCTCAGTAGCGGCAACGTCAGCCTGGGAGCAGGCGAGAAGGTCAGCGTGGCAGGCCATGTGGAGGGCAGCAGCCCCTTCAACGGCGTCGTCGCCCTGACGGTGAAGGATGTGAAGCAGGCAGTAGTATGCAGGCTCAACGACCCTGAGGGGGCCACCAGCGCCTTCACCTTCCAAGACCGTCCCACCACCATCTACAACGGGCAGGACAGCCTGCGCAGCGGACGTTTCCAGCTGTCGTTCGTCCTGCCACGCGACATCAGCTACAGCGACGCCTCCGGCCGCATCATAGCCTACGCCGTCAGCAACGACCACCAGCGCATGGCCAGCGGCAGCACAGAGGCATTCACCATGGGCAGCGGTGCCGACATGCTGAACGACGGCATCGGCCCCAGCATCTACTGCTATCTGAACACCAGCTCGTTCCAGAACGGAGGGTCGGTGAACACCACACCCTGGTTCTATGCCGAGCTGACCGACAAGGACGGCATCAACGCCGCAGGCAGCAGCCTGGGGCACGACCTCGAGCTGGTGGTCGACGGGGAGCTCTCGATGACCTACAACCTGAACGAGTATTTCCAGTATAGCTTCGGCGACTACCGCACAGGCACCGTGGGCTACAGCCTGCCTGCGCTGAGCGAGGGCGAGCACCGGCTGACCTTCCGTGCCTGGGACGTGCTCAACAACTCGTCGGTGGCCGAGCTGAAGTTCCGCGTGGAGCGCTCGCTACAGCCCAACTGCTTCAGCGTGGAGTGCACCCGCAACCCCGCCACCACGAAGACCTCGTTCGTCATCAACCACGACCGCACGGGCAGTCAGATGGATGTAGAGCTGGAGATATTCGACGCATCGGGTCGCCTGCTCTGGCGCAAGAACGAGACCGGCGTCTCCACCGACAACACCTACACCCTCGACTGGGATCTCACCACCAGCAGCGGCAGCCGGCTGCACACAGGCGTCTACCTCTACCGCGTGCTCATCAGCAACGACGGCAGCAAACGGGCATCGAAGGCGCAGAAGCTGATAGTGCTGTAAAAAAAGAGAAACGACCACTTCCCCGACCTTTTCACGAAGGGAGGGGGCGATGAAAAGATAGAAACAAAACAATACAAGGATTATGAAAAAGATACAGCTGATAGGTTTATCATTTGTCATTTGTCATTTGTCATTTAGCCCAGCAAGGGCGCAGGACAACTACAAGACCACGACGTTCAACCCCGTGGAGCATGCCGTCATCTCTCAGACCATCGCCCCCGACGCCCGTGCTGCCGGCCTGGGCGACGTGGGATGTGCCACCGACCCCGACGTGAACTCCCAATACTGGAACCTGGCGAAGTATCCGTTCTGCATCAGCCGCGCAGGCATCGCGCTGAACTACACTCCGTGGCTGCGACAGCTGGTGAACGACATCGACCTGGCCTACGTCGCCGGCTACTACCGCATAGGCGACTACGGCTCCCTATCAGGCTCTCTGCGCTATTTCTCCCTGGGCGAGGTGTTTACCGCCGACGATTCCGAGATGACCGTCAACCCCTACGAGATGTCGCTCGACGTGGCCTACTCACGCATGCTCAGCGAGACCTTCTCCATGGGTGTCGGACTGCGATGGATATACTCCGACCTGCGCTATGACTACAGCGAGGACTCCAAGCCCGCCTCGGCCTTCGCTGCCGACCTGGCCCTCTACTACAACAACTACATCATGCTGGGCAACCGTGAGTGCCAGCTGGGACTGGGTGCCACGCTCACCAACATGGGCAGCAAGATCTCCTTCTACGGCGACGAGGAGAGCCAGTTCATACCCGCCAACCTGCGCATTGGAGCCTCGTTGATGATACCCATCGACGAGTACAACCGCTTCACCCTGGCTGCCGATGCCAACAAGCTGCTCGTGCCTACCGTGCCCCGTCAGGGCGTCGACGAGTCGAACAGCGACTATCAGGACCGTGTGCGCCGCGAATACAGCGACATCAGCAGCATCAAGGGCATGTTCGACAGCTTCAGCGATGCCCCCGGAGGATTCAAGGAGGAGATGGAAGAGGTGCAATGGAGCGCAGGCGCGGAATACACCTACAACGACAAGTTCAGCCTCCGTGCAGGCTACCACCACGAGAGCCAGTCGAAGGGCAACCGAAAGTACTTCACCGTGGGCGGAGGATTCCGCATGAACGTCTTCTCCCTCGACGTGGGCTACGTCATCTCCACAGCCCAGACCAACCCCCTCGACCAGACCCTGCGCTTCACCCTGGCCTTCGACATGGACGGCATCAAGGACCTCTTCAAGTAACGGCAAAAACAGGTAATCTTCCCCGAAAAGCTCGGAAAAAAGCCTGAATTATTGTGCGGGTGCAAAGTTTTTATTACCTTTGCACCCGTTTTATAACCTGTTAGCTGGAGAAGCTTCAGCCGTAAACGGAATAATTACAATTAAAAAAGACATACAGATGATGAAAAAGATTATACTCCTCATGACAGCAGCCTTCCTGCTGGGCAGCCATCACGTTCAGGCACAGCAGCAGGCAGAAGAATTCACCGTGGCAACACTCAACGTCGACGGACTGCCCGACGAGCTCATGGGCGTCAGCATCAATCCCGACGGACCAGGAGAGAAATACACCCCCGAAATGGCCGAATACCTGCTGAAGAAAGACTACGACTTCGTGGGACTGCAGGAGAACTACAACTACTACGACCTGCTCTTCCCGAAACTAGAAGCCACCTACCAGCACGACAACTGCAGGGGCAAGATTCTCGTAAAGAACTTCGCATACCCCTATCCCAACGACGGCGTCAACCTCATCTGGCGCAACGGCATACAGGGCGGGCGTACTGACAGCGTGCGCTGGAGAAAGTCCTACGGACTGCTGGACCATGCCTTCGACGACCTGCTGGCCAAGGGCTTCCGGCGCTACGACCTCACCCTGCCGGGAGGCGCCCGCGTAGTGGTCTACAACGGGCATTGGGACGCCAGCGTCGACTCCGACGAAATAAAGGGTAAGGACGGACGCGACCGTCAGGCACGCCTCGTGCAATGGATGCAGCTGCGCGACGTCATCATGCGGCAGCTCGACGACAGGCCAGTCATCATCCTGGGCGACACATGGAGCTACTATTGCCGCGACAGCGTGAAGACACATTTCATAGACTACATACAGGCAACAGGACGCGCCACCGTGGCCGACGCATGGGTAGAGCTGGAGCGCAACGGCGAATATCCCCACATGGTGGAAGGACCCGTCACGCGCGACCCCGACGGACATGGACACGTGCGGCAGGGCGAGATGCTTGACAAAATACTCTACATCAACCCCACCCACGGCAGCAAGCTCATACCCCTCAGCTATAGCGTAGACAGCCTGACCTTCATGCGCAGCGACGACCCCGCAGCCCCCCTGAGCGACAGATTCCCCGTAGCCGTCAAGTTCCGCATCGAGCCTGCAGAGGAGACACCTCAGACCAGCCCCGCACGATGGATGGAGCAGCTCGACGACAGCAGGATGGTGACAGACCTCTCCCTGCCCGGCACACACGATGCCGCCACAGCCGAAGGATGGACAGGACTGGCAACCATCATAGGCGACGCAGCAGCAAAGGCACAAGACCTCACCATCGAAGAGCAATGGAACATCGGCGTGCGCGTCTTCGACATCCGTCCGCAGAAAGACGGCGACGTGCTCCGCTGCATGCACGGCATACCAGGCACAAAGCTCCTCGTGGGCGACTTCTTCGCCAAAATGCGCGACCTGCTGGCCGCCTCGCCCACAGAGTTCGCCATCGTAGCCACCAAGATCGACACCTCAAAGGGAGAACCCGAAGTACCCGTCTGGGCACCCCTCTTCAGGTCCATCATCTACAGCGACTCCCTGCGCCAATGCTTCGCCGAGTTCAGCCCCACCATGACCGTGGGCGACCTGCGCGGAAAGATACTCCTGCTCTCGCGCAACCAGTACGACGAACAGCCCCTCGGAGGATTCATCACAGGATGGTCGTCCGACAAGGACTTCGCCAACCAGCAGGGAGGCACCATCACCGGAAGCAACGGCAACACCTGCCCCCTCTGGATGCAAGACTACTACGAGCCCAACAAAGACCGTGAAGGCAAGGACAACGCCATACGGCTCATGCTCGACGCAGCCATGAACCGCGACCTCACCACGCAGCAGCCCGCATGGGTGATGAACTACACGGCAGGCAACACACAGTCGTTCCTCTCCGACGGATACCGCGAGAACGCAGTCTATGCCCACCAGGTGGTGCTCGACTACCTCAGCGACGAGACACACACCGCCTCCACAGGCATCGTCTTCATGGACTTTGCAGGCGTAGACCAGTCCGTGGGCAGCAGCGGCACAGCCTACGACGTGAAAGGCTTGAAGCTCGTACAGGCACTCATTGCCCAGAACTTCCGCCAAGGCAGCACGCCCACAGCCATCAGCGACCTGAGCGACCACGCCCCGAAGTACGCCCCCGACCAAAGCTGGTACACCCTCGGCGGCGCACGCCTCTCAGCTAAGCCTTCGACACCCGGCATCTACCTCCATCAGGGACGGAAAATCATTTTGAGATAACCAACAGCACACACGACATCATGAACATACGCGTAGGAATGGGCTACGACGTCCACAGGCTCGTCCCGGGACGTGAACTGTGGATGGGCGGCATACGCCTCGACTATGAGCTGGGACTCCTCGGCCACAGCGATGCCGACGTGCTCCTGCATGCCGTCTGCGACGCCCTCCTCGGGGCCGCCAACATGCGCGACATAGGCTACCACTTCCCCGACACCTCCCCCGAGACCGAGGGCATGGACAGCAAAATCATCCTCCGCGACACCATCGCCCTCATAGCCACAAAGGGCTACCGCCTGGGAAACATCGACGCCACCATCTGCGCCGAGCGACCGAAGATGAACCCCCACATCCCCCAGATGCAGCAGACCATGGCCGAAGTCATCGGATGCGACCCCGACCAAATCAGTATCAAGGCCACCACCACCGAGCGCCTCGGCTTCACAGGACGCCAGGAGGGCATCGCAGCATACGCCACCGTCCTCCTGCTCAAAGACCCGGAATAAAGCCCCTCAGAGCACAAATTATAAGGTAATTCAAGTTCCGCCTATCCTTTGGAGTTTAGGAGTGTAGGAGTGTAGACGATAGTCTTTGCACACCATGCTGCGAGCAAAACTAACGTCTAAACTTCAGTGGCTGAAAGCCGCGAAAACTCCTAAACTCCTTTGACATTCGCATTTTATGTTAACAACCAAGGGAAATCATCTTTTTAACACAACTTTAACGTTGTAAAGAATTTTCTTCCGGTTGAAATCATCTCCTATCCTGCTTTTCTGAGTTTTCTATCTTCTTCGTATGTGTCACAGTACTTGGTCTTGTTGACCGCCAGTGCCGTTATGATATGTATGAGCTTATTCTTGACATTGTTCATAGCCACTCCATGATGTTTGCCCTTGTCCCTCATTTTTTGATAATA
>JAILFU010000223.1 GCA_024697405.1 Prevotella sp.
TGTAGGAAATCTTCGCGTCGCCGGCAGCACTGACGGCAGCCAGGCGCACCGTCTGCTCACCCTCGTAGGTGCCCGAAGGCAGGTCGGCGTAGGCCGTCTCCATCGTGGCGGGCAGATAGTAGGCAAAGTGGTAGCCCTCCACGACTTTCACCCACTGCTGGGCGTTGACATTGCCCTCGTTCTGAGCCACATTGCCCACCACGACGAGCAGCCGGTTCTCGTTGTTCGTCTTGACGATGTTGGCATAGTAGCCGGCGGCGCTGCGGAAATTGGCATAGCTGCTCTCGTTGTTGATGCCGGCCACGCGGCGGGCGGCAGCCATCGCCTTGATCTGCGAGGGATAGGCCTGCCAGTGTTTCAGGAAGACGCAGGGTGTGCCCGGCATGGCCAGCAGATAGGCGTTGGCGGCCAGCGTGTCCTTCTTCAGCGGATCCTGGGCGGCGTTCGAGCGGCGCTCTGTGTCGTGGTTCTCAACGAAGGTAACTGCCCACCGGCGATACTTGCCCTGTTCGTAAGAGCTGCTCACCAGCGGCCAGTTACCGTCGTTCTGCTGCCCCAGCCGGGCATAGTTGGTGTTGTTCATGGCATTGCGTACGGTATAGCGGAATTGGAAGTCGAAGGCAGCGCTCTGTATCTCGCCGTTCACCTTCGTTCCCTCAATCCAATTCTTGATGTAGTTAGTGCCGTCCCAGCACTCGCCGACGCTGAACTCGGGCTTGGCCGAGGTGTTGTACTGGCCGGTGAACGAGGCGGAGTAGCCTTTCACCATGTCATAGCGGAATCCGGCATAGCCCATGTCGTTGAGCAGCATGTCGAGATAGGCCTTCACGTTTTTCTGCACGTTCTCGCTCTTGTGGTCGAGGTCGCGCATGCCGTCCCATCCCTCTCCTGTGTCCTTGTTGGGTCCCACTTTGTGGCCGTTGCGGGCTGCCTCGTCGTCGGCACAGATGTCGTTGTATGTCAGCTGGTAGGTCACGCCCTTATAGGTCTCGGCGGGGAAGTCGGTCCACGACGAGAGGTTGCGGCGGTGGTTGATGACCACGTCGGCCAGCGTCTTGATGCTGTTCTCCTTAAAGGTCTTGATGAGGCTGCGCAGCTGCACCTCCGTGCCGAAGCTGCTGTCGTAGTGGCCAGGGAACCAGTAGAGGTCGTCGTAGCCCATCGACTGCCCGCCGCAGTAGCCGCTCTGGGGCAGCCACACCAGGTCGAAAGTGCCCTTCAGCTGGTCGGTCTGTGCGGAAAGTGCCGTCCACTGGCTGTCGTCATAAGAGTCCCAGTAGAAGCCTTGCAGCATCACGCCGCCATACTGCGCGGGCCAGCCCTGAGACTGCGCAGTGACGCTGCTAAATGATGAACAACAAATGATAAATGATAAACTCAGCAGTAGTCGTTTCATAATGTCTTGCCTTTAGTTTTTATTTCTATTTGTTGCAAAGGTAAGAAAAAAGCCGCATGGTCATTGGCCACGCGACTTGAAATATGTCAGTTGTTTGGCGCAAACGTTTGCAAAGACCAGTATCCGCTATTATTCCAAAGCAGCACAGCAGCCATTTCTTGCCTATCCAAACAGTTCCAGCTGTGACACTATTCCCCCGTAAACTTGCCGACGAAGAGGATGACGCCGGAGGAATTTTCGCGGATGACGTAGACAAAGGGGCGGTTGGCATGGAAGGTGGCCTTGGGATATTCCACGGGCCCTATAGCACTTGTGAGCGTGCCGACTACGGTGACGGCAGCAGCTTCCGAGCCTTCCTCGTTGACCTTGATAGCCGCCTTCTGGCGCATCATGCCGATATAGACTGGCAAATCGCACATATTAGGAATCTCGGCCAAGTTGGGGTCGAAGGCCTGACGGATGCCCATCTTCTGCAGCACCCCCACAAGCCCTTTCCCCGCTTTCAGCTCGTTGGTATCGGAAGTGGTCTCGAAGCGTGGCAGCTTCAGATCCACCTCGTAGGCTCTGCCCTCGTTCATGGGGTTGTTCACATAGTCGGCCGACCATCCCTTCTCTGCCAGCAGACTGATAATGTCGTCGGTGGTCTTCCCTTCTTCAGGCAGCATCACGGTCATGCTCCAATAAGCATTGCCGTAGGGGATGCTGACGGCCGCGTAGGTGTCGTTCTTCACATAGCAGATGAGCACATTCTGGTGCATGAGCGGCAGCTGTGCTGTGCCGTTCTCAGTAGTGAAGGTCTCCGTCCTGGTGTTCTTCGGGTCGAACTTCGAGTTCCAGTCGGCCTTGAAGTAGATGGCGTTCAGCAGATACGACATCACGTCGTGATCGGTCCCGTCGAGGATGGTGGGAATCATGCCGTTGGTCTTCTCTTCTACCCAGCCGTTGATGTGGCCGACCGTCTTCGGCGAAGAGAAGTCAAGGACTTCGGCCTTGGCGTTGTAGTACTCCTGCATGTCCTTCTCATACTGCGCCCGCAGCTTGGCCTTGCTCTTATTCACGAAGATGGCGTTGGCAATGTCGAGCGTCACCTTGCTGTCCACCTTCGGCAGACCCTCAATCAGTTTCTTGCAGTAGAGGTTCACAGCCTGAATGCCTCCATCGTGGAAGCCCAGCGTCTGCTCCAGCTCCTGCTCCGTCTGGCCTGTGGCGGCATCGTTCACCATGCCCAGCACGTAGGTGATGCTCAGCGGCGAGTAGATGAAGCTTTTGCCACTGTGGTCGGCCTCGCTGACCGTCTTCAGGAACCTCAGCGTGAAGCCATTGTTGTCGTTGGCAAACTGCTGCTGCTCCTGCGTCAGCACAATAGGCTCCGGTTTTGCCAGCAAGTTCTCCACTTGCTTAGGCTCATCCGGGTTCACATCAGCCTCGTCAGAGGAGCCACACGACAGCATCACGCTGCTCAGCACAACGGCTGCCATCCAAAACAGATTCTTCTTCATATACATTACTTTATTATTGTCGAATTCCTATATATAACGCGGAAACAGGGCAAATCCTGCACTGAGAAGAGTTAAACAATGCTAATAATATTGCAGTTGGCCCAGGGCATCTTCTCCGGCTGGAGCCGCATTCCCGACCTGAGGTCGCCTACACGTAGCCTTTCCCCTCCCCTCAAGGGGGAGGCAAGGGTGGGGTTTGTAACTTTTTCCACGGTGAAAACACAGACGATAAAAGATTCGCTGAAGGACATTAGAGACCCCACCCCTGCCCCTCCCCTTGAGGGGAGGGGAGCGCCATGCGGAGAAGCTAATCATGGGGCAGTTTATTCAGTGCCTACTGCTATATCGTTGCTTAATAACAACAGCAACGACCACAGCAGACGGCTAGCTGTAGACCAGGAGATGGGAGTATGCATCAGCGACAGCCCTTTGTTAGCCGCAGGAACTGGCATGAGGTGGCGACGATTTCAACCAGCTGACGCATCTGCAGCAGACACGCATCTTACGCGCGCGTACGCGTAATTGAGGACAGAAAAAGGAGCTACATGCGCTACATTACCATCTATTACATTGGAACACAGCCATTTGTCTGTAGCCACAAGACACCATTAGGCGCTACTCTGGTAGCTACAGCATCTGCCAATAGCCTTTTCCGCCAAATTCTCTAGAGAATTCAACCAAACGGTGCCGCCGTTTGGGAAAATACTAACGCCATTTGAGAAAATACGAACGCCGTTTGGGAAAATACTAACGCCGTTTGGGAAAATACTAACGCCGTTTGGGGTAGGAGGCAGAGTAGCTACTCCGGTAGCTCCATTTCAGACTATGTAGCTACAGGCAAAGTACTGGAATGCTGCATGTTGGATGCCAAAGTAGCGGGAGTAGCTCGCTTTCTCGCGCATAATAGCCCGCGCATGAAGCATGAATGGTTAAAATGGTGCAGAGAATGTTAATATTGTGTTAATGAATGGCACGGCGAGCGCAGTCAGCTTACCTTTGCACCGTCACTTTTAATCTAAAAACAAATAAACCCATGAAAAAGTATCTGATTAATTTTTTGATTTCGCTGGTGAAGAACCTGTTGAGCGACAGCCTGAAGGCGCTGTTGAACAAGAAACGTGAGGAGAAGAAGGCAGAGCCGGATGATGCAGTCAAGCCGGCAGCCGGAGAGGAACAGAAAACCGAGACGGTCAAGCCGGCCGTTGGGAAGGAACAGAAAGCTGAGACGGACAAGCCGACAGCCAGAGAGGAACAGAAAGCCGGGACGGACATGCCTGTAAGCGGAGAGGAGCAGAAGGCTCGTCGGGCAGACAAGGAAGGACAGAAGACCCACCAGCTGCCCACCGACCGACAGGACATCATCCGCTTCAACGAGCAGTTTCTGCGCAACAACTACGACCTGCGCTACAACGTGCTGAAGCACAACACGGAGTTCCGGCCAAAGGAAGACCAGCAGGCGGCATGGCAGCCACTGACCGACCGCGACATGAACCGGCTGGTGGTGGACCAGCTGAAGGAGGGCGGCAACAGCTGGACCTACGGCATGCGCCTGTACATCGACTCGACCTACATCCCGAGGTACAACCCCGTGGCCGACTATCTGAGCAGCTGCGGAGAGTGGGACGGCGCGCGCGACTACATTGAAGACTATGCCCGCCGACTGCCTACCAGCTACGCCGACTGGCCACGCTACTTCCACCGCTGGTTTCTGGCACTGGTGGCACAGGCACTGGGGCTGAACCCGCAGCACGGCAACTCGATGGTGCCACTGCTCATCGGCCAACAGGGAGTGAAGAAAACCACCTTCTGCCGCAATATCCTGCCGCCGGAGCTGCGTGAGTACTACCTGGACGACATCAAGATGGACAACGCCGAACAGGCCGAACGCGTGCTGGCACGCATGTGGCTGGTGTGTATCGACGAATACAACGCTAAGACGCCCCGCGAGCAGGCAAAGATCAAGCGTCTGCTCACTGAGAAGGATGTGCAGGTGCGGCGCATGCGCTCGGAACAGTATGTAATGACACAGCGCCTCTGCTCGTTCATCGCCACCACCAACGACCCCACTCCCCTACCCTCGGGCGACGGCACGCGCCGCTACCTCTGCGTGAGTGTCAGTGGCGAGGCTGACATGGCCGAAGAACCGCCCTACCGCCAGATGTTTGCACAGGCACAGGCGGAACTGCAGCAGGAGGGATGCATCTACTGGTTCACCAACGACGACGAGCGGCTCATACAGGAGCACAACCGCCAGTACCAGCAGCTGGAGTCGATGGAGACAGTGCTGGAATCGCTCTTCGAGCCGGCTCAGGAGCGTCGGCGCGAAAACCTGTGGCAGGTGCTGGCCATCCAGCGGGAACTGGCCAAGACACTGCGCACAGCCGACGTGCCCAGCCTGCCACGCCTGGCATCGGCACTGAGAAGTCTGCGGTGGCCACAGGGCGGCATCAACGGCGTGCGCGGCTACTACCTGCAACGGAAAACAGATTAAGGAACAGATTATACAAATTTCCGTGTTTTTCCTTGGCTGTCTCAACAATAATTCATACCTTTGTACACCAAACCACATCACCATGGCAAGACAACAAGCTCTAGGAACCAAAACCATTACGGCGGGCGACATCAAGCGGCGCCACCCCAGGTATCTTACTTGCAAAACGGACAAGGCCTACGCCCAGCTGGCCAACGACATCTACGAGCTGCTGAAAAATGGCTGCGACTTCATGGAGGAACGACAGCTCCGCAATGCCTGCATCAGCCTGGCACTCCACTTCGAGGACATGCGCTCACATCTCCATCTCTTCGAGACGTTCACGCGGATGTATCAGAAGAGGTATGGCTGCTACCTGCCCTTCTACTCCACCGCTGGCGCCGACGCGCCTGATGCTCCGCTCGACGCGATGCGCTTCATGCTGTGGCACAGCTGTGTGGCCGAGCGCAATGGAGCCGTGCTCAATCCCACAAACAACGGTCTGAAGGGACACGCCGCGAGGCTGCTCAACCTCTGGGAGGAGCGGAAGCTGACACTGCCGGTGAACGAGGAGCTGGCCGACTTCCTCTACGCTGAAGAGACGCAGACCGATGTGGACCTAGTGAAGACCGTACTGGTGTGGCTTAACAGCTATTGCACGCTGGGGCGATGGTTCACCAATCCCACTGAAGCAGAGAAGATAGCAGAGACAAAGGATCTTTTGCACGGCATGGACAAGGAAACTATTGCCTACGCTGCCGACTGCTATAATCTGTTCAGCAGTCCCACGTGGCCGCTGTCGGTAACACCGCAGCACGTCTATGCCGAGATGATTCGCATAGACATGGACGACCCCGACGACGAGCTGGCCGAAACCATCGAACGCATGGAAGGCAAGCCCTTCTCCATCTATGAGGTGATGGGCAGCGAGGGGGACAACATACGGCTGAAGGACTTCCTAGGCCAGGTCATCAGCGTATCCCAAAGAGAATTCTTCGGGAACGTCAAGCAGCTATTGCGTCAGAACACGCACTTGGGAGGAGCGTTCATCTTTTTCGACGGCGCATGGCATCTCAGCGGGCCATGCCTATGGTCGAAACCGGTGAAAAAGGAAATCGACGCGCGGCTCGACAAGCTGCGCTACCAGCATCATCTGATGCACGACTTCGCAGGACATTACGACAGCTTCATCAACAGTCACGGCGGAGAACGCCTCTACTTCTTCCGCAACGCACAGGAGCATCGGCAGTGGTTAATCAGCGAGATGCATCAGCAGTATGGTGAACTGCCCCTCTTAGATGAACTGAAGGACCTTCCGCTGGCAGTATTCTTTGAGGACAACGGTCAGATGACCACCTGCTTCGATACCGCATGTATCAAGCATCCTGCCAACCCCTGCTACGACTCTCTGGCAGCCGATGAACAAAGTATGATGTTCTTCGTCCAAGAATACTTTAGCCCCGGCATGTTGTTCTACATGATGGCCCACGATTTGCTGCCCGACATCAAGTTCAACGACATACGCGGCAATGAGCACGGGCGGCTGTTGATGCAGGACAACATCGACTTCATCGCCCGTTGTCTGCGCCGCGACTTCACGACAGACACCATCGCGCGCAAGCGCACGTTCCTTGCCGAAGAGGATGACTTCAGCTTCAGCAAGCAATCGTTCGAAGCATTTGTACGCCTCTTAGCCGCTGAAGACGAAATACGCAGCAAGGCTAACAAGGAGTGGAAAGTGGTGCAGGCCAACGCCACCACAACCGTCATCCGCGACGTGACACGCCGACAGAACCACCATGTTCCCACACGCAAACTCTACGAAGCTCATCTCGCCCTCGATGCCAAAGAGATTCAAGTAGCCACGCTGGTGCCCTTCGTAGGCAGAGAGCATGCCCCGGCCGCCTCGGCCCTGCTCTATAACATAGTAGGGCTAGGGATGCCGAGAAACAGCCTTCGCAAATTCGTAAGGAATGCCATGGAGCATGGCGGCTTCGATGAATTGAAAAGGATGCTATCCGAACTTCATGATAAGTACTAGCCCACAAAACAGGTGCCCCCTCCATGACGGAGAGAGCACCTTATTTTCAGGTTGTGATATGTAAAGCTTACTCGGCTGCAGGAGCTTCTTCTGCGGCGGGAGCCTCTGCAGGAGCAGCAGCCTCCTGGGCAGGAGCCTCGGCCTTGGCGGCACCCGAAGAGCGGCGGCTACGGCGGGTAGCCTTCTTCTTGGTCTCGGTCTTGGCCATTTCGGGATCGAAGTCAACGAGCTCGATGAAGCAGATCTGTGCAGCGTCGCCCTGACGGAAACCCAGCTTGATGATGCGGGTGTAGCCACCGGGACGGTCGCCCACCTTCTCAGCCACGGGGCCGAAGAGCTCCTTGATGGCCTCTTTGCTCTGCAGGTAGCTGAATACTACACGGCGTGCGTTGGTAGAGTCTTCCTTTGCCTTGGTGATGAGCGGCTCTACATACTTCTTAAGTTCCTTTGCCTTTGCGAGGGTCGTAGTGATTCTTTTGTGCATGATCAGCGAGATGGCCTGGTTGGCAAGCATGGCGCGACGATGATCAGCAGTACGGCCCAGATGATTGAATTTCTTATTGTGTCTCATTTTTTCTTTTGGGTAGTTAAATGGAACCAGAGATACAACTTACTCCTTGTCCAGTTTGTACTTTGAAATGTCGGTTCCAAACGACAGATTCAGACTCTCGAGCAAATCATCAAGCTCCGTGAGCGATTTCTTACCAAAGTTGCGGAACTTCAAGAGGTCGGTCTTGTTGTACTGCACGAGATCGCCAAGGGTCTCGACGTCGGCGGCCTTCAGACAGTTGAGGGCACGAACGGAGAGATTCATGTCGACAAGCTTGGTCTTCAGCAGCTGGCGCATGTGCAGCACTTCCTCATCAAACTCCTGGTTGGTCTCGCTCTCGGTATTCTCGAGCGTGATCTTCTCGTCGGAGAAGAGCATGAAGTGATAGATGAGGATTTTAGCGGCCTCCTTCAGGGCATCCTTCGGGTGGATGGAACCGTCCGTGGTCACTTCGAGCACGAGCTTGTCGTAGTCGGTCTTCTGCTCGACACGATAGGGCTCGACGGCGAACTTGACATTACGGATGGGGGTGTAGATAGAGTCGATGGCGATGACATTGACATCGGTGCAGTACTCGCGGTTCTCGTCGGCGACTACATAGCCACGGCCTTTGTTGATCGTCAGGTCTATCTGCATAGTAGCCTTTGAATCGAGATGACAAATCACCAAATCGGGATTTAACACTTCAAATCCGGTCAGATACTTGCCGATGTCACCGGCCTTAAATTCGGTAGAATTCTCGACGGTGATGCTGACTTTCTCGCTCTCGAATTCTTCTACTACTTGCTTGAAGCGTACCTGCTTCAAGTTCAGGATAATGTTGGTCACGTCCTCCTTCACACCAGGAACGGATGAGAACTCGTGCTCCACACCAGCGATACGGATGGTGTTGATGGCAAAGCCCTCAAGCGATGAAAGGAGTATGCGGCGCAGGGCATTGCCGATGGTCACACCGAAGCCCGGCTCCAACGGACGGAATTCGAACTTGCCGAATCGGTCGTTGGCATCCAACATTACCACTTTATCGGGTTTTTGAAATGCTAATATCGCCATTAATTTAATGATTTAGTTCTTAGAGTACAACTCAACGATTAACTGCTCCTTGATGTTCTCAGGAATGTCAGCGCGCTCCGGACGATGGAGGAACTTGCCAGCCTTCTGCTGCTCATCCCACTCAATCCAGGGATACTTGCTGTGGTTGAAACCACCAAGAGCATCGGCGATGACCTCGAGAGACTTTGACTTCTCGCGAACACCGACAATCTGGCCGGGCTTCACGGAGAACGAAGGAATGTTGACCACCTTGCCATCGACGACGATGTGGCGATGGCCTACCAGCTGGCGGGCAGCGGCACGGGTGGGAGCGAGTCCCAGACGGAACACCACGTTGTCGAGTCGGCTCTCAAGAAGCTGCAGCAGCACCTCACCGGTGATGCCATCAGCCTTGGCGGCCTTGTCGAACATGATGCGGAACTGGCGCTCAAGCACTCCGTAGGTGTACTTGGCTTTCTGCTTCTCTGCCAGCATGACAGCATACTCCGACTGCTTGCGGCGGCGGTTATTGCCATGCTGTCCAGGAGGGAAGTTTCTCCTAGACAAAACTTTGTCCGGACCGTAGATGGGTTCTCCAAAACGGCGGGCAATCTTAGATTTCGGTCCAATATACTTTGCCATAAATTCTTAAAAAATAAATTTCGATATTTCGATGTTTCGATATTTCGATATTTCGTTAATTCGATAGTTCGATAACTCGGCATTTCGTCTGCTCGAGAATTAGACACGGCGGCGCTTCGGAGGACGGCAGCCATTGTGGGGCAGCGGAGTGACGTCGACAATCTCGACAACCTCGATGCCTGCTCCGTGGATGGCGCGGATGGCGGACTCACGTCCGTTGCCGGGACCCTTCACATAGGCCTTCACCTTGCGCAGACCGAGGTCGAAGGCTACCTTTGCGCAGTCCTCGGCAGCCATCTGGGCAGCGTAGGGAGTGTTCTTCTTTGAGCCACGGAAGCCCATCTTGCCAGCGGAAGACCAGGAGATGACCTGTCCCTCGTCGTTGGCCAAAGTCACGATGATGTTATTGAAAGAGCTGTGGACGTGGAGCTGGCCGATGGCGGTCACTCTCACATTCCTTTTCTTGGATACGACTGTTTTCTTTGCCATAATTCTTAACCTTTTGACTTTTAACCTTTAAACATTAGAATTACTTCGTGGCCTTCTTCTTGTTAGCAACAGTCTTCTTCTTACCCTTACGCGTACGAGCATTATTCTTGGTGCTCTGACCACGGACAGGAAGGCCGTTACGATGGCGCACTCCACGATAGCAACCAATATCCATCAGTCGCTTGATGTTCAACTGGATCTCACTGCGGAGATCACCTTCTACTTTGAATTCAGCGCCGATGATTTCACGGATTTTGGCTGCCTGGTCGTCACTCCATTCGTTGACCTTCAGGTCGCGGCTCACGCCGGCCTTGTCCAATATCTTTGCTGAACTACTTCGACCTATTCCGAAGATGTAGGTCAATGCGATTTCGCCACGCTTGTTCTGGGGCAAATCTACTCCAACAATTCTTATTGCCATTTGTTTGAAAATGTGATAATTAAGATAAAATTTAACTCTTGAAACTGCTAAAAGCATGCAAAGGTAAGGAAATAAATTGATATTTCCTTACTTTGTTATGCTTATTTAACAATTTAGCCCTGACGCATCTTGTACTTGGGGTTCTTCTTGTTAATTACGAACAGGCGTCCCTTACGACGTACAATTTTGCAATCGGGAGTACGCTTCTTCAGTGATGCTCTTGTCTTCATGTCTTTGTCTGTTGTTTATTTGTATCGAAAAACAATTCTTCCTTTCGTCAAGTCGTAGGGACTCATCTCCACCTTGACCTTGTCGCCGGGCAGAATGCGGATGTAGTGCATACGCATCTTGCCTGAAATGTGTGCAATAATCTGCACGCCGTTCTCCAGTTCTACTCGGAACATTGCGTTAGAGAGGCTCTCAACGATTGTTCCATCCTGCTCAATAGCGGATTGTTTTGCCATGCTTTACTCTGTAGTGTTATGTTCTATTTCCTCAAACGATGATAAAATCTCTGCCTTTCCTCGACGCACGACGATGGTGTGCTCAAAATGGGCTGACGGCTTGCCGTCGCGCGTGCAGACGCTCCAACGGTCGGGCTTCAGGTAGATGTCGCGCTTGCCCATCGTAATCATAGGCTCGATGGCAATACACATGCCTGCCTTCAGCATCACGCCGTTGCCCCGCCGCCCGTAGTTGGGCACCTGCGGGTCTTCGTGCATCTCCCGGCCAATACCATGACCTGTCAGCTCGCGCACCACGCCATAGCCGGCCTCTTCGCAATGGCTCTGCACGGCAAAGCTGATGTCGCCCACATGCCGGCCTGCCACGGCTTGTTCTATACCCAGATAGAGCGCCTCTTTCGTGATGCGCAGCAGGCGTTCCACCTCTTCGCTGACCTCCCCCACGCGGAACGTGTAGCAGGAGTCGCCGTTGAAGCCGTTAAGGAGCGTGCCGCAGTCGATGGAGATGACATCTCCCTCCTTGAGCACCGTCTCCTGGTTGGGTACGCCATGCACCACCACATCGTTTACCGAGGTGCAGATGCTGGCAGGGAACGGCCCGCCATACGGGTTGGGAAATCCCTTGAACGTGGGCACTGCACCATGGTCACGAATGAACTCATCTGCAATCTTGTCCAACGCCAGGGTGGTGATTCCCGGTCGGATATGTTTGCCTAATTCGCCAAGCGTTTTTCCAACAAGTTGGTTCGCTTGGCGCATTAGTTCAATTTCATCTTCGGTCTTCAGAAATATCTTCATCAGCCTTAGTAAGCAGTTACTCCGCCGCGTCCGCGTATTCTGCCAGAGTTGAGCAGGCCGTCGTAGTGGCGCATCAGCAGGTGACTCTCAATCTGCTGCAGTGTGTCGAGCACCACACCGACGAGAATCAGCAGCGACGTGCCGCCGAAGAACTGCGAGAACTCATCCTGCACGTCCAACAAGCTGGCGAAGGCAGGCATGATGGCAATGAAGGCGATGAACAGCGAACCGGGCAGCGTGATGCGCGACATGATCGTGTCGATGTAGTCGGCCGTGTCCTTACCCGGCTTCACACCGGGGATGAATCCGTTGTTGCGCTTCATGTCCTCGGCCATCTGCGTGGGGTTCAGCGTGATGGCCGTATAGAAATACGTGAATGCGATGATCAGTGCGGCAAAGATTACATTGTACAGCCAGCTGTGGTGATCCATCATCGAGCGCATGAACCAGCTTGCATTCTGAGGGTCAGAATAGCGGACCACGGCCAGCGGGATGAACATCAGTGCCTGAGCAAAGATGATAGGCATCACATTGGCGGCAAAGAGCTTCAGGGGGATATACTGGCGAGCGCCACCCACCTGCTTGTTGCCGACCACACGCTTGGCATACTGCACAGGAATCTTGCGGACACCCTGTACGAGCACGATGGCAGCGCAGACCACAGCGTAGAGGATGATGATTTCGATGAGGAACATCACCAGACCACCACCCGTGGCAGCTGCGAAGCGCGAACCTACCTCCTGGGCGAATGCCTCGGGAAGGCGTGCGATGATACCAATCATAATGATCAGCGACACACCGTTGCCGATACCCTTGTCGGTGATACGCTCACCGAGCCAGAGGATGAACATGCTGCCTGCGGCCAGGATGACAGAGGCGATGATGAGATACATGCCCCAGGACACGCCCGGATCGAAGGCGGCGCCAATCTGCATCTTCAGGTTGACGAGATAGCTCGGTGCCTGGAAGAGCAGGATGCCCACCGTCAGGTAGCGGGTGTACATGCTAATCTTTTTGCGTCCGCTCTCACCCTCGCGCTGCATCTTCTGGAAATAAGGCACAGCGACGGCAAGCAGCTGCATGACGATAGAAGCCGAGATGTAAGGCATGATTCCCAATGCAAAGATGGAGGCATTGGAAAATGCACCACCCGAGAACATATCGAGAAGCGACATCAGACCGTTGGCCGTCTGCTTGCGCAGGTCATCCAATTGGTTGTAGCTGATACCTGGCAGCAATACTTTCGAACCGAAACGGTAGATTGCCACAAACAGCACCGTGATGAGGATGCGCTGGCGCAGGTCCTCTATCTTCCAAATGTTCTTTAGGGTGTCTATAAACTTCTTCATCTTCTTTTTAGATTATTGTTACGGTTCCACCTACTGCTTTAATAGCCTCCTCAGCCTTCTTCGAGAAAGCATTGGCCACGACGTCAACCTTGGCCTTCAGCTCACCGTTGGCCAGAATCTTCACCAGCTCCTTGCCGTTCGTCAGACGGGCGGCAACCAGCTCCTCGACACCAATCTTGGTGAAGCCCTTGGTCTCGGCCAGCTTCTGAAGCGTCGACAGGTTGACGGCGAAATACTCCTTATGGTTGATGTTCTTGAAGCCCGACTTCGGCAGACGACGCTGCAGAGGCATCTGACCACCCTCGAAGCCAACCTTCTTCTTATAACCGGAGCGGGCCTTGGCTCCCTTGTGACCACGGGTAGAAGTACCGCCCAGACCCGAACCGGGACCGCGGCCTATTCTGCGGTGCGCATGGGTAGAACCCTCTGCAGGTTTCAAATTACTCAGTTTCATAACTAGCATTCGTTTTAAAGTTTATTACTATTTGTCAATAACGGTCACCAGATGACGTACTTTGCGTATCATACCACGGACAGAGGGGCTGTCTTCCTTTTCCACGACCTGGTCAATCTTATGAAGACCCAGGGCCTGAAGGGTGCGCTTCTGGTCAACGGGGAAACCGATCTTACTCTTAATCTGCTTAATCTTTACTGTTGCCATTGTCTTTGCCTCCTATTATCCTCTAAATACTTTTTCCATACTGATGCCACGGGTTCCGGCCACGGTGTAGGCGTCGCGCATGCTGCTCAGGGCAACGATGGTAGCCTTCACCAGGTTGTGGGGGTTGGAAGAACCCTTCGACTTTGCCAGCACATCCTTGATGCCGGCGCTCTCGAGCACGGCACGCATAGCACCACCAGCCACGAGGCCAGTACCTGCTGCTGCGGGCTTCAGGAACACCTGTGCACCGCCGAAGCGAGCCTCCATCTCATGGGGAATGGTGCCCTTGAGCACGGGAACCTTCACGAGATTCTTCTTGGCGGCCTCGGTACCCTTCTGGATGGCAGCCTGCACTTCGCCGGCCTTACCCAGACCCCAGCCGATGACGCCGTTGCCGTCGCCGACAACCACGATGGCTGCAAACGTAAAGGTACGACCACCCTTGGTCACCTTGGTAACACGGTTGATGGCAACCAGTCTGTCTTTCAGTTCTACGTCACTATTAATTCTAACTCTGTTCATTGCCATAATCGTTTAGAAATTAAGTCCACCTTTACGAGCTGCATCAGCAAGCGACTTCACACGTCCATGATACAGATAGCCATTGCGGTCGAACACCACTGCCTTCACACCAGCCTCCTGAGCCTTGGCAGCGATGAGCTCGCCCACCTTCTCGGCCTGCTGGATCTTGGGCATGGCCTCCAGGCCCAGCGACGAGGCAGCGGCCAGCGTCTTGCCCTCGACATCGTTGATGACCTGGACATAAATCTGCTTGTTCGAGCGGAACACGCTCATGCGGGGGCGCTCGGCAGTTCCAAATACGTTCTTACGAATTCTGTATTTAATCTTGATTCGTCTTTCTTCTTTCTTCGTTGTCATAATCTTCTAATCTTTTAATTCTTTAATTCTTCAATTTTAAAGATTACTTAGCGGATGCCGACTTACCCGACTTGCGACGGATGACCTCACCCTTGAACAGGATACCCTTTCCCTTGTAAGGCTCAGGCATGCGGAAAGAACGAATTTTAGCACAGATGAGGCCGAGCAGCTGCTTGTCGGCACACTCCAGGATGAGCTGGGGGTTCTGGTTGCGCTCCGACTTCGTCTCCACCTTCACTTCCTGGGGAAGCTGGATGAAGATGGGGTGCGTATAGCCCAGCGAGAACTCGATGAGATTGCCCTGGTTGCTGACGCGGTAGCCCACGCCGACCAGTTCAAGCTCCTTCTTGTAGCCCTGGCTCACACCGACCACCATGTTGTTGACCAGTGCGCGGTAGAGGCCGTGGAAGGCCTGCTTCTGCTTCACGTTGACGGGACTGTTCTCGTCGACCTCGAAGGTCACGTGGCCGTCCTCAATCTTCACGTTGATAGACTTGTCGACTTTCTGAGAAAGCTCACCCTTCGGGCCTTTCACTGTAACGACTCCGTCCTTGTCCTGGGCGATGGTGACGCCGGCAGGAATACTAATTGGCATTTTACCTATTCTTGACATAGTTCTTCCCTCCAATTAATAGACATAGCAAAGCACCTCGCCGCCAATCTTCTGCTGGGAGGCCTCCTTGTCGGTCATTACACCCTTGGACGTGGATAGGATAGCGATACCCAGTCCGTTAATTACTCTCGGCATGTCTTTGTAGCCAGTGTACTGGCGAAGACCAGGCGTGGAGACGCGCTTCAGGTACTTGATGGCGTTCTCCTTGGTGACAGGGTCATACTTCAAGGCGACCTTGATAGTACCCTGGGGGCCATCCTCAATGAACTTGTAGTTCAGGATGTAGCCTTTCTCGAAGAGGATCTTCGTAATCTCCTTCTTCAAGTTCGAAGCCGGAACTTCCACCACACGGTGATGAGCCATGATGGCGTTTCTCAACCTCGTCAGAAAATCTGCAATTGGATCTGTCATATAATTTTTAACGGTTTAATTAATCGGGACTCCCCCGACAATATTAAATAAATCTCTTCTCTAAAGCGGTAGCAAATGATTCACTATTCACTTTTAGCTTCCCTTACCAGCTGGCCTTCTTCACGCCGGGGATGAGGCCGCTGGATGCCATCTCGCGGAACTGTATACGCGAGAGGCCGAACTGGCGCATGTATCCCTTCGGACGACCGGTCACCTTGCAGCGGTTGTGCAGGCGGATGGGGTTGGCGTTGCGGGGAATGCTCTGCAGCTTGCGGGCAGCCTCGTAGGCAGCCATGGCACCTTCGTCGGTGCTCACGTCGGCAGTGGCGATAATCTTCTTCAGCGCAGCACGCTTCTCGGCATACTGGGCAACCATCTTTGCACGCTTGACCTCACGGGCCTTCATTGATTCTTTTGCCATATCTCTTAGTCGTTTTTAGCGTTCTTGAAAGGAAGTCCGAAAGCCTTGAGCAGGGCGTAGCCCTCCTCGTCGGTCTTGGCCGTTGTCACAAAGGTGATGTTCATTCCCTGAATGCGGTCGACGGAGTCGATGTTGATCTCGGGGAAGATAATCTGCTCCTGAATGCCCAGCGTGTAGTTGCCGCGACCGTCGAGCTTGCTCTCCACGCCCTTGAAGTCACGGATACGGGGCAGTGCGATGCGGACGAGCTTCTCCAGGAACTCGTACATGCGCTCGCGGCGCAGGGTCACCATGACGCCGATGGGCATCTTCTTACGCACCTTGAAGTTGGCGATGTCCTTCTTCGAGTAGGTTGCCACAGCCTTCTGGCCGCAGATGGTGGAAATCTCGTTGATGGCCACCTCGATAATCTTCTTGTCCTGAGTGGCGTCGCCCAGACCCTGGTTGACCACGATCTTCTTCAGGACGGGAATCTGCATGGCAGAAGTATAGTTGAACTGCTTCATCAATGCCGGGGCAATCTGCTCGGCATAGGTCTTCTTAAGTTGTGCTGTATTCATTACTTAATCACCTCCCCTGACTTTTTGGCCACACGGATGACGTTCTTTCCCTCGTGCTTGATGGAAACACGGGTGGGCTTTCCGCTCTTCGGGTCAATCAAACTTAAATTTGAGATATGGATGGGAGCCTCGACCTTCTCGAAGCCGCCCTGAGGATTCTTGGCACTGGGCTTTGAGCTCTTGTTGACGATGTTCACACCCTCAACGATGGCACGCTGCTTCTCTACCAAGACCTTCAGCACCTTACCAGTCTTGCCCTTGTCCTCACCGGTCAGGACGTAGACTGTATCGTTTTTTCTGATATGTAACTTGCTCATTACTTCTTATTACTTTAATTGTTAAAGAACCTCAGGTGCCAAAGAAACGACCTTCATGTTTACTGCACGCAGCTCGCGGGCCACGGGGCCGAAGATACGGCTGCCACGCAGTTCGCCGGCATTGTTCAGAAGCACACAGGCATTGTCGTCGAAACGGATATATGAGCCGTCAGCGCGACGAATTTCCTTCTTGGTGCGGACAATCAGAGCCTTCGACACTGTACCTTTTTTCACGTCGCTCGTAGGAATGGCGTTCTTGATGGCAACAACGATGATGTCGCCCACGCTGGCATAGCGGCGGCGTGTGCCGCCCAGCACGCGAATGCACAGGGCTTCGCGGGCACCGCTGTTATCAGCTACTGTAAGTCTTGATTCTGCTTGTATCATAATTACTTAGCTTTTTCTACGATTTGTACTAATCTCCAGCGCTTCGTCTTCGACAGCGGGCGGGTCTCCATGATGAGCACCGTGTCGCCGATGTTGCACTCATTCTTCTCGTCATGTGCATGGTACTTCTTCGTCTTCTGGACGAACTTACCATAAATGGGGTGCTTCTCCTTGAACTTGGCAGCGATAACAATGGTTTTATCCATCTTGTTGCTGATTACGACACCCTGTCTTGTCTTTCTTAAATTTCTTGTTTCCATCTGGACCATTGTTATTTGTTAAGTTCTCTCTGACGGAGCACCGTCTTCATACGTGCGATGTCGCGACGTGCGGCCTTGATCAGTGAGGGGTTCTCCAGCGGAGTGACATGGTGGTTGAACTTCATCTGGTTGTACTTGGCAACCGACTCTTCGATGCGCTCGGCCAGGTCTTTGGTCTCGAGCTCCATAATTTCCTTCGTCTTCATACTAATCAGGCATTTTTATCGTAGTCACGTCTCACAACAAACTTAGTCTTCACGGGCAGCTTCTGGGCACCGAGGCGCAAAGCCTCCTTGGCCACGTCGAAGGGAACGCCCTCTACCTCGAAAAGGATACGGCCGGGCGTGACGGGGGCCACCCATCCTGCGGGATCACCCTTACCTTTACCCATTCGCACGTCAGCAGGCTTGCGGGTGATGGGTTTGTCGGGGAAGATGCGAATCCACACCTGACCTTCACGGTTCATGTATCGGTTGATGGCAACACGAGCTGCCTCAATCTGACGGCTGTCAATCCACTTGGCATCCATAGTCTTGATGCCGAAGCTGCCGAAAGCCAGCGTTGTACCTCTGTGGGCGTTGCCTTTGTTGCCGCGCCCGTCCTGAGGCCTTCTGTATCTTACTCTCTTAGGCTGTAACATGATAGCTTCTCTTTAACTTTTAACGGTTGTTTCTTTTCTTGTCACCACCACGGAACTTACGGCCGTCCCTTCCTGCGCCGGCATTGCCGCGCACGCCCTGCTTCTCCTGCGAGAAGTTGGGGGCCAGGTCAACCTTGCCATAGACTTCACCACGGCAGATCCACACCTTAATGCCCAGCAGTCCGACCTTGGTAAGAGCCTCTGCCTGGCAGTAATCGATGTCAGCACGGAAGGTGTGTAAAGGCGTACGGCCTTCCTTGAGCATCTCGCTGCGTGCGATTTCTGCACCGTTCAGACGTCCCGAGATTTGGACTTTAATACCCTCAGCGCCAGCACGCATGGTGTTGGCAATAGCCTGCTTGATAGCACGGCGGTAAGCGATCTTGCCCTCAATCTGGCGAGCGATGTTCGTGGCAACGATCGTAGCGTCGAGTTCCGGACGCTTCACCTCGAAGATGTTGATCTGAATCTCCTTGTCGAAGAGCTTCTTCAGCTCGTCCTTCAGATTGTCCACCTCCTGACCACTCTTACCAATGACGATGCCCGGGCGAGCCGTGCAGATGGTGATGGTGACCAGCTTCAATGTGCGCTCGATGACAATCTTCGACACGCTGGCCTTTGCCAGACGCTCGTTGAGGTACTTGCGGATTTTCTGATCCTCTACCAGGTTGTCTCCGAAGTCCTTGCCTCCGAACCAATTTGAATCCCAACCACGGACGATGCCGAGACGGTTGCTAATCGGATTTACTTTCTGTCCCATTCTATTATTCTTTTACGTCATTAGTTTTAGCGTCAACGAACAGGGTCACGTGGTTGCTACGCTTGCGGATACGATATCCGCGACCCTGCGGTGCCGGTCTCATTCGCTTCAGAGTAACGCCTTCATCGACGAAGACGCGGGTGACGAAGAGCTCGCCGGCCTCGGCCTTGCGGTCGTTCTTCTGCTCCCAGTTGGCAATGGCCGAGCGGAGGAGTTTCTCCACGTCGGCGGCGGCAGCCTTCTTCGAGAAGTGAAGCACACCGAGTGCGCGGTTCACCTCCATGCCGCGAATCATGTCGACGACATAGCGCATCTTGCGCGGAGAAGAGGGGCAGCCTTTCAGCTTTGCAAAATACTGTGTCTTAAGAGCTGCTTTTCTTTCTTCAGCCTTAATATGTTTTCTTGCTCCCATTTTACTTTCTTACTTTTTTTACTTTTTTACCTTTCCCCGGCATTACTTCTTGTTGCCAGCGTGCCCGCAGAAGCGGCGTGTGGGTGCGAACTCACCGAGCTTGTGGCCCACCATGTTCTCAGTAATGTAGACAGGGATGAATTTGTTACCGTTATGAACTGCAACAGTGTGCCCCACGAAATCGGGGGAAATCATTGATGCCCTGGCCCAAGTCTTCACGACGTTCTTCTTGCCGCTCTCATTCATAGCGAGAACTTTCTTCTCCAGAGAGACGTTGATGTACGGACCTTTCTTTAATGAACGACTCATAATTATCTCAGTTTAAACTTCGTGATTACTTCTTGTTAGCTCTTTCAATGATGTACTTGTTAGAAAGCTTCTTCGGTGCACGCGTCTTGAGGCCCTTTGCATACAGACCCTTGCGCGAGCGCGGATGTCCGCCGCTCTGACGGCCTTCACCGCCACCCATCGGGTGGTCGTGCGGGTTCATCACGACGCCGCGGTTGTGCGGACGGCGGCCCAGCCAGCGTGAGCGGCCTGCCTTGCCCGACTGCTCCAGGGCGTGGTCGGAGTTGCCTACGGCACCAACGGTAGCCTTACAAGCGGAAAGCACTTTGCGGGTTTCTCCCGAGGGGAGCTTCACCACACAGTAGTTTCCTTCACGAGAAGTAAGCTGAGCAAAATTACCAGCCGAACGAACGAGCAGGGCACCCTGTCCGGGACGGAGTTCAATGTTGTGAATCACCGTACCCACAGGAATGTTGGCCAGGGGGAGGGCATTGCCAATCTCTGGTGCTGCCTCGGCCCCGGACAGCAGCGTTGTGCCAACCTGCAGCCCATTGGGAGCAATAATGTAGCGTTTTTCACCATCTGCGTAGAAAAGCAGAGCGATGCGAGCCGAGCGGTTCGGATCATACTCAATAGTCTTCACTACGGCAGGAACACCATCTTTCTCTCGCTTGAAGTCAATCAGACGATACTTCTTCTTGTGGCCGCCGCCCATGTAGCGGACAGTCATCTTGCCGGTGTTGTTTCGGCCACCGGTAGAACGCTTACCGTAAACGAGAGACTTTTCTGGCACGGATGCAGTAATATCCTCGAACGTGCCAATAACCTTGTGTCTTTGGCCCGGAGTTACGGGCTTTAATTTACGTACTGCCATTTCTTTTATTCAATATTGCTGTAAATATCAATTTCCTCGCCCTCCTTCAGAGTAACGATCGCCTTCTTGTAGGCGCTCTTATGTCCCTTCACGAGACCTGCCTTCGTATAGCGCTGGCTGCGCTTGCCGGCGTAGCGCATCGTGTTCACCGACTCTACAGTGACGTTGTACTGGGCCTCAACTTCCTTCTTGATCTCAATCTTGTTAGCCTCAGGACGCACCACGAAGCCATACACGTTGGGGCGCTTCTCCGTGACGTCGGTCATCTTCTCAGTGACCAGTGGTTTGATGATAAATGCCATGTCTATATATTATTTGACAATTTACTGTTTACGATTTTGATTCATCCCAGAATTCCGTCAACGACGTCCAACGACTTCTCCGTGATGATCAGGACATCGGCGTTCAACACTTTGTACGTATTGACCTTCTCTGCCTCAATCACCTCGGCGCGCTGCAAGTTACGAGCCGACAAATATACGTTTTTATTTGCGTTTGGCAAAACAAGAAGCAGTTTCTTGCCGTCGACTTTAAGATTTTTAGCAATATTTACAAATTCTTTAGTCTTCGGAGCGTCAAAGGAGAAATCTTCCACCACCAGGATGGCGTTCTCCTGAGCCTTGCAGCTCAATGCCGACTTGCGGGCAAGTTCCTTTACTTTCTTGTTCAGCTTGAAGCTGTAGTCGCGGGGTTTGGGACCAAACACGCGGCCGCCGCCACGCAGCAGGGGCGAGTTGATGTCGCCATGACGTGCGCCGCCGCCGCCTTTCTGGCGTCCGAGCTTGCGTGTGGAACCGCTGATCTCGCTGCGCTCCTTCGACTTGGCGTTGCCCTGGCGCTGGTTGGCCAGATACTGCTTCACGTCCAGATAGACGACGTGCTCATTAGGTTCAATCCCGAAGATAGCCTCGTTCAGGGTTACCTTTCTTCCGGTCTCCTGACCTTTGATGTTCAATACACTAACTTCCATTTTACTTCTTGATTAAGAGGGTTGAACCATTGCATCCTGCGACACTGCCCTTGATGACGAGCAGGTTCTTCTCGGGGATGACCTTTAACACCTTCAGGTTCTGCGTTGTCACGCGGTCGCCACCCATGTGGCCACCCATGCGCATTCCCTTGAACACTTTTGCGGGGTAAGAGCAGGCACCGATAGAACCGGGCTTGCGCAGACGGTCGTCCTGACCGTGGGTGCTCTGACCGACACCGCCGAAACCATGGCGCTTCACAACACCCTGGAATCCCTTACCTTTCGATGTGCCTACAACGTCTACGAACTCTGCGTTAGCGAAAAGCTCTACGGTGAGCGTATCACCCAGGTTGTAGTCCTCATCAAACTTGAACTCGGCCAAGTGGGCCTTCGGGGTTGTGCCGGCTTTCTTGAACACGCCCATCATCGGCTTTGTGGTGTTCTTCTCTTTAGCCTCGCCAAAACCCAGCTGGACGGCCTTGTACCCGTCCTTCTCAATGGTTTTGACCTGTGTCACAACGCAAGGACCAGCTTCAATCACTGTGCACGGTATGTTCTTACCGTCACTGAAAACGGATGTCATTCCGATTTTCTTTCCTAATAATCCTGGCATTTCAGTTTTTAATGTTTAAAATAATGTAGATATATTGTTTTTTGTCCTTTTTAAGTGTCACCACGCTTGCAAAAACCCAAACACACACTTAAAAAGAGAATCAGTCTATTTCCTTTTTCGGAAGCTAAACCGTTCTTTTTCAGCGTATTGATAGCCTATAGCCAGCGCAATAACCACTTTTGCGGGTGCAAAGGTACGCATTTTTTTTCATTCCTGCAAATTTTTTTAGCATTTTTTTCGACGCCATACCTATCTTGGCCCCAAAGAATAATCATTTCCTGTCTCATTCGTTTCCATATAATATAGCATCATTCTGAAAAAAGCGAGCTACATGCGCTACATTGAGGAGCAACATGCTGAATTGCAGCCTGTAATTTGTAGCTACAGCAACCTGTTTGGCGCTACCTTGGTAGCCACACCCTCTGCTGATGGCCCCCTCGGCAATACTCCCTATAGAATTCGCCCAAAAAGTGCCGTCATTTTTCCAAGACGTGCCGACGTCTGGAAAAATGGCGGCACTATTCAAATGGACAGAGTACGAATTTAGTTACTCCGGATCCTTTGTACAGGTTACCGTCGTGCGGATGGCACGGGCACCGTTGCTGCCGGCTCCGAAGTATTTGTAGAGGGCCTCGATGGCGTCGGCGGGCGTGATGTTGTTGTCGCCGTTCAAGTCGGCGGCGGCGGCATTGAAGCCGTTCTGCACCACACCGAAGTAGTGGTAGAGAATCATGATGGCATCGGCGGGTGTCACCTTCCCGTCGCCATTCACGTCGCCCGGCAGGACTGTCGTGCCGTCGTTGAAGTTCAGCACGACGGACGTGACGGTGGCATCGTCCAGCTGGATGTAGGCGCGGCAGGCGTTGAGCGTAGTTTCGCCGACGGGATAGAATACCGTGCTGTTGTCACTGAAGAGCAGGTCGCTCGTGGTGAGGGTGACGGGGCTGTAGCCGCCGATGAACTTGCCGCCCGTGAAGCTGACCGTCTGGCGGGCCTGCGCAGCAGCGCTGTTGTCGATGGTGCCCCCCGGAAACACGGGATTCTCGATGTCCGTAGGATCAATGTCGGCAGAGGGCTTCAGCATCAGTCCTCCGTTGTCGTTCAGCGTCCACTGACTGCCAAGGAAATCTACGTAACGGGAATCATTGACGCTGCCGCCTCCAATAATTAATATAATTTCTAATCCCCTCCAGGTTCCCTGCGTGATGCGTTCATCATGATGCATACAGTTACTGATGTTGATCGTACCCCCGTCAGTCATCACTAGGTTGATATCTCCAATATATTCGTGGTCATCCTCAAAATAAATCTGTTGGTTATTGGAGTATATGCCAGTGGCCCAGCAAGTCACGAGGGTGAGAGTACCACCAGCGGAGCCGCCACCACAGAAGACTCCGATATAGGAGGAAGAGAGGTTGCCAGTCAGCATGCAGTTGGAGATGGTGGTGGCCGATGTAGTGCCGTGGCCCAGGATGCCGCCGATACTCGACGGGCCGCTCACCGATGCCGCCATCCAGCAGTCGTGGATGCTGTTCGTGCCGCCCAGGGCAGCGCCAACGATGCCGGCGCAATAGTTTCTACCCTTCACGGAACCCGTCACCTTCACGTTACGGATGGTGGCGCCTCGGATGTAGCGGAACGGCGCGGCATACTCGGCCCCTGAGTCATTGATGCTGACGTCGAGCGTATGGCCGTTGCCGTCGAAGGTTCCGCAGAACGGGTGGTCGGCCGTGCCCACCATGTCAGACACATGGATGTCGGCACCCAGCAGCACATTCTTCCCGGCAAAGGTCTCGCCTGTCTCCACGCGCTGGGCGAAGACTGTCCATTCGGCGTCAGTGTTGATGATGAGCTTGGCACCGTTGGTCCACTTGACAAGGAAGGGCTGTCCAGCCTCGATAAGTCCACCTCGCTCCTCCGAGGGGGAAGATTGACCCCCATCCCCTCCTTCTTCCAAGGGAGCCACCTCCTTGAAGTTCAGCGTCAGCGTACCGCCGCTGAAGTTCGATGTGGCGGCATCCAGCACCCTCAGCGTGGCATCGGCCAAGGACGAGGAGGCTATCTGCGTAGCATCCATGCTGAACGGCAGGCACAGCGTGTTCCACTCGCCGTCGCGCGAGAGCGTCCTGTCTTTCAGGACCACCACCTTATGGTCTGTATTGCCGCTGGCCACGACCGCCTCGATGGTCGCGCTGTTGTCGGAGGCATCGGCCAGATTCATCCCCCATCCGGCGTAGAGCGTCACACGGCCGTCGGCATCGAAGGGGATGGCGGTGGCTGGCGAGGACATAGCCGCATCGGTGTACCAGCCTGCAAAATCGTCACCGATGGAAGATCGGTCGCTGCCGAAGACAGCATGGAAGGCACCGTTACCCGTATTGTGGCAGTCAAGCAGCAGATCACTGGTATCGGCGATGGGACCATAGGTACCGGTAAAGCAACCCTCTTGGAAGGTGACTGGTGTCGGAGCAATATTGCTGATTGTCACGCCTTTGAACAGCGGATTGTCGATGGAAGCGCCACCATCAGCCCACTTCACGATATATGGCTTGCCGGCATCGATAGTCGTGGCTTCCATGAAGTTCAGCGTCAGTATGCCGTCGGTGAAGTCCGAGCTGTTCATCCTCTTCACGATGGCGCCCTCGAGGGGAGAGCCCTCCAGTGATGCGCTGAAAGGCAGGCACAGCGTGTTCCAGCTGCCGTCGCGGTGGAGTGTGTAGCCCTGAAGTATCACATCATGCTTTTGCCCGTCGTTAATGGCGACAACGTCGGCTTTGCCTGCTAAGGGTATGTAGTTATCAGTGGTGAAAGTGGCTAAATCCGACCATTCAGAATGGGAGCCATTCCACATTCTCATCCTGTACTCGTATGTGGTTTGCGGGCTGAGTCCTGTCAATGTAATGTTGCGTTCTGAGGATGTCTGGCTTGTCCAGTTATCTGACGTCCGATAGATATTTACATTGTCGACTATGAGCCAAGAGTCATGTTTGCTCCTGTGGCGGAAGGCAATGTAGCCTTCCTCGCCAATGAGGTCGCTAAGGGATATCTCATAATAACCTTGATCGGTTGTATGAATACTTGAGGGTTCTATCGTAGCAAGCACTCTCTGGCTATCGGGATCAAGCAAACTTGAGACAGCACTTTTGAAGAACAGCACCTCAGCCTTATCATACTCCCCGTCAAAATCATTGCTTAAGGGGAAGAAAAATGCCTGGAAATACAAGGTTCCTCCGGATATGGTCATCCTTGGCGTATAAAGCCAGTCATCAATATCGAGGGTTTCTGTATATGTTGAATTATTGTAAGTCACTGTGCGATAATTGATTGAAATAGCGATATTACTTCCGTTCGCTCTCTGGCATTGCCAGGCACCAGTACCGGCTGAATGAAAGAAATTTCCATTTCTATCGTAAGCGCTCCATCCTTGCTGGCCGTTGAGGAAGCCTTCATTGCAACTTTCAAAGTCTTGGTGGAGCTGGGTCGCCTCCCTGTATTCCAATTCGAAAGTGTTGGCACTGCTACCTATCCAACTGACATCAGCACTCGTGGCAGTGATGTTGGAAACGACCACTTGTTGGTACACTGGCGAGGCAGTAGTCGATTCGAACCTAAAGTCGTCCAGACAAAGATCTCCCGCACCACTACTCCACTTGATCGCAACATATTTGGTGCCCGCAGGCAAGTAATTGACATACTCTTGCCAATTATTCTCGTATGTAGTAAAGCTTTTAGGAAACCAAGTGAAATTAGCGGGGTCTTTTGTCGAGGTGGAATAGCCCACTACAAATCCAACATGACTGGGTGAAACAGCTTGAGTGTAATAGAATGAGATTTTTACGGGTCCTGTGAAGCTTAACTGGGGCGATAACGCCCAAATGCCTTCTCTTTGACCGCCAACGCTTGCTCCGAATAATTGAAGACAGCAGTTTCCATTGAGTGAATATTTATTGGAAGTCGAATAAAGCATTGCATTGAAGTCTCCATCTGTGACGCGCCATCCGGCCATCCCGTTTTCGAAGCTTTCCTGATAAGGCAGGGTGCTCACGGCATGAGCCTCCGTCTGGAAGTAGATGGTTGCATAATAGCTGCTATTATCGCCTGAGAAAATGGTTCTCACGCGGAACACATAGTCAGTGTTTTCAGTCAGATTTACGAGGGTGACGGAAGTGGCAGTTGCCGTAGCCCACGCAGACCAAGAATTCTCAGTCGTCTTTTTGTACTGATAGGCGTAGCTCTTGGCACCAATGACAGGCGACCATTTGATGGTGGCACCATGCTCGGTCATGTTGCTGAAGGCGAGGTCGGTTGGCTTTAATTGCGAAGCATTCTCATAGAGACTGAAGTCGTCAAAATAGACTATGCCATGAATATTAGAATAGCTGTCATGATCGAAATTGATAGCAACATACTTGGTTCCTTCGGGGAACTCATTTTCATACAATGTCCACCTTTTCCTGGAGGGAGCGAGCTTCTCACCCCAAATGAAGGCGTCAGGTTCGCTGGTCGTGGTGGAATAACCAACGAGGAAACTATAAGTCAGCGTCGTTCTCGGACAACCATAGCGAAAAGTCACCGTCACAGGCTTGGTACCGGACAACCGAGGAGAAATCAAGTATTGCGCGCCGAAGCCTTCCCCGATTGTATGGATTCTGAATCCATACAAGCCGACACATGCGGCTTCACGACATATTCCCGACATCTCTGGATTGAGATGCACAGCAGTCCAGCTATCCATACCATTTTCGAAATCCCAGTCGTAAGGATATTCAATGGCCGTGTAGAATTGAATTTGCTTATAGGCACTTTCAGCGTTTTCTCCGTACAAGGTTTTTATATGGAAATCGTAGGCCGTGTTCGCCTGGAGTCCGCTGATGGTGGTGGAAGTTGCATTAGCCGGGAGAGTGACTTCTGATGACCATTCCTCATCACCGGATTTCTTGTATTGACACACATAGCCCGTGACGGGATAGTCGACTATGGGAGCCTCCCATGACGGCGAGGCTATATGTTCAGTGACATTGTATGCAAAAAGATTGATGGGGGAAGGAGTGTTACAAGCCGAAAATTTAAAGTCATCCACGTACAAATAACCATCAGAGAACAGTCGTTTGATGGCGATAAACTTTGTGCCCTTCGGAAAGTCGCCCTCGTATCGTGACCAAAAATCGCCGGTGGAGGTAATCACGTTGTCCCAGGCAAACGCTTCTATATCATTCGTGGTGGAATAGCCTACTTGGAACATCGCTTTTGCATTAGTACAATAATAGAAGGAGAGCGATATGTTCGAATGACCGCTAAACTCTGGAGAGATGAGGTATTGATTGCTACGCTCAGGAGCAAATTGAAAAAGACAATCCCCACTACGTGGAGCGTATTCATTCATAGACGCAATTCGCGTCTCACCGGATATATCGGCCGTTGTCCACCCAGCAGCACCAAGGTCGTTGTCCTCGAAGCCATATTCGTAAGGAAAGCTTTGGCCATTGAAATGGGCTGCAAAATAGGTCTTTCCGTCAATGGCCGTCACTTGCTCGTCCCACACACCATCTTCGCGGGTCTCGCTTACCGGGACGCCCCCTGCTCCGCTGACGACATTGTTGTCCAGCCCTTCCGACGGAGCGATGGTGTTCAGGTAGTAAACGCCACCGGCAACAGGTGCCTTGGCTGTCGCGGAGGCATACTTGCAGGCAATAGGATGGTACTTGCCTCCACCTGACGTGAACGAGCCATTGAACAGACAGTTATAGAGGGTCAGCGTCAGGTTGTCGCACCAGCCTAAAAAACCGCCCGCACATTTCGAGAAGCCGCTGATAGTACCGTCATAGATGCAGTTCCCTACGGTAAGACGGCCGCTGCCACCGTGACCCACAATACCGCCCGCGTAGGGCGAACCGCTGATGTTGGTGTGGACAACGCAATCCCTGATGGTATTCGCTTCGGAGCAGCCGCCCACAAGTCCGGCGGCATGATTGCCGCTACTGCTGACGGTACCCTCGACGGTGAGGTTCCTGATTGTAGCATGGTCGATCTGGCGGAACGGAGCAGCGTACGGCTCCGTGCTGTTGATGCTCACGTTGAGCGTCTTTCCTTTGCCATAGAAGCAGCCAGCGAAGGGACTATTGCTCGTGCCCCACATCTTGGTGATGGGGGTTGAGTTGTCGAAATCAATACCGTTTACATCCTCATCGGCCAACTGAAAGTACCTGTCCTTGTAGAATGAAGCCACATCCGCATCGGAAAGGACATCGGCTATCGCATTCCAGTCAGCAGCATCAAAAACGTAGTAGGGAATTTCCTCCGTACCATAACCTGTGTTATTAACTACGGTTACGACGTAGGTGTCGTTCAACTGAAATTCATAGTCTTTACAATAAGGATTATCCTCGTTATATTCAAAGGTTCGTGCATAGATCTTCACATAGAAGGTCTTCACAGTGTTGGGGCCATCGCCAAAATATGAACTCTCAATAGGTATCCTTGCTATGAATCCATGATTGCCGGTGAGGCCATATATAGAGTTCAGACCCTCCAAGTAGATGTGTTCCACACTTTCCTCATACCAATCACTTTCTATCACATCATAATCATCATCCGATTCTTTGGGAGCAGTGGCAACGCGGATAGACAAGTTTATTGGTTTGTCCTTTTGCACAGGGTCAAACGCCCAACCGTAGACACAGACTTCGCCAATGCCACCTTTACAGAACTCGATGTAATACACTGGCTTCGTGCGCTCCCAGGCACCCATCTGCACCGTTGTGGTTATCACTGCGAGCAGCGTCATCACTGCCCGTCTGGCAAATTCTCTCGTCATGTTAGTCTTTGTTTTCATAATAATAATATAATTTGTATTCCTGACTAATCATTCCTAATCACAAACTACTCAGGGTCAGAGCTATTCCCGGTGGCGGTGCGGGTGGTGCGGGAATTGCTGCTGCCGTCACCGAAGTACCGGTAGAGCGTCTCAATAGCATCGGCAGGCGTGATGTGACTATCACCGTTCAGGTCGGCGACGCGCCAGAGGAAGCCGTTCTGCTTCACGCCGAAGTAGCGGTAGAGAATCATGATGGCATCGGCCGGCGTCACGTTGTCGTCGCCGTTCACGTCGCCCATAGGCACGTAACTGGAGTAGAGTATCACTCCTATATCGTTAGCCGAGAAAACGTAAAGCGAGTCTACCTGAACCTCTTCATAAAAATACGCTTCAGAAAAAAGACTGGCAATGTCGTTAGCGAGCTCCCCGTGGGAATTATTAAGACCTGCGAAAGCGCGGCCGTATTGTTCCGTCAGCTGTCTGAGACCGTTAAACTTGAAGTAGCCACGGCAGGCACCGATGGTGGTGCCCTCATCCACGAAGACAGCGTCGTAGTCGTCGGTGGTGAAGGTCACTGGGCTGAATGTGCCTACGAACGACACGGTGCCTGGTTCCTCTTTTCCTCCCACATTGTCATTTTCGAATACATCGCATCCGTCACTACCGGTGATGACGGTGTTGGGCTGAAGGCTATTGATAACGACGTTCCGAAAGAAGGGATTGACAATCTCCAGATCATTCGGATTCTCATCCTTCTCCGTCGGACTCCAACGGACGAGACTGGGGATTCCTGCTTTCAAATACTTGTCCACTTCCCCTGTATTATTCAGCTGATCCACTTTTTGGAAAGCGAGAACAAATCGTGAATTATCAGTGTATATATTACTACTATTGATTTCATAAATCTCTGCCCCTTCCAGCGGCGTGCCGTCAATGCTTTCGATGTCGAAAGGCAGGCACAGCACGTTTATCCGGCCGTCCTTATAGAGCGTGCGGCCCTGCATGAGGACGTCGTACTGCTTGTTTTTTTTGGCAGCTGCTTCTATGGCCTCACTGTTGTCCTGGTTATCTTTCAGCACGAGCAATGGTCTGGCGGTGTCGAGATCTGGGAAAAACGTTACTTCCTGCTCCCCCTCTGCCGCCTTCAGCAAGACAGCCTCCATGGGAGCCAGGACATGCGACTCCGTTTCCACAAAACTTTTACCCTCACCATCCATCCTGTAGACGGGGCCGTCGCAAACAATGTATGCTGAGCAGGGGAAGGGATTGCCCACGAGGTTCCAGCCCTCGTATTCTTTTCCATTTATATTCAGATTCTCTAGAGGGACGGTCACTGGGCTGCTGGTGGGGCGTACCGTGCCGGTGAAGGTCAAAGTAACATCATTCTGGTTGGCGTAAGCGTAGCCCTTTCCATTTTCAAGAGTGGTGGCGGCAGGCCAGAGGTCTTGGATGGAGAATGTCCCATCTTCATGGAATATCCAATCATAAGCGTCAGGATAAAGGTTAAAGCTACACAGCCTATAGCCTTCTCCTTCCGTCATATTCGCCACGTCGCTGGCATTGATGCTCCCTGTCACGGGGCTGGCAATGGAGTGGTAGCCAGAGTCACCTCCGCCTTTTGTGATGGTTTTCTCCATGCTCACCGTCACGCCGCTGCTGGCCAGCATCAGCTCGCCGCCGTCTTCAACGGTGATGGTGGCATTGTTCATGACCATCACCTCGCCGGCATCGGCCACATAGCTGGCGGGCACCGTGACGGGAGCGCAGATGATGACATTGCTGCCGGCGGCGGGCACTGTGCCGTCCTGCCAGTTCGCGTCTTCGTTCCAGTCTCCTGCCGTTATGAACCGGTTGGGAGTGTCCAAGATGGGTTCGCTGCTGGCGCCGACGATGACTCCAACTCCAACTCCTTCCTCGATAGAAGGCACCTCAAAGGTATTGCCGGAAATGATGACACCGTTTACGGTGTAGGGGTAGAAGTAGCCGTCAGGGGCCGGGGTGGCGGGAGTCCCGCCGCTCAGGGTGATGGTCGTGCCCGGCATGTAGTAGTTGTGGGTACCGTCGCTCTTGAGAGGCGAGGGGGTGGCGGTGATGCCGGAGGCCACAGCCACGGCCGTGAGCGTGGTCGGGGTGGAGGAGAAACTGATGGTGGCATCGCCGACAGGCATGTTGAAGGTGTTGCCGCTGAGGGCGGTGCCATTCAGGGTGTAGTCGTAGTACTTGTTGATAGTGGTGCCGTCGGGCTGTCCGCCCAGGGTGATGGTTGTGCCTGCCTTGTAGTAGCTACGCTCATTTATAACAGCTGTGTGGGAGGCATCTACAGCGATGTTCGTATGCCCCACGGTGATGCCAAACACGGGCAAGGCACCGTCGCTGTCGGTGATGTCAGCTCCGTTGCAGCCTATGCCTATGCCGGTGGAGGAATGCAACGAACTTTCGTCCTTTCCACTGACACAGTTAAAGTAATAGTTGTTGGCAAGGGTGCCGCCGTTGTTGTATCCAGCAATGCAGCCCATGTAGTCTTTGCCGATGATGCGCGCATCGTTCACGACAAAATTCTTCACCTCGCCACCTTGGCCTATGTAGCCGAAGAGACCCTGGTAGTCTTTGTCGGGCTGATTGATGTTTATGTAGCTGACGGCATGGCTGCCACCGTCGAAGTGGCCACTGAAGGGGTAGCTGGAAGTGCCGATGGCGGTATAGCTGTTCTCCTGGCCGACATAATCGATGTCGCTCATCAGGCGGTAGTACTTGCTGCCGAAGACAGCCCAGGTCGAGCTGTTGTTCACGCGCTGTGCCACCAGGTCGAGCTGCTCTGCATTGTAGATCATGTAGGCGTTGTCGGCATCGCTGCCAGTGGCTTCGTCAGCCCAGTCTATCGGGAAGCGGTTGGTGGTGCTGACGGTGGCGTCGCCCTGCAGCGTCAGGGTGTAGGTTCCGTTTGCAGCATTGTAGCTGACGGTGCCTGCCGTTGTCACATATCCCTTTCGGTAGCCGGGGGCAGGGTTGGCGAGCGCGTCGAGTCCACCAGAAAGGGTGAATACCGTGCCTGGGTAGTAATAGCTGACGGTGGTGCTGCCGCTGGTAACGGTAAAGGTCGTGGATGTGGTGGTGGCGCTGATGCCGTCGCCGAGGGTGAGGGAACAGAGGGGCATGGCGCCGTTGGTGTCGCTGCCGTTGCATCCCTCGACGTTGCAGTTGCGGTAGTAGTTGTTGGTGAGCGTGGCGTAACTGTTACGTCCCACAATGGCACCATGTCTGCTGTCAACACATTCGGCCACGATGACCCCTATGGCCACGTTGCCGGTCAACTTTCCGTAGTAGTTGAACCCGGCAATGCCGCCGAAGTCAGAGCATGTGATTCCCTCTGCCGTGGTCAGCTGGGCAGCGCTGGTGCAACCGCTGACGGTGCCTACTATGTTCGACTTATCCTTGGTGCTGTTTTCACCCACGATGCCACCGTGCATTGAGCAACTGTTATTCGTGCTATTCATGGCATGTATGTCCACGGTGGCTGTGACATGGCAGTTGCTGATGGTGCCGCTCCAATTGTGACCCACGATGCCGCCGCTCTCTGAGCCGCCTACGATGCGGGTATTGGTAAGCGTAAGGTTGCTGACTTCACCCCCCTCTCCTATGACGGAGAAGAGGCCCTGTGTGATAGTGTTTCCCTTATAGATGCGGATGCCACTGATGGTGTGGCTGCCGCCATTGAAATGCCCATAGAAATTGCCGATGGCCGTGAAGTTGTTTTCGTCGTTCGTGAGGTCGTCCCATGCGCTGGTGGGCTGGAAGTCGAGGTCGTTCTCCAGCCGGAAGTAGGTGCCGTCGTACTTGTTGCCCCCATTGGCATCGGTTGCCAGCTGTCGCAGGTCGTCGGTGGTTTTGATGAGATAGGGGCTGGCTGCCGTGCCGCTGCCCTGCCAGGGCATGATTCTGAAATTCACGGCCTGCGTGGTGAACGCGTCGCAGTTGTTGTCGGCAGCGATAGTGGCCTTCACCCAATAGCTGCCCGGAGCCGTGGGCACGGTGGCGGAGTAGGAGCCTGACGCTGACGTGGCATAGAGGAATGTGGCGGTGCCCGTGCTCAGGTTGGTGCCGATGAGGGTGGGCGACGGTGTGGCGCCCTTGTCGATGATGGAGGCAATGGTCACGGCAAGCCCGTTGTTGGGCGACTTGCCGATGCTGACAGCCTGCGAGTGGGTGGCCGACGCGTCGCCGTACTGGTTTTCGCTGGCATAGTAGCTCACGGTGTGCCGGCCGGCATCCTTCGCCGTGATGCTCGATACATTGGTGGTAAACGTGCCCGACGTGCCCACGAGGTAGCACATCTCCCCGCTCTCTATGGTGGCAGCGGTCATGATGAGCTGCTGCGCCTGCCCGTTGTACACCAGTCCGCTCTTCATCACGGGGTCGGTCTTCGGGCGGTTGGTCTTCGTGGCGGTGGTGAGGTGCATGTAGATGTATGCCGAGCTGATGCCGCAGCCCTTGTTCAGGTCGGCAGCTGTTGTGCCGTTGCCATTCCAGGGGATGGCATTGGCGCTGCTGGCGTCGAAGGTGATGGCGGCGACCACACGCTTGTCGGTGAAGTTAGCCTTGGTGTAGTACAGGTGGATGTCTGACCCACCCGCATAGCTGTTCAGGTCACCCTTAATGGACTCGAAATGGTCATCGCCGGTGTACGGACAGAGGGTATATTCTTTGTTGTTGAAAGTGACGGTTTCGGGCAGGCTGCTGGCTCCTGAATGGTCGCTGATATAGAAGTCGGTGATGTAGCCGCCGTCGATGTTATTGCCGCTAGTCGTCTTGTAGAGCAGGTAGATGTAGTCGGAACCCGACTTGCAGTTCAGGTTCAGGTTGTAGTCGATGACCTTCCAGCCCAGTTTCCCATACGTGTTCTTCAGGGAGTTGGTCGTTGCCTCTGTGCCTCCTATGAGCTTCACGTCGCTGATATACGCCGGCCACTCGTCGGCCCGGGCGATGTCCACGGCGGCTGTGAGCAGCATCACGATGGCTGTCAGTGAGGCGCGGACGGCCGTCAGCGTGTGGCATGCGGTGCTAAAGATGTTCTTCTGTTTCATATCGCTGATAGTTTTATGGTTTTTCCGTTGTCTGTTTCCGCGAAGGACGCTCCCTACATATTGGCAAGGAGGTTTCGGTTGCAAATTTAAATAAAAAATTCGGATATTCTGTCAAATTAGCAAAAAAAGTTTGGGGGAAGGAGTAAATTTGTTGTTTTCAGCCGTATAGAGGGGAGGTGGGGCGAAGAATGATAAATGATTGATGGCAGTTGACCTGAATTTACTTTTCCGCATGGCGCTCCCCTCTCCGGCGGGAGCTGCTCCCCGACCCTCTCCGGCGGGAGCTGCTCCACGACCTTCTCCGGCGGGAGCCGCTCCCCGACCCGGCGGGAGCCGCTCCCCTCCCCTTAAGGGGAGGGGTAGGGGTGGGGTCTCTAACTTTTTCCACGGAGAAAACACAGACGATAACA
>JAILFU010000048.1 GCA_024697405.1 Prevotella sp.
GGGGTCTGTAACTATTTCCACTGAGGGTACACAGACGATATCAAACTCGCTGAAGGAAGTTAGAGACCCCACCCCTACCCCTCCCCTTGAGGGGAGGGGAAAGGCTACGGGTAGGCGACCGACGGTCGGGAATGCGCCATGCGGAATAATTGATTAAGTGTCAACTGCTATATCGTTGCCAAAACAATAATGATATAGTAAAGAAGACAGCTTGGGCAATTGCCCAAGCTGTCTTCTGAGAAATCAAGCTATTTGACAGTCCACTCGAAGAGACCGGCAGAGTCGTTGTCGGGCAGGGTGACCTCCAGGCGCACGGCCTTGGTCTTCACGGGTTTGAAGTTGACGGTGCTGGGCGTGCCGGGATTGGTGGGGTAGGCATCGGGCTGTTCCACAGGCAGCCATTGTCCGTCGGCCGTCTGATAGAGCATGCGCCAGGCCTTTGGCACGGAGCAGCCGCCCCAGGGCTTGTCGCTGAACCAGTAGACCGTGGAGCTGCTTACCTCTGCCTCCTGCGGGAAGGTGTAGCTGATCCACTCGGTCGAGGCCTGTTTGGGCCACCAATGGGTATAGGGCACGGAACGGTCGTTCTCACCCTTCGGCACAAGGCGGTCGTTCACGGAGCTGAGTGCAGGCAGGCGCATGCTGCTGCCCACCTTGCTCTTGCTGGCCAGCGTGGCGGGCTGTGCCGGGGTTGTGGCACTCAGGTCTTGTGCCTGCCAGACGCGCATCTTGCCCGAGCCGCGATGACACCAGGCGTAGTAGGGAATGAGCGTAAGCTCCTGGTCTTTCGCCACCAGCTTGCCCTGCTTGTTGAAGTCGAGCGTCTGTGCGTCGGTGATGATGGTGGTGACGGGCGTGCCGGCCACCTCGCCCTTGCCGAGACGGAACTTCGGCTCCTGGTTGATGAGGGCGCTCATGATGTCGAATGAGTTGTCGGGATGCTCGGCGCAGTAGACCAGCGGTCCGCGCTCGATGGCCACCATGCCGCGGTCGGCCTCCACCTTGTGGTTGGCACGCACGGTGCGCGGCTCCATGTCGAAGTGAATCTGCACTTTGTCGCCCTTCTTCCACTTGCGGTCGATGGTCAGATAGCCGTCGTCCGTTGTGTTGACGGCGATGGTTTCGCCGTTAACGGAACAGGTGGCAGAGAGACGCTTGTTGTCGGTGTACTGATAGAGGTCGCTGGGCACCACCTTGTTCTGCAGCCAGCCGGGGATTCTGATTTTCATGGCGAACGGTCCGGCGCTGTTCTTGTCGACGTTGATAGTGATGTCGCCGTCCCACGGGTAGTTGGTCTGCTGGCTGAGGCTGAGCTTCTTGCCGCCGACGGTCAGCGTACTGCTGTTGGAGAGGAACAGGTTCACATAGACATTGCGGTCCTTCACGGCATAGACATAGCCCGGCAGCGAGGGAATGAAGCGGCAGATGTTAGAGGGGCAGCAGGCGCAGCCGAACCAGGCCTGACGCTGGTGCTGGCCCATCGACTCCAGCGGGTTGGGGTAGAAGAAGCCATTGCCCTCGAGCGATACGCCGCTGATGAGGCCGTTGTAAAGCGTGCGCTCCAGCACGTCGTAGTATTTCGACTGGCCGTGGAGCAGGAAGAGACGGTAGTTCACGTAGACATTGCCGATGGCGGCGCAGGTCTCGCAGTAGGCGCTCATGTTGGGCAGCTCGTAGTTCCTGCCGAAGGCCTCGCCGCTGCTGGTGGCGCCGATGCCGCCGGTGATGTAGAGCTTCTTCGTGACGATGTTGTCCCAGATGTTGTCAATGGCGTCGACATAGCCCTGATCGCCCGTCAGCGCGGCCACGTCGGCCATGCCGGCATACATGTAGGCGGCGCGGACGGCATGTCCGACAGCCTCTTTCTGCTCAACCACGGGCTGGTGGCTCTGGCTGTACTGGTTCTTGATTTCCGTCTTGCCGCGATAGTCGAGCAGGAACTTGGCCTCGTCCAGGTATTTCTTCTCGCCGGTGGCCAGATAGAGTCGGGCCAGGGCCATCTCAGCTATCTGGTGGCCGGGCACCACGCAGGCCTGTCCGGGATTCGGGCCAACCTCCTTGCACACCACGTCGGCATAGCGGCGGGCAATGTCGAGGAACTTGCGCTTGCCGGTAGCCTGCCAGTAGGCCACGGCACCTTCCACCATGTGGCCCAGGTTATAAAGCTCGTGCGAGAGATCCTCTTCCTTCACCCAGCGGCGGTCACCGGCCCAGTGGTGCGGGTCGGCAGGGTTCTGGGTGCGTGCGGTATAGAGGTAGCCGTCAGGCTCCTGAGCCGTGCCGATGATGTCGATGACGGAGTCGCAGTAGGCCTCCAACTTCTTGTCGGGGTAGGTCTGCAGGATGTAGGCGGCGCCCTCCAGGGTCTTGTAGGGGTCGGTATCGTCGAACGAGTAGCCCACGCCGTTCACTTTGAACACCTTCGAGGGGTCGGCCAGGTGGGCGGCGGCATTCTCAAAATTCTTGTAGCGGCCCTCGCTCTCACACTTCGAGAAGGCCAGGGGCACGGTGACATTGCGGCTGGCCTCCAGACGCTGTCCCCAGAAGGTGCCGGGCGTTACTTTCACACTGGTGAAGGGCACGGGCGAGATGGGGTAGCCACCCGATGCCGACTGTTTTTGCGCATGGCCTGCTAACATAGCTGCACATGCCATGACGACGATGCAAGTTAGTCTCTTCATTGTACGGTTATTGTTTAGAAATTAGTTTCAACTTGCAAACTTACATATTTTTTTTCAATTACACGCCAAAATCGGGGAAAAAATTTCCTTTTAAATAAAAAAATGTGGAAACGTGTGTCATTATTCCTTTTTTTTTCGTATCTTTGCACGCTGATTTCAAATTAACGAATAGAATTATGTCTGAAGAGAAGAAAATCACTATGGAAGATCTTGAGGGTCTGTTGGGGGAAGAATCCGAAAACGGACGGGGTGGTCTGAATTTCCAGACCATCTTTGCCATGCTGGTGCTCAACTGGCAGTGGTTCCTGCTTTCGCTCATCATCTTTGTCTGCGGCGCATTCATCTACCTGCGTTACACGGCCCCTGTCTATCAGGTGTCGGCTCGCATGCTCATCAAGGATGAGGCCAAGAAGAGCAAGAACAACCAGATGCTGGCCAGCGTCGAGGACTTGGGCTTCCTCACCAACTCCACAGGTATCGACAACGAGGTGGAGGTGCTGCAATCGCGCATCCTGCTGCGTGATGTCGTTAAGGATCTGAAGCTGTATGTGGAATATCGCACCGAGGGCCGCTTCAACAACCCCATTGCCTATGTCAAGCATCCGTTCAATATGGACCTCGACCCGCAGCACCTCGACTCGCTCGACTACGCCCTGCTGGAGAGAATGCTCTGGCTGAACATGAGGGTGTGGCGCGAGGACACGTGCTACATGGTGTCTGGCTCGGCCATGTCAGGCGGCAAGGAGCTGTCGGCCTTTGCCTTCCGCATGAAGTCGCTGCCCGCCACCTTCAAGACCGACTTGGGTACTGTCACTATGACGGCCTCCGCTGGTCAGAACCTGGCACCAGGCACTACCTACCTCGTCACCATCCGTCCGCCGATGAATGTGGCCACGCGCTATCTGTCGCGCCTCTCTGTGAATCCCACTTCGAAGATGACCTCCATTGCCGAGCTGAAGCTGACCGACCAGGACTACCGCCGAGGCATGGACGTGCTGCGCCAGCTCACCATCTGTTACAACCGTCAGGCTAATGCCGACAAGAACGAGGTTGCCATGCGCACGGAGGAGTTCATCAACGACCGAATGAACAAGATTAACGACGAGCTGGGTTCCACCGAGACCGAGATTGAGTCGTTCAAGCGCCAGAACGCCATGACGACGCTGGGCGTCGACGCCTCGCAGTCGGTGCAGATGTCGAACGAGTTCTCCGCCCGTCTCTCTGAGGCCGACGCTCAGGTGCAGATGCTCGACAACCTGCGTGCCTATGTGGACGATCCCGGCAACAAGTACCAGGTCATTCCCTCGAACGTGGGTCTGTCCGACGGTGCCGCCACCAATCTTATCAATACCTATAACAAGGCTGTGCAGGACCGCAACCGCCTGCTGAAGGCTGCCAGTGAGCAGGCTCCGCAGGTGCAGACGATGACCGCCACCATCGACGAGCTGCAGCAGAGCATACAGCAGGCCCTGTTGCAGGCCCGCCATTCGGCCGACATCAACCGTCAGGGCATACGGTCGCAGTTCTCGAAGTTCCAGGGCCGCGTCTCGGCAGCCCCCATCCAGGAGCGTGTGCTCAACCAGGTGGGCCGCCAGCAGGACGTGAAGTCTGCGCTCTACATGCTGCTCCTGCAGAAGCGCGAGGAGAACAGCATCGCCCTGGCTGCCACCGCCGACAACGGTAAGCTGATTGACGAGCCGCTGTTCGAGGGTCAGGTTAGCCCCAAGAGGTTAATCATCTTGGCCGGAGCCGTGCTGCTCGGCCTGCTGTTGCCTGCCTTCTTCATCTGGTTCCTCTCGCTGTTCCGCTACAAGGTGGAAGGCCACGAGGACGTTGCCCGCCTCACCGACTTGCCCATTATTGCCGACGTGGCCGTGGCCTCGGAAAGCGTGAAGGACAAGGCCGGCATCGTGGTACAGGCCAACAAGAACAACCAGATCGACGAGATATTCCGCTCCATGCGCACGAACATACAGTTCATGCTGCAGGGCGACCAGAAGGTCATCGTCTTCACGTCGACCACCTCGGGCGAGGGTAAGACGTTCAATGCCTCCAACCTCGCCGTCTCCTTCGCCCTGCTGGGTAAGAAGGTCATCCTTTGCGGTCTTGACATCCGCAAGCCGGCGTTGGGACGCCTGTTCGGCATCAGCGACCACACCCGTGGCATCACTCCGCTGCTGCGCCTGGACAAGGTGACGAAGAAAGACCTTGACGCACAGATACAGCCTTCGGGCACCAACGAGAACCTCGACCTGCTGCTGGCCGGCCCCGTGCCGCCCAACCCTGCCGAGCTGCTCGCCCGCAAAAACTTCGGCGATGTGGTCGACTTGCTGCGTCAGGAGTACGACTACGTCATCTTCGACACCGCTCCCGTAGGCCTCGTCACCGATACCATTCAGATTGGCCAGCATGCCGACATCTCCGTCTTCGTATGCCGTGCCGACTACACGCCGAAGTCCAGCTTCGGTCTGCTCAACACGCTGGCTAAGGAGAATAAGATGCCCAGCCCCTGTGTGGTCATCAACGGCATCGATATGTCGCGCCGCAAGTACGGCTATTACTACGGCTACGGCCGCTACGGCAAGTATGGCCGCTACGGCTACGGTAAATACGGCTATAGCCGCTATGGCTACGGCAACTATGGTAATTATGGCAGTTACGGACAGTATGCTGAGTCGCACTACAGCAACAAGGACGATGACTCCATCAAGAAGTAAATGATTATTGCAGTCGACTTTGACGGAACCATCGTCGAGAACAAGTACCCGGAGATAGGGCGCGAACAGCCCTTCGCTATCGAGACACTGAAGATGCTCGCAGCAGAGCGTCATCGCCTCATCCTGTGGACTTGCCGCGAGGGCAAGCTGCTGGAAGAGGCGCTGCAGTGGTGCCGTGACCGGGGGCTGGAGTTCTATGCCGCCAACGGCGACTATCCTGAGGAGACCACCGACAACAACCCCCATTTCACACGCAAGCTGAAGGCCGACCTTTTCATCGACGACCGCAACGTGGGCGGCATGCCCGACTGGGGAACCATCTACCGCATGGTGTCGCACGGCAAGAAGTGGCACCACATCATCGAGGAGGCTTACTCCGGCCAGATGGACTACACCGGAACCGGACGCTCACACAGGCAGAAGAAACACTGGTGGCAGTTCTGACTCAGATAGCATTATTACGAACTTTACGAATTTAAACGAATGATACGAATGAAACGATTTTTCTTTCCCCTTTTAGCCGTTTTGACGGTGACCCTGCTGCTCTCTTCGTGCGGATCAACGAAGAACGTGGCCTACATTCAGAACAGCGACTACGTAGACTTCTCCAAATCGCAGTACCTCTACGACGCTCACATCATGCCCAAGGACATCCTCACCATCACTGTGAACACGGTCAACCCCGAGGCATCGGCACCCTACAACCTTGTGGTCTCCACCGAGCTCAGGACAGGTACCGGCGGCCAGAGCATCGGCTCGCAGCGTGCCCTGCAGACCTATCTCGTGGACAACGAAGGGCGCATTGAGTTCCCCGTGCTGGGCACACTGCAGGTGGGCGGACTTACGAAGTCGCAATGTGAGCAGATGATTCACGACAAGCTGATGCCCTTCCTCAACGCAGCCGAGAATCCCGTGGTCACCGTGCGCATGTCGAACTACAAGATTTCCGTCCTCGGCGAGGTCAACCGTCCGGGTATGTTCAATGTGGGCAACGAGAAGATTAATATCTTCGAGGCACTTGCACAGGCCGGCGACCTCACCATCTACGGTGTGCGCGACAGGGTTAAGCTGATTCGCGAGGATGCCAAGGGCAAGAAGGAGATAGTCACCGTCAACCTGAACGATGCCAACATCATCAGCTCGCCCTACTATTACCTGCAGCAGAACGACATGGTCTATGTAGAGCCAAACAAGGTGAAGGCCCGCAACTCTGGCGTCGGACAGTCCACCACGCTCTGGCTCACTTCTACCAGCATCCTTATTTCACTCACTTCACTGCTCTATAACATCCTGAAATAATATGGCGGAACATCACCATCACCACCACCACCACCATCGCAGGGACGGCGCCTCACGCTTCAAGGAGCGCAGCCTGCGTTCCATCATCTGGCGCCGCAGGGCGGAGAAGTGGCTGAAAATCGCCTTGACGGTCATCGCCGTCATCATGGTTTGCGCTGCTGTCTACGTCTATTTGAGCTGACAAAAGTCTTTTGTACCAATAGCTAGCTGACATGAGAAAACTTGTATCATTGTTCATGCTGCTGTGCGTGCTGACAGGCAACGCACAGACAAGAAAGGTGCGCGTAGTCATGCGCATGGGTTCGGAATTTGTGGGAACGCTGAAGGAGTTTAAAATCTTCGAGCACGTGCTACTCATCGTTGACGGGAAAGAAGTCCTGGTGCCCTATGACGAAATGGCATACATGGACGACATCGTCGCGGAAACAAAAACCCCGGCAACCCCAGCGACTCCGATCACTCCGGTGATTCCGGAAACTCCGGAAACTCCGGAAATTCCGGAAACTCCGGAAACTCCGGAAACTCCGGATAATCCGGAAAATCCGGTAAAACCTGCTAAGCCTGAAACCCCGGTTACCCCGGTTTCCCAGGTGTCCGTCCCCGATACTCCAGTAGCCCCTGTAACTCCGGTAGCGTCGGTTATTCCAGCTGCACCGGTGACCACCGTTGCCGCTGATACCCCCGCCGCTCCGGTTATCCCTGCCGCCTCTGTTGCATCCTTTAAAGGTTTCCTGCTCGACATCAACAACAATGTCTATCTGCATAGTTCCAGTACCCCTGTCAACAAGGAGTTCGACGAGGCAGGTCTGGATGTCTTGAAGCGTCTGGTCAGACGCTATGGCTTCTGGCATATTGTCGACAAGCCTGAAGACGCCCATTTCTCCATCAACTATGTGGTCACTACGGAAGGAAAGCCGAAAGTGGGTGTTGCCATCTCCTCCCTCCTCACTGGAAAAGACGAGGTTCTCGGCGAGGCCAAGCTGCCGGAAGACATTGCCGAATTCCGTAAGCAGGTATGGGAGCTCTACAACAAGCACATCCTGCCCCTTCAAAAGAAAATCGAGAAGGGCAACGTCCCCAGCCGCACCAAGAAAGACTTCACGGTGGAATAAGCCAAGAGCTTCATGCTAGGAGCCAGCAGACAGGAGCCTGAATCTGGAGCCAGAAGTCAGCAGTTATGCCCTCCCATGTCTCCCGCTGTCGGGTGTGCGGCGTATTCGCCGCAACATTCAGGGAAAAAAGGAGGCAAAAAAGCAGGAGTCAGGAAAAATCCTGGCTCCTGATTTTAATTCTTAACTCTTGTTTCTTATCTCAGTCCTCGGTTGTAGAGCGTAGTGTTGAGCAGCAGCAGGTAGGTCTTGTACTGGTTCTTGTCGAGCACGTAGCTCATGTAGCGTACGTCCTTCTTCACAGCCTGCTCAACCAGGGTCTTGCGCTCATCACCCTCTGCCTGTGCTGCCAGCAGCATCTCGTTGCAGAACTGGTGGTGGATGTCCTGCACGGCCTCAATCTGGTCGAAGGTAAGGCCTAGGGTTACTGCCAACTTGCGCATATTCACCGTCATGTCGTAGGCATTGGCGGCCTGCACAGTGTTGTTGTTCTCGTTCTCAGCGTTTGCCATAGACATAGTCATCATGGCGACAAGCATCAAAACAATCTTTTTCATCTTTTTTTCCTTTCTTTTCTTTACTCGGGGCCTTTCGCATTTTGTGTTTATGTATACCTGTTTGTGTTGTGTTCAGGCCCCTACTTTAATAATGTTGTTATCCTGTGTCGCAAGGCTTTTGTTCCTTTTGACGGTGCAAAGGTACGACGATTTTTCCATTCCGCAATGGCTTTTTATCCACTGTGTGCGGAAACAGCCCCTTTTGTTGACTCACGTCAAAGAATGATAGGATATTTTGATTTATCTTTGCTTCCCCCTCTTTTTGGCCTGAAAAAGGCTCAAAGTGTAGGTGCTGGTAGCCTTATTTTTATAGTATAATGTACGCGCGCATGCGCGTGAATAACAGCAAAAAAAGGTGCTACACGAGCTACTTTGGGGGTTAATGCGTTGACTGTTGGATAGTTGTCTGTAGCTACAGGCTTCTTTTTCGAGCTACAGAAGTAGCTACAGCCAAAAAAGGTGAGAGAAGTGCTGACCGGGAAACGGCGTTCGTATTTTTCCAAATAGCGTTCGCATTATTCCAAACGGCGTTCGTATTTTTCTGAACGGCGTTCGCATTTTTCCAAATGGCGTTCGCATTATTCCAAACGGCGTTCGTATTTTTCTGAACGGTGGCCCCTTTTGTTCAAATTCTCTAGAGAATTTCGTGGCAAACGACTTGTAGCGGGGCTGGTAGCGCCTCTGTAGCTACAAATAGCGCCCTGTAGCTACAAATAACTGTTTATTTCTCAGTGTGTTAACCTCAAAAGTAGCTCCTGTAGCGCCTTTTTTCCTTCTTTTATATACGCGCGCGCGCGAGGGATGGCTTCTGGAGTGCCAAATGAACGCTATTATTCAGCAGGCAAGTAAGCCTCATGCTCCTGGCAAAAACTTCTTTCCAAAAAACGGCGGTAAAAAATGCGCGTTTTCAGAATAAAATTCGTACCTTTGCATCGAACTAGTAGAATAACAACATTTGACAACAATGGACAACAAGCAAAACAAGTACATCTCCGTGAGTTATCAGCTCTATACTGTCGATGCCGACGGCAGCCGCCACTTGGAAGAGCAGACACAGCAGGGCAAGCCCTTTACCTTCATCAGTGGCTTCGGCTTCTCACTCGACGGCTTCGAGGAGCGCATCGCTTCCTTGGAGCCGGGCGAAAAGTTCGACTTCACACTGACCCCCGCCGAAGCCTTCGGCGATTATATGGAGGAAGGCGTGCACAAGCTGCAGCGCGAGGTATTCATGATCAACGACCACTTCGACCATGACAACATCTACCCTGGCGCAGTCATCACCCTCATGGACGAGGAGGAGCACCGCTTCATGGCCCGCGTCATGCGTGTGGAGGCCGACTTCGTGACTGTGGACACCAACCACCCGCTGGCCGGCAAGACCCTGCAGTTCACAGGCATCGTGCTGGAGAACCGCGAGCCCACGAACACTGAGATTCAGAACATGTTGAACCACATGAGCCATGAGTGCGGGGGCTGCGACGACTGCGACGGCTGTGGTGAAGAGGGCCATCAGCATAAGCACGACGGTGGATGTGGCTGCGGACACTGCCACCATTAAGACCATCTGGACGTTCATGCGTAACACTTTCGGAAACATTTTCACCCTGACTACCTACGGCGAGAGTCACGGGGCTGCCGTGGGCGGCATTGTCGACGGACTGCCCGCCGGCATCGACATCGACCTGGACTTCATCCAGAGCGAGCTGAACCGCCGACGCCCAGGCCAGAGCGGCATCACCACCTCGCGGCAGGAGGCCGACCAGGTGGAGCTGCTCAGCGGCGTCTTCGAAGGCAGGAGCACGGGCTGCCCCATTGGCTTCATCGTGCGCAACCAGAACCAGCACTCGCAGGACTACGAGAACCTGCGGTCGCTGTTCCGCCCCTCGCATGCCGACTTCACCTACCATTATAAATATGGTACGCGCGACCATCGTGGCGGCGGGCGCTCGTCGGCACGCATCACCCTGAGCCGTGTCGTGGCCGGCGCGCTGGCCAAGCTGGCGCTGCGGCAGGCTGGCATCACCGTGCAGGCATATACCTCGCAGGTGGGGCCGTTGGCACTGGACCGCGACTATCGCCGCTACGACCTCTCGCTGACAGAGAGCAATGCCGTGCGCTGCCCCGACGCCGACATGGCCCGGCAGATGGAGCAGCTCATACAGACGGTGAAAGCCGAGGGCGACACCATCGGCGGTGTCATCACCTGCGTGGTGAAAGGCTGTCCGCCAGGGCTGGGCGAGCCGGAGTTCGACAAGCTGCATGCCGCCCTGGCCCATGCCATGCTGAGCATCAACGCCGTGAAGGGCTTTGAATATGGTGAGGGGTTCGACGGTGTCTGCCAGCGCGGCTCTGAGCAGAACGACATCTTCTGTCCCGGCTGCGGCGATGCCGATGCCGCCCGCATCACCACTGCCACCAATCACAGCGGCGGCATTCAGGGAGGCATCTCCAACGGGCAGGACATCTACTTCCGCGTGGCCTTCAAGCCCGTGGCCACCCTGCTCCGCGAACAGGATACCGTCGACGTCAACGGTCAGCCCACCACTTTCACCGCCCACGGGCGGCACGACCCTTGTGTGCTGCCGCGAGCCGTCCCTGTGGTGGAAGCAATGGCCGCAATCACCGTGTTTGACCACTATTTAATGGCAAAAATGTCAGTATTTTAAAAAATATTCACTTTTCATGCAAAATTGTTGCTCAAAATTTTGCGTTCTTGGAAATTTTTGACTATCTTTGCAAACGCAATTAGGGCTTGTGAAAGTCTGAGTTGCTTTAGTTAAGTCTAGTTTAGTTTTTGTGTTGGTTGAGGGCTGCCAATTGGCAGCCCTCTTTTTCGTTGTCCACAAAAGTTGGAATAGCAGGTCAGCGCTTGCTGGTCACGTCTTTCTCGTACTGCTGGATGCAGGCGATGAACTCCTCGCCCACGGGTACGTTGTTCTTCAGGTTGAAGTAGTCGTAGACGGCACCGAAAGGCATCGACTTGGCCTCTTCCATCAGGGCGAGACGCTCGAAGTACTGGCCGTTGTCCTCATACTCGCGCAGCTTGGCCTTCGGCTCGAGCAGGGCCTGGAGGATGCACTTCTGCGTCGCGCGCGAACCTATAATATATGCGCCGATGCGGTTGATGGAGGCATCGAAGTAGTCGAGGCCGACATGGGCGCGGTCGAGGGCGTCGCTGCGCACCAACTCCTTGAAGAGGTCGAGCGTCTGGTCGTTCATGATGGTCACGTGGTCGGAGTCCCAGCGCACGGGGCGGCTGACGTGGAGCATCAGCTCGGGGACGTACATGAGCAGCGTGCTGACGAAGTCGCTGACGTTCTCCGTTGGCTCATAGTGGCCGGTATCCAGCGTGTAGATGCACTTGTGGGTGGCGCAGTAGGCGGTGTAGAAGTCGTGGCTGCCCACGGTGTAGCTCTCCAGACCGATGCCGAAGAGCTTGGCCTCGAAGCAGTTCTTCACCCAGTCGAGCTTCTCCTCCATGATCTCGTCGAGGGAGGCGGCGAGAATCTCGCGGTACTTCTTCCGCTGCACGGGGATGTCCTTCATGCCGTCGTGCACCCAGATGTTCATGATGCAGGGGTCGTTCTGGGCCTTACCCATGGCGTCGGCAATCTTGCGGCAGCGCTTGGTGTGCTCAATCCAGAAGTCGCGGATGCCCTTGTCGGGGTTCGAGAGTGTGAGGTCGCCGCTCTTCGGGTGGGAGAACGAGGTGCTGTTGAAGTCGAGCTTCATGTTGTTCTCCTTGGCCCAGTCAATCCAGCTCTGGAAATGCTCCATGCTGCACTGGTCGCGGTCGACGAACTTGCCGCCGAAGTCGCCGTAGATTTCGTGGAGGTTCAGACGGTGGTTGCCGCCAAGCAGGGTCTTCACGAACTCGATGTCCTGGCGTACCTCGTCGATGGTGCGGGCGCGGCCGGGATAGTTGCCGGTGGTCTGGATGCCGCCGGAGAGGGCCTCGTTGCGCTCGAAGCCGACCACGTCGTCGGTCTGCCAGCAGTGCAGGGAGAGCTGCTGACGCTGGAGCTGGTCAAGTACTGCGTCGGTGTCGACGCCAATGGCTGCGTAGCGGTCTTTCGCCACGGCATAAGCCTGTTCAATCAGATTTGCTTTCATCGTTGAAATGTAATGGTTTGTAAAGTTGTAAATAGTATATTATGTTCCTTTGCTTACGGGAATGGCGTAGAATGCTCGGTCGGGACAGAAGTCAATCATCCACTGGTCGGCGATGATGTGGTCGTCGAGGGCCTGGATGTGGAGCTTGTGCGGGCCTTTGCTCAGGCGGACGGGGGTCTTTGTCAGTGCCTGCCCGCGCAGCACGCTTTGCTTCCACTGCTCCGAGCGGTAGGGCGTCTTCAGCGAGATGACGACAGGCTCCTGGTTGTCGACCGTCACCTGGTAGCGCAGGTCGCCTCGGTCGCCGGGCTGCGTGGGAATCATCGCCGTGTAGAGCTGGGCTTCACCATCCTGGGGACTGTCGAACTCATACGTCAGCGTGACACCCCTTGGCAGGGCGACGGCATTCATCGAGTGGCCGAGCATCGGGATGATGGTTGGCTGGTCGTTTGGGGAGTTGGTCGTTTGGACGTTTGGGCGAGAAAGAGAATAGTCGCAGGCATTGCGGGCAATGAGACGCCCGACGGAGGGGTGCTGCGGGAACTGGGTGCGCACTTTGCCAAAGACGGGCAGGTCGCGGGGGGCGGCTGACATCAGGCCCTGCCACTTGCCGTCGTTCATCGTGTTGTAGTGCTCCGTCAGCTGCTGTATTTCCTCGTAGGCACGGAGGCTTTCCGTTTCGTAGGAGAGCATCTTGCGCGTCATGGCGGCTGCGGCATGTACGGGATAGAGCACATGGGCGAAGTAGGCATCCTGCCGGCCGTCCATCACCAGGGGGCGCCAGGTGTCGACGGTGGCCTCTATGCGGGCAAAGGCTTCCATGCGCCGGTAGCCCTCGGTCAGCGTGAACTGCGTGCTGCCCGGTACGGACTTGCCGCCGGGATAGCGTTTCTTGTCAAGCTCCACCTGTGTCCAGCCCATAAATTCCGGGCGGCGGATGGCGTTGAGCCGGTATAGCTCGCACATGGCCGGGAAGATGGCTTCGCCCACCTGCCCGCCGAACTGGCTGACGAGCCAGCGCTTCAGGTGATTGGCCACGGTTAAACACGGTTTTCCCCGGTTCCCGTTTCCCCGGTTTCCGCTTCCTTCTACCGTATCCAGTCGTGTGGAATCGTGACAAATGGCCACGGTTTTACACGGTTTTTCCCGGTTTCCCTCCACCGTATCAAACCGTGTAGAATCGTGACAAATGGCCACGGTTTTACACGGTTTTTCTCGGTTTTCTTTTTCCTGGTTTTTGCTTTCCTCAACCGTATTAAACCGTGTAAAACCGTGGCAAGAGTCCACTGTCTTTCTCGGTTTTTCCGGGCTTCCGTTTTCCTCAACCGTGTCAAACCGTGTCAAACCGTGGCAAATACAATCGATGTTCCACGCCAGGTCGAGGAACAGCTCCAGCTGGTAGGCTGCCACCTTCGGGTCGTGGACATTGGCAATCCACAGCCGGCGGCAGTTGTGGTCGTAGGCCGTGCGCATCTCCTCGTAGATGAGGCCTGGCTGCGTGGTGGAGAGCCAGAGGTAGTCGTGCGGGCGGCCCCAGTAGCTCAGGTGATAGTACACGCCTCCGCCGCCTTTCCGCTTCTGTTGCTCGGCGTCGGGGAGGCGCGTCAGGTAGCCGTAGTTGTCGTCGCACCACATCAGCGTCACGTCGTCGGGCACGCGCAGGCCGCTCTCCATGATTTCCAGCACCTCCTTGTAGGGGATGAAGACCTGCGGCACCTGCTCCAAGCCTGTGGATTGGTGGTTTGAACCTGTCTTGCGGAGCTTGGAAAGATAGTGCTTCTTTATCAGCTCCCGCTGGTCGTCAATGACCTGCTGCAGGGCGCTGAGCTTCTCCTCGGGGCCAGATACTCCCTCCATCGAACCGTCGTGGATGCCGCGCATGCCCAGCGTGAACATTGCCCGCTGATTGTCGACCGTTGGCCGCTGCCCGCTGGAAACCACTTCCTTCAGGCGCTCCACCCAGTAGTTCTGCACCTGCTCGCGGTTGGTGATGTAGTTATAGGGGCCGCGTTGCTCAGCATCCCATTCGGCCACGTTGTTGCGCAGCAGCGGCTCGCAGTGGCTGGTGCCGATGACGATGCCGAAGGAGTCGGCCATCTCCTTGTTGCCGGCGACGGTGAAGAACGCCGGCGTGCCAGGGTGCATGGCTGGCCAGAGCGTGTTGGCACGCAGCCGCAGCATCAGCTGAAACAGCCGTTTGTATGTCTGCGGCCCCATGTTGTCCTTCGACCAGGGACGCAGGCTCCAGTCCTCGTCGTTGATGAAGATGCCGCGATACTCCACGCTTGGCGTATGCTCCAGGCGAAACGTGTCGGGCAGCGACAGGGGCAGAAAACGACTATGCGGACGCACATCGCCCCACCACACCCACGGCGACACGCCTGCCATGCGGCTCAGCTCCAGAATGCCATAGGCTGTGCCACGGGCGTTGTGGCCTTCCACCACCACCTGGCCGTCCTGCACGCGGATGCAGAAGCCGTCGTCGGCGCCCCTTCCCTGCACGATGCGGATGGGAGCATGCTTGTCGCTGACAGCTTGATGGGTGGTCACCAGCTCCATGTCCTCAGCGAACATCTGCAGGGCCTGCTCCACCACCGGCGACACCTTGCCCTGCACCTGATAGGTCACAGGGCTCTTGCCGTCGTACCACACCACGTCGGCAGCCGCCACGACTGTCGTGCCGAGTGCAAGGATTGTCAGGAAGATTCGGTAGATATGTTTCACTACTTCTTGCTAACGATATTCAGGTATTTGGTGTATGCCTCATCCCAGAGTGCTTTCTCCTGCGGCTCGTACTTCACCATCTCCGTGGAGTTGGCGATGATGGCGCGCATCTGCCAGATGTCGTTCACCAGCCTTGCGGCCTTGGCCTGCAGCATGATGTTGCCGATGGCGGTGCACTCCTGCGGGCCGGCCAGGACGGTGGCACCGGTGGAGCTGGCGGTGAACTGGTTGAGGTATTTGTTCAGCGAGCCGCCGCCGATGATGTGCAGGGTGTCCAGCTTGAAGGGTGCAAACTCCTGCAGCCAGGAGAACACCTGCCGGTAGCGCAGGGCCAGCGAGTCAAAGATGCAGCGGCAGATTTCGGCTGGCGTCTCGGGAACGGGCTGGTTGGTTTCGCGGCAGTATTTCTGTATGGCACCAATCATGCTGGCCGGGGCGGCGAAGGCCTGGTCGTCGGGGTTGATGAGCGAGCGGAACGGCTCCACCTGCATGGCCGAGCCTTGCAATTCCGGGTGCGACAGCTTGCGCACCTCCTCGGGCCACTCCAGCCGGCAGCGCTCGTAGAGCCACATGCCGCAAATGTTCTTCAGGAAGCGGGTGGTGCCCTCGATGCCGCCCTCGTTGGTGAAGTTGCGCTCGTAGGAGAGCTCGCTGATGATGGCATCCTTCGTCTCAATGCCCATCAGCGACCACGTGCCGCTCGAGAGGTAGGCGAAATGCTCGTCCTTGGCGGGCACGGCGGCCACAGCGCTGCCCGTGTCGTGGCCGGCGACGGCGATGACGGGCACAGGGCCGAGGCCGGTCAGCCGCTGCACCTCGTCGGTGAGCATGCCGACCACCGTTCCCGGCTGCACCATGCGGCCGAACTTCGAGCGCGACAGGCCCAGCGAGGCCAGCAGACGCTCGTCGAGCAACTTGGTGCGCGGGTCGAGCAGCTGCGACGTCGAGGCGATGGTATATTCACACACCTCGTTCCCGGTGAGCATCCAGCTCAGGGCCTCGGGCACGAAGAGAATCTTCGCAGCGTTGCGGAAGGCTGAGTTCTGCTCGCGCTTCATGGCATAGAGCTGGAAGATGCTGTTGAAGTTCATGAACTGGATGCCGGTGACGTCGTAGACCTCACGGCGGGAAACGACGTGCTGCAGATAGTCGTCCATGGCGTCGAAGGTGACGGGGTCGCGATAGGCGCGGGGATTGCGCAGGATGGCGCCGTCGTCGCCGATGAGGACGAAGTCCACGCCCCAGGTGTCGATGCCTATCGAAGTAATCTCCAAGCCGCGCTTGGCCACCTCTTTCAGGCCTCGGAGAATCTCGAAGTACAGGGCGTGGATGTCCCAGTAGTAGTGGCCGCCCTGCTCTATCAGGTTATTGGGGAAGCGGGTCACCTCCTCCAGTGCAAGTTTTCCTTCGGCAATATTGCCAACGATGGTCCGTCCGCTGGTAGCGCCCAGGTCGACGGCAAAGAAATATTTATTCTGCTGCATAGCTGATTTGTTATTAGTTTCAGTGATTAGGTTTACGACGGCAAAGTTACGAAGAAATAGCCGGATGCACCATGACAATTTGATTTTCTCACTGAATATTTTGAGATAAACTCCAGATTATGGCATTCAACAGCGGAAGCCCCATGCGCGGAGCTGCGCATGGGGCTTCCTGTCAGGAATGCCGGGAACTAGAACTTCATGCCCAGCGTGATGTTGAAGCCATAAGCCTTTGTATGTTCGGTCAGTTCACTGAGGTCCATCCAGTAGCCGCCGCCCACGATGAAGGTCTCGCTGATGCGGCAGTTCACGCCAGCCTGCCAGCCGAACTGGAAGCGGTTCCAAGTGTCGTCGCCCATGTCATCCTTGCTAAAGGCATCGTAGGTGCGCGAATGACCGTCGGACTCTACCTTCGATTTTGCCATGATGTTGAACCTGGCAAATAGGCCAGCGTACGGATAGATGGCCAGACCGTCGGAGACGTGCCAGTCGTAGGCCAGGTTTACGGGGATGGTTGCCGAGAGTAAATTACTGTTGGTCTTTACCCCTTTCTCTTTCTCACTGCGGAAGAAATACTGCAGCTTCAGGCCGAAGTCAGCTCCCAGGCTGCCGGCAAAGGGATAGAAATAGTTGCCACCCAAGGAAAGCCCCTGGTAGCTGGTGTTGTTGGAGTGCCCCTTGTAGCTGACGTGCAGCGTGGTGGGGTTGTACTCCAGGAAGAATGTTGCGAAGGGCTGGCTGGCGCTGGAGTAGTAGTTGGTCTGAGGCTGGTTGACCTGCCGCTGACCACTCTGCTGCTGTTGCTGCTGGCGGCGCTGCTGCAGCATGCGGTTTGCCTGATCCACGGTAACAGAGCCTTGTGCAAAGGCGACCGTCCATCCTGTCATCAGGATAAGCACGGCCATGAGTCTTGTCATTGTCTTTTTCATTGCTTGTTTGTTTTTAAGGGTTAGTAAACTTTCTGCAAAGATAGTAAAAAAACAGTGAACTACCAAACATATTTACAAAAAAGACTGACAAATATACAAAAAAGACTACCAATTCTTGATGATGCGCCTTGATTATGTCCTTTTTCCCCCGCTACCTTACGGCTGTGAAGTTCTCGCTGAGGGTGAAGGTCTTCTCATATTCCTTTGTCTTCACGGTGTAGGTGTTTCCGATTTTGAAGTCGGGACTGCCTACGAGGCTGGCGCTGCGGCGCAGGGAGAAGGGGATGGTGACGGTGTTGAGGAGCTTGCCGTCGGCGTCGTAGATATAGACAGGCTCATCTTTAATAATATTGATGCCGATGAGCAGGACGGTGGGCTGTTTGGCCGTCTCGTTGGTGGGCACGGAGGGCATCTCACCCATTCCGCCGCCTACGGAGAAGAAGGTGCCGCCGTTGATGACGAACGGGGCAAAGTCGCCGTCGAGGCCTTCTTCTGGCGAGCCAACCTGACTCCAGGCATAGACCGTGCCGCCGTTGATGACGATGGCGGGCTCGGTGTCCTGGTTGTTATTGCCGCCGAAGGGCATGAAGAAGCCGCCTTTGGGGTTGGAGTCGACGGCATCGTTACCCATGCTGCGGGCGATGACGTTGGCACCGTTGAACTCAATGGTGGCGTTGGCGTTGATGGCATCGTCGGTGGTCAGCACGTCGACGTTACCGCCATTGAAGACGATGCCCTCCTTGCCCTCTATGCCCTCAGCTCCGGCGGTGCTGGTCCGCACAGTCACGTTGCCGCTGTTGATGGTGATCTTGCCTTTCGAGGCAATGCCCTTGGTGGAAGCAACATACTTATGCTTGCCGGCAAAGCCGCCGAAACCGCCCTCTATGCTGTCGTTCTCGTCACGGTCGCCAAAGCCGGGGAAGCCTCCCATAGGAAAACCACCGCCGAAGTCAGGCATACCACCGCCGAAGTCAGGCATACCTCCCCCGAAGTCGGGCATGCCGCCGGGGAAACCGGGGAAGCCGCCGTGCCTGGTGCTGTCGTTACCCATTGGGAAGCTGCCGCCGAAGCCAGGGAAGCCGCCGCCAAAGTCAGGGAAACCTTCTCCGAAGTAAGGGAAGCCGCCTCCGAAATCGGGGAAACCACCTTCCGGCATACCCGGGAACCCGCCAAAGCTGAAGGGCTTCTCCCCCAGGTTATCGCCTGTGGTTGTTACGTTGAGCGTCAGGTCTTCGATGGTGATGTCCTTCTTGGTCTTGATGCCCCGGCAGCCGTCGCCGGTGGCAATGATGTTCAGCGTGCCCTTCCCTGAAAGCAGTAGCTTGTCTTTCGCCCAGATGACGGCAGCCTTGTGGTTTGCGGTGTCGTTGCAGGCGGTGATGGTGAGCGTGTTCTCGGTGCCCTTGGCGGCCACCACTTCCACCTTCTTCTTGTTCTTCAGGTCAAGTGGAGCACCCTCCTGGCTGGTCAGTTCCAGACCGTCGAGCGTCACCTTCGCCTTGCCGGCGGTCTTCAGCGTAAGCTGTCCGTCGTCGCTCTTACCTTTCATCCTGACGGTGAGTTTGTGGTCTTTAAAGAGACTCTCGATATTTACGCTTGCGCCCTTCACGCTTACCTTCACGCTGTCCTTTACTGCCTGTTCTACTTTCGCTGTCGAGCCGTTGTAGCGGATGGTGATGTCCTCCGCGTGGCATACGCTGCCCATCGTGAGGGCCAGCGCCCCCAAAAGAATCTTTTTCATGTCGTTTTGTGAATAATTTTGGTGATTAGACGCACAAAAACCCGAAAGGTTTCACTTTGGCAACGACAATGCAGTTGACCCAAGAATTCTTCTCCGGCGGTAGCCACTCCCCTCCCCTTAAGGGGAGGGGCAGGGGTGGGGTTTCTAACTTTTTCCGCCGAGAAAACACAGACGATAACAGATACCCTGAAGTATATTAGAGACCCCACCCCTACCCCTCCCCTTGAGGGGAGGGGAGTGCCATCCGGAGAAGCAAATTCAGGTCAACTACTATATTGTTGCCTTCACTTTTTCCCTCTCCTTTCACGTCGGGCAGGGCCGTACAGGAAGAAAAACTAATTGCTTTAGTTTATTTAACTAAGAAAATTAGTTTAAACGAAATCTTTTAGTTAACTTTGCAGCGTGAATCAGAGACTGCTGTATGCGCAGCAAGGTAAAGCCAACTGTAAAACGACAGAAAAGATGAAACAACTGACGCAAAAAGAAGAGGAAATCATGGAGCGGGTATGGGAACATGGTCCCATGCAGGTGCGCGAGTTGCAGGCGCTGTACCCGGAGCCTCAGCCGCATGTGAATACGCTGGCCACGCTGGTGAAGATACTCGAGGAGAAGGGCTTTCTGGGCCACAAGGCGCTGACTGCCCGCTGCTTCCAGTATTTTGCCCGCATCAGCCGTGAGGACTATCGCGGTGGCTCGCTGGCCAATGTGGTGAACAAGTTCTTCGGACATTCCTACATGAGTGCCGTCTCGGCGCTGGTGAAGAGCGAGAAGATCAGTCTCGACGATTTAAAGGAACTCATCCGCAAGGTAGAGTCTTCCTCAGCAGCAGCAACAAACTCCTAACGCTAAACTCCAACTCAATATGCTCTTAGTATATCAATTAAAAGTGGGTATTTGCCTGATAGCTTTCTACCTGGTGTGGAAGCTGTTGCTCAGCCGCGAGACCCTACACCACTTCAACCGCGTGCTGCTCTTGACGGTGACGGCGCTTGCGCTGGTGCTGCCTTGGGTGAAGCTGACGCTCGACCATCCGTCGCCAGTAGGTGAGGGGCTGATTTCCATTGAAGATTTGCTGGCTGTCCCGTTGGCGGATGCCGCGTCTCAGGCGGAAGCGTCGTGGAATATTTTGCGCGTGACGTACATTATATATATAGTAGGCGTGGTGGGCATGCTGTTGTGGAATCTCCATAATGTACTGAGTCTTCGCCGTCTGCTGCGGCGGGGTAGGGTAGAGCAGTTGCCTGATGGCGACAGGCTGCATGTGATGACAGGCGATATGATGCCTTTCAGCTATTTCCGCCATATTGTCATCAGCGAGAAAGACATGCGCGAAGCATCGCGGGAGATTCTCGCTCATGAGCAGGCGCACATACACTTAGGCCATTCCTACGACGTGCTGTTCGTGGATGTGGTGCTGCTGTTTCAGTGGTGGAATCCTGCCGCATGGCTGCTGCGCCGCGAATTGAAGCAGATTCACGAATTTGAGGCCGACGAGGCCGTCTTACAAAGAGGAGTCGACGCCCAGCAGTACCAGTTGCTGCTGATACGAAAGTCCGTCGGGGACCAGCTATTCTCGATGGCAAACAATCTTAATTATCAATCACTTAAAAAACGAATCCGTATGATGACAACAAAACGTAGTAGCCGATGGCAGCAGCTCCGTGCGCTGACCGTCGTGCCCGTGGCGGCGCTGGCCGTGGTGGCCTTTGCCCGTCCGGAAGTGGAAACTGTGGTAGGACAAATTGAGGAGCAGGCTGTGCTGCCCGCACCGGCGGTGACGCAGGTTGTGCCTGAATCGGGAGCTGTAAGCATCGTGAAGCCTGAGATGCCGGCAGACACGTCTGCGGTGTTTGAAGTGGTGGAGCAGATGCCAAAGTTCCCCGGTGGAGATGCTGCCTTGATGCAGTTCCTGTCAAGCACTATCAAGTATCCCAAGGATGCAATGGAGCAGAAGAAGCAGGGCCGTGTCCTTGTCACTTTCGTGGTGGAGAAAGATGGCTCAGTGTCTGATACGAAGGTAGTGAGGAGCGTCTTCCCCAGTCTTGATGAGGAGGCTCTGCGTGTCATCAAAGCTATGCCGAAATGGGAGCCTGGCATGCAGAAAGGCAAGACCGTGCGCGTGAAGTACACCATCCCCATCTCCTTCCGCCTGCAGGGTGGCGAAAAGAAGGACGAGTCCCAGACCAAGCCGCTGACCATTATCCATAAGGGTGATGCTCCCGCCGGTGAGAACCCACTCGTCATCATCGATGGCAAGGAAGTCTCAATAGCTACCTTACAGACTCTTGACAACGAGAAGATAGAGTCGATTAATGTGCTGAAGGATAAGAGTGCCGTTGATGTATATGGAGAGAAAGGCAAGAACGGCGTGATTGAAATCAAGCTGAAGAAAAAATAGCAAAAGAACGCTCTCTCGGTTTTCTATGAACGAGCAGGCTGCGTGCCGATGTGCGAACATCGGGATGCAGTCTTTTCTTTCTGCCCTTTCCTCCAATATGAAAAGAATTTGCCGTTTATAGGATAGGCAGTTCAAGCTTCTCGAGGGGAGGGAAAATACATATACGCGCGCGCGTGATACGATTTTTGGTGCTACTCGCGCTACTTTGAGGTCTAACTTTCTGGAATGTAAGTTGTTGTCTGTAGCTATAGCACTCTTTTTGCTGCTACTTTTGTAGCTACAACTTCAAATGGCGTTCGTGTTTTTCCAAACAGCGTTCGTTTTTTTCATGGCAACGATATGGCAGTTGACCTGAATTTACTTTTCCGCATGGCGCTCCCCTCCCCTATAGGGGAGGGGTAGGGGTGGGGTCTCTAATATGCTTCAGCGGATCTGTTGCCGTCCGTGCTTTCTCGGCGGAACGGGGTAGAGCCCCATCTACAGCCCCTCCCTTACAGGCGCGGTGAGCGGCTATCGCCGGAGAAGATGCC
>JAILFU010000076.1 GCA_024697405.1 Prevotella sp.
CGCTGCAGGTCGGAGCCGGCATCGGGCTCGGTGAGGTCCATCGACATGCCCTCGCCTGCGCAGACGCGGGGGATGTACTTCTGACGCTGCTCCTCGCTGCCGAACTCATAGAGCGTGTCGATGCAGCTCTGAAGGCTCCAGATGTTCTGGAAGCCGGCATCGGCGGCAGAGATAATCTCCGAGAGCATGGAGAACACGGCGTTGGGCAGGTTCAGGCCGCCGTAGCGACGGGGCATGGAGACACCCCACAGGCCGGCCTTGCGGGTGGCGTCGAGGTTCTCGTAGGTCTTCGAGGCGTAGATCATGCGGCCGTTCTCCAAGTGCGGCCCTTCCAGTTCGACGCTCTCGCTGTTCGGCGCAATGATGTTGGCAGCCACGTCGCCGGTGATGTCGAGAATCTGCTTGTAGTTCTCGATGGCATCGCCCAGGTCGACGGGGGCGTAGTCGTATTCCTTTGCATCGGCAAAGCCTTTTTCCTTCAGCTCAACGATACGAGCCATCAGGGGGTGGTTCAAGTAGAACCCGATTTCAGGATGATCGCTATAATAGTTTGCCATAATTATTCTTTTTCTTTTTCCAAGTTTATCCATACCCTGTAGAAAGCAATGGAGAAATAGATTGCAATCACCTCATTGAGGACTTTTCTCCATGTTGCCTTATTGGGGTCGAGCGACAACCAAACGGATGCGACGACGAGAGCTGCATACAGTAGCAGGAATAGAACTTGTTTCTTCATTTTACTTCGAGTTCTGCTTATAATACTTGATCAATTTAGGCACGACTTCTTCGACAGTACCAACAATCACGTAGTCGGCGATGCGGTTGATGGGAGCATCGGGGTCGCTGTTCACAGAGATGATGATGCCAGAGTCCTGCATGCCGGCGATGTGCTGAATCTGTCCGGAGATACCGCAGGCGATGTACACCTTCGGATGGACGGTGACGCCCGTCTGGCCAATCTGTCGGTCATGGTCGAGCCAGCCGGCATCGACGGCGGCGCGGCTTCCACCCACCTCACCGTGCAGCACCTTGGCCAGCTGGAACAGCAGGTCGAAGTTCTCCTTGCAGCCCATGCCGTAGCCGCCGGCGACGACGATGGGAGCGCCCTTCAGGTTGTGCTTGGCGGCCTCCACATGGTGGTCGAGCACTTTTACTACGAATGCCTCAGGCGAGACATACTTCGACACCTCCGGATACACCACCTCGTTCCGTGCCACGGGGTTTCCCCCCGTGGGCTCGTAGACGGCCTTCTGCATCACGCCGCTGCGCACGGTAGCCATCTGGGGACGATGGTCGGGGTTGACGATGGTAGCCACGATGTTTCCACCGAAGGCGGGACGAATCTGATAGAGCAGCTGGTCGTAGTGCTTGCCGCTCTTGGCATCGTCATACGGGCCAATCTCCAGCTCAGTGCAGTCGGCGGTCAGACCGCTGGTCAGCGAGGAGCTGACGCGGGGGCCGAGGTCACGGCCGATGACAGTAGCACCCATCAGACAGATTTGAGGCTGCTCCTCCTTGAAGAGGTTCACGAGGATGTCGGTGTGGGGAGCTGAGGTGTAGGGGAACAGCTCAGGGGCATCGAAGACAAAGAGCTTGTCCACACCGTAAGGCAGGATCTGGTCCTCCACCTTGCCCTTGATGTCCGTACCGGCCACCACGGCGTGTAGCTCCACGCCCAGCGTGTTGGCCAGCTTGCGGCCTTTAGTCAGGAGTTCCTGGGAAACTTCTTGCACCAGCGTGCCTTCTATTTCGCAATATACAAATACGTTGTTCATCTTTTTTCTGTTTTCTTGTCTCGTTTGCTGCAATGGCATTGCAGCAAAGCCGACTGTTAGCCAATAATCTTTTCTTCCAGTAACTCCTTGATCATACCCTCAACGTCTGCATCAGAAGCCGTCAAAGTCTTCGACTCCTTAGCCTGGAACACGATGTTCTTGATAGCCTTCACCTTAGTGGGTGAACCGGCGAGACCGCACTGGGCGACGTCGCCGTCGACATCGGCCACGCTCCACTGGTTCAGGTTTAGCTCAGGACGCTCCTCGTACAGATAGTCGTAGGGAGTACCCTCGGCAGGACGCTCCATGGGGCAGGTGGCACGTTTGTACTTCATCACCAGCTTGGCGTTCTGCGGGCGGCAGGGAGCAGCACTCCCGTTCACGGTAATCACTACGGGCAGGGGAGCCTCAACGGTCTCCACGCCGCCGTCAATGACGCGCTTGATGGTGGCCTTGCCGTCCTTCACGCTGAGCACCTCCTCGGCGTAGGTCACCTGGTTCAGTCCCAGCTTCTGGGCAACCTGGGGACCCACCTGGGCGGTATCGCCGTCGATGGCCTGTCGGCCGCCGATGACGATGTCCACATCGCCAATCTTCTTGATGGCGGTGGCGAGGGCGTATGAGGTGGCGAGGGTGTCGGCACCAGCGAAGAGGCGGTCGGTCAGCAGCCAGCCGGTGTCGGCGCCACGATAAAGTCCCTGACGGATGATTTCACCTGCACGCGGAGGACCCATCGTGAGGATTCCTACTGTTGAGCCCGGGTGCTGCTCCTTCAGGCGAAGGGCCTGCTCCAAGGCGTTCAAATCTTCGGGGTTGAAGATGGCGGGCAAGGCGGCACGGTTCACTGTCCCTTCGGCAGTCATCGCGTCCTTACCCACATTACGGGTGTCTGGCACTTGCTTGGCCAGAACAACAATCTTTAAAGCCATAAAAAATATAATAATGTGTTATTATGTGATTCTATCTTATCAAACAAGCCTGTTATTTTGTTACTCTGTTACTCTGTCTTATCCCAACGAGCATGTTACTCTGTTACTCTGTCTTATCCCAAAGAACGTGTTACTCTGTTACTCTGTCTTATCCCAGCAGCCTGTTATTCTGTTACTCTGTCTTATCCCAGCAGCCTGTTATTCTGTTACTCTGTCTTATCCCAAAGAACGTGTTATTCTGTTACTCTGTCTTATAAAAACAAGAACGTTATTCTGTTACTTTGTCTTTCATAATCTGTTACTCTGTCTAAAAAGCGGCTGCAAAGGTACTACTTTTTGCGCACACAGCCAAATTAATTGCACAAAATCGAGTAGTTTGCGCACATTTTAGGGTGTTTTGTGCAATCTTTTCCACCCTTTCCTTGGTTATATTCAGAAAAAACATTATCTTTGCACAGCTAAAAACAACTGCTTGAATATGAAAAGACTTCTGCTTTGTTTATCATTTATAATTTGTCTGTTGTCATTTACCAGCGTCGCCGTGCTGGCGCAGGATTTCGACACGGGGCTGGTACGTCTGAAGAGCAAGCGCACCTCCTGGTATCTTTCCACCGAGACGAGCGGCAGTGCCGCCACGACCGCGAAGAACCTGTCGAAGCTGAGTCAGGTGTGGATACTCGAGCCATACGTTGACGGCTACTACCTGCGCAGTGCCAATACCGGCGAATACCTGCAGGCCGACTATACCACCCCCGCCTCTGGCAAGACACGGCTGTATATCCGCAAAAGCCCGAACGCCAAGGGCACGGCGCTCTTCTGGAACATCTCGTCGAAGAGCGACTTCTCCGGCTCCAGCTTCCTGAACACCAACACGAGCCATGCCCTCTTCACCTATTCCATGGACGAGGGCTGCGACTGGTATATCGAGGCCGAGGCCAACTTCACCGAGGAAGAGGTGATGGCCCGCCTGCAGGAGCTAAGCCCCTTCACCAGCGAGCTGAAGGACGGTGCTTACTACCGTCTGCACAGCATCTACAGTCGTGTGCTCACAGAGGGCAGCGACCTCTCGACGAAGGAACCCGACGACACCAACTACAGCCAGTACTGGCAACTGCACCAGACCACCAAAGGCTGGAGCCTGCAGACCGTCATCTCCCGGAAATATGTGCTGCGACAGACGCAGACCAGCACGCCCTACCACTTAGGAACAGCGCAGACGTTCTTCAGCATTGATGCCACCGGCGACAAGTGGGACACCTTCTTCACCATCCACTACGGCAGCGACTGGGGCGGTCTGCACGACGCACAGTCGCAGGGCCACAATGTGGTCTACTGGGACTATACCGCCGAGGCAAGCAGCTGGCACCTGGAAGAGGTGGAGCTGGATGAGGCCATGCTGGAGCAGATGCGTCAGCAGCAGGCCGACTACGACAATCTGGTGAAGAACAAGGCAACCTTCCAGCAGCACTTGGACAACCTCTTCGCCGACAAGGCCTGCACCACCCTGAAGGCTGACATCCAGGCGCTCAGCGACGAGGCACTGGCCCAGAACGAGGATTTCGCCGCTTTGACCGCCGACATGCAGGCTATGGTGCTGAAAGTGAAGAACAATAGCTGGCAGCAGTACACCAACCCGTCGACAGGCTATACCGCCGACTACGAGCGCTTCTTCCGCACGGCCAGCTACCAGCCTTATAGCAACCACCAGACGATGGCCAATGCCAGCAACTTCAACATGAGCACGTCGTTCGGCCGGCTGTCGAACCCTACGGGCATCGTGGCCAATGCTGGCGACATTGTCTATGTCTATGTGGTGGCCAGTCCAAAGTCGGGCGCCACGCTGATGATGGAGGCCGTGAGCACCGACGGCGTGGCCGGCGACCATCCCACCGGCGAGACCACCGCGCTGAAGGCAGGCCTGAACCTGCTGCGCTACAGCGAGCAGAAGATGCTCTACGTCTTCTACCAGGTGACCGACCCGAAGAAGATGCTCAACAGTTTCCCCGACATCAGCATCCACATCGAGGGCGGACAGCTGCAGGGCTACTGGGATGCCACGCGCGGCATGACCAATGCCGACTGGAAGCTGCTGCAGCAGGAGCTGCTGAAGGCCAGCCCCGTGCTGAACCTGAAGACGACGCACCTGGTGTTCTGCATGGATGCCAAGCTGGTGAAGCAGGCCGAGCCAGACGAGATGGAGGGGCTGATGCGCATCTGGGACCGTATCGTGGAGAACGAGGAACGCTACATGGGCGTGGAGGATTTCGAGGGCCGCTACCGCAATGTGTGGAACGCCTTCAGCGGTGCCAGCAGCTATATGCACTCCACCACCTACGGCACTTGGTACACGGAGTCGACTCTCTCCACCATCATGAATTATAAGAAGATGACGCAGCCCGGCAACCTCTGGGGACCAAGCCACGAGATAGGCCATAACCACCAGGGCAGCATCAACGTCGTCGGCACGACGGAAAGCTCGAACAACATGTTCTCTAACATCAATACCTTCGAGCAGGGCATCATCACCAGCCGCCGCCAGCTGCCCGTCGACGTGTTCTGCGAGCTGGGCAAGGGCACCCGCTGGCTGGAGCGCAATATCTGGCAGACCACCAGCCTCTTCTTCCAGCTCTACCTCTACTTCCACGTGCAGCATCATAACGACCAGTTCCTGCCCGACCTCTTCCGAGCCCTGCGGAAGAGTCCCATCATCAAGGGCGACTGCAAGGGCAGCACCGACTATCTCCACCTGGCCAAGAAAATTTGCGACGTGGCACAGGCCGACCTCTCCGAGCTGTTCGAGGCATACGGCATGTTCGTGCCGGGCAGCAATATCCACGTAGGCGACTATGCCGACTACTACGTCACCACCACGCAGGCCGACATCGATGCCGC
>JAILFU010000091.1 GCA_024697405.1 Prevotella sp.
AAGTGCTCAGATTAAATTGGCCCCTAGTATCACGCTGCGCCTCTGCGTTCATTTTTCAACCACACAGTTCAAAAAAAAGGGAGGTAAACTATTGCAGGGTTGAAAGAAAATTTGTAATTTTGTAGGCCATTTTCTAAATACACTGAAGCTTAAGAAGATGAACGACATCTATAGCAGATATCTCACGTTGACGGCAGGGCAGCGCAAGCTGCTCTGCTTCTTGGCCTATACCGGCCGTGCATCGGACGCCCAAAGCATGAGTCTCTTCAGAAAGCACGAAGGCCTGCGAAGCGAAGAGCTGTCGAAGACGCTGCGCGGCCTGATGACATTCTTCAAGGGCCAATACTACAGCTACTACGACGAATACTGGCTGCACCCCTACCACCAGGCTCCGCTGCTGATATATCTGCTTGCGGAACACCCCATCTGGCTGCAGGAGTTCGACGCGCGCTACAAGCGGATTCAGCAGGCCAGCGCGTCGGAGCTGCTCGGCATGCTGCGCCTGTGCATGATGGGCAAGGAGCTGCAGCGGGCCACGCTGACCGTGAACAAACAAGCGGTGGCTGCGTTGGTCCCCCTGACGGGCCACAAGCAGTTTCTGCCCTACCTCACCACCATCAGCTCGCAACTCATCTGCGACTTTGTGGGGCAGGCGCTGGTGTGGCTGGCCGAGAACGAGGCCTTCGACGCCGACAATACCCTTGGCACGCTGGCACGGCGCTACTACGCCATGCTCGACGCTGAGAAACGCCACGAGCTGCAGGCGATGGTGGCGCTCTACGAGTACTACTTCTACGGACGCTTCGACGGCGAGGCAGCTGCGATGAACACCATCTGCGGCAACATTCTCAGCGGGCTGCACGCCCTCTACACGGGCAACTACGACGCGGCCTTCACCCACCTCACACTGGCCGTGCGCGAGCGGAACCGCACGGCGAATGCATCGGGCAAGGGGTTCCTGGGCAACGTCATCAACAACTACGTGCTGGCGTTGGCCTACCACTTCAAGGAGAGCGACCAGCACAGGAGGCTGGCGGCACTGGTGAAAAGGGAGAGGTTCGTGGAGGAAGAGGCGTTCTTCTGCCCCGCATCGCTGGCCGTGTACCTCGTTGAAAAGAAGCTGCCCTCCACCACGCGACTGAAAGCACGCCAGAAAGACGAATGCTCACACCTGCCGCTCTACCGTCACTTCCTGTTGCTGACGGCACGGTTCTTCGGGCTTGACTACAGCCCGGCGACCGACGACGGCCTGCCCCGCATGCGCCTGCTGCGCCACGAGCTGTCGCCCTGGCTCAAGCTGGACGACGGCGAGCGACGGCAGCTGGAGCAGGACTTCGGAGGCCCGCCCCTGCTGCGCCGCATCCGCTACAAGCAGCCCTGGGAGCTGCTGCTGGAGGAGCTGACGCCGCAGGAAAAGGAGAACGACAGCGGCAAGGAGGAGCAGACAGAGCGGGTGGCCTATGTGGTGAACTACGACCGCGTGGAGATACGTCAGCAGACACGCCTGAAGTCGGGGCTGTGGGGCGCCGGCAAGCGAATGTCGGTGGATGCCTTCCGCAGGGGGACAGACTTCATGGACGATGCTGACCGCGAGATAGCCAAGAACGTACGCAACTGGTACAGCTACGACATCGACGTGAAGCTCATACTGCCCCACCTCGTAGGCTCCGACCGTGTCTTCACCGGCCACTACGCTCCCTTCTCGCCCGTCACCATAGAAGAGGAGAAGCCCTACCTCATCATCGAGCGCACGAAGACGGCCTTCAGCGTGAAGTCGAACCTGGGCAAGGCGAAGGTCGACGGCTCGGTGGTCTACCGCAAGGACAGCGACAACCACTACACCGTCATCAGCATCACCGACAAGCAGCGTAACTACTACAAGAAGCTGCTGGCCATCGGCAGCTTCCCCCTGGAGGCCGAACAGCAGCTGCGCGAGTTCCTGCCGAAGGTGAGCGACGTCGTGGAAGCCCACACCGACCTCGTGGAGGGCGGCTCCACGCTGCAGCACCGCGACGGCCTGCCGCAGCTCTGCCTGCAGGTGCTCCCCACGGTGGGCGTGCGCAACACGTTCTCCGTCTACTGCATGGCCCATCCGCTGAACGGCGGGAAGAGCTACTTCGACCCGGGACGGGGTCTGAACCCCTGCGTGGCGGAAGCCGACGGCGAGCGGTTCCAGGTGACACGTGACATACGGGGCGAGCGCGAGAACCTGCAGCTGCTGACCACCTTCCTCGACGACAACGGCGTGACGGGCGACACCATCGCCGAGCCGTTCGTAGGCCACGCACCACTGACCGTCGACGTGGAGGGACTGCTCATGATCATGCAGTTTGCCCAGGAGCAGACGGAGCATTTCTACATGGAATGGCCCGAGGGCGGACAGCTCAGCCTGAAAACGGCGAACCCCTCGACGTGGAATATCGGCCTGAAGTCGAAGAACGGATGGTTCGAGGTGGAGGGTGAGGTACCCGTCGACGACGACACGGTGCTTACCGCAGCACAGCTGTTGCAACTGGTGGCACAAAGCCCGCAGAAGGGATTCATACGGCTGGGCGAGAACGAGTTCATGGCCATCTCCGACCGGCTGCGCAAGCAGCTGGCACGACTGGAGAGCCTCACCACCAGCCAGCGCGGACACCTGCACATCAGCGAGCTGCACGCCTCGCTGCTGGGGTCGGCCCTGAACGGCGAAATCAGCATCCGTCACGACGAGAAGATAGAGCACCTGCAGGAAAAGATTAAGCAGAGCATGGAGCTGAAGCCCAAGACGCCCAGACTGCTGAAGGCCGACTTGCGCGACTATCAGCAGGACGGCTACCAGTGGATGACACGCATGACCGACTGGGGCGCCGGCGTCTGTCTGGCCGACGACATGGGTCTGGGCAAGACCGTGCAGACCATCGCCTTCCTGCTCCACACGCAGAGCGGCGGCCCGGCACTGGTGGCCGCACCGGCCTCGGTGGTGCTCAACTGGCGGCGCGAGCTGGAGCGGTTCGCCCCCTCGCTCAATGTCGTCGTGCTCAACACGAGTGGCGACCGCAAGGCCGCCATCAGCCAGGCAGGAAAGGGCGACATAGTCCTCACCACCTACGGCCTCTTCGTCACCGAGGCCGAGAGCCTGCTGGAGAAGAAGTGGAACACGGTGTGCCTGGACGAGGCACACGTCATCAAGAACCGCGAGACGAAGACCTCGCAGGCCGTGATGCAGCTCAAAGCCCGCAACCGCCTCATCCTCACCGGCACACCCGTGCAGAACCACCTGGGCGAGCTGTGGAACCTCTACCAGTTCATCAACCCCGGACTGCTGGGCAGCTACGACCAGTTCCAGCAGAAATACATCGTGCCCATCGAGCAGCAGGACAACAAAGAGCGGTCACGACAGCTGAAGCGCATCGTGCAGCCCTTCATCCTGCGCCGCACGAAGCAGGAGGTCATCGAGGAGCTGCCCGACAAGACCGAGATTACCATGCCCGTGGAGCTGAGCGAAGAGGAGATGGCCGTCTACGAGGTCATACGCCGCCGCGCCAAGGAGCTGCTGGAGGTGGAGACGGCCGCCAGCCCCAGCGTGAACACCCTGGCCGAGATCACCCGGCTGCGCCAGGCCGCCTGCGCTGCACAGCTGGCCGAGAAGGCATGGAAGGGCGAATGCTCGAAAATCGGCGTCCTCCTACAGCTGCTCACCGAGATTGTGGGCGGCGGCAACGGCGTGCTCGTCTTCAGCCAGTTCACCTCGTTCCTGGAGCTGGTGCGCAAGGCGCTCGACAAGGCCAAGCAGGAGTATCTCTACCTCGACGGAGCAGTGCCCATGAAGAAGCGTGAGCAGATGGTGCAGGACTTCCAGCACGGACGCTGCCCCGTGTTCCTCATCAGCCTGAAGGCCGGCGGACTGGGACTCAACCTCACCGGCGCCAACTACGTCATACACCTAGACCCCTGGTGGAACCCGGCCGTGGAGCAGCAGGCTACCGACCGCGCCTACCGCATAGGCCAGCGACAGAACGTCACCGTCTACCATCTCATCTCACAGCATACCATCGAGGAGAAAATACTGCGGCTGCACGAGACGAAGCGCAACCTGGCCGACGCCATGCTGGAAGGCACCAGCCAGAGCCATAAGCTCACCAGCAAAGACTTGCTGCAGATGATTGGGAATTGAGACAATGAGAGAATGAGAAAATGAGAGAATGAGAGAATGAGAAAATGAGAGAATGAGAGAATGAGAGAATGAGAGAATGAGAAATATAATACTGATAGTTGCTACAACAGCACTTTTTTCCTGTCAGGCAAACGGCAGAAACCTGCCAGCGCTGCAGGCCGACACCGCCGACGTCGGCTCACAGCCAGAAAAGCGCCGCATCAGCCTGCTCTTTGCCGGCGACCTGATGCAGCACGGCCCTCAGATAAAAGCGGCCCTGCAAAAGGACGGCACCTACAACTACGACGAGTGTTTCGCCCGGGTGAAAGAGGAGATAGAACGGGCCGACGTGGCCATCGGCAACTTCGAGGTGACGCTGGGCGGGAAGCCCTACACGGGCTATCCGCAGTTCCGTGCACCCGACGAATATCTGCAGGCCTGCATCGACGCCGGCTTCGACATCCTGCTCACGGCCAACAACCACTGCATGGACAGCTACCGCCAGGGGCTGGAGCGCACCATCCTGACGATGGACTCGATGGGGGTGCAGCACCTGGGCACCTATATCGACCAGACGGCACGCGACAGCACCTATCCTTTCCTGCTGGAGAAGAACGGATTCCGCATCGCCCTGCTGAACTTCACCTACGACACCAACGGCATCGCCATCGAGGCCCCCAGCGTGGTGAACCTCATCGACACCGTGCAGATACTGGCCGACCTGGAGAAGGCACGGGCCATGCTGCCCCACGCCATCATCGCCCTGCCCCACTGGGGCATAGAGTACCAGCAGCTGCCCTCGGCCCAGCAGCGCGAGCTGGCTCAGTGGCTGCTGGACAACGGCGTAGACCATATCATCGGCGGCCATCCCCATGTGGCGCAGCCCCTGGAGCTAAGCGACGACAGCCTGCACCTCGTGGCCTGGTCGCTGGGCAACGTCATCAGCAACCAGTCGAAGCCCAACACCTACGGAGGGTATATGGTGAGGATGGAGCTGAGAGAGGGCGGGGACGACACCCCCTACGGCAAGGCCAAGCTGGAGGATGTCGCCTACATGCTCTACTGGGTGAGCCGCCCCAACGACAACCACTTCAAGCACAACTACCGCATCCTGCCCATCGACGTGCCAGACTCGGAGCTCACCGGCATGGAGAGGAAGCAGCGCTATGCCATCCGCTCCAGCATGCGCCGACTGATGGAACGCCACACGAAAGGCGTGCGGGAACAACCCTTTGAATAGACAAACAGTATGGGCAAGCTAACATCGCTTTCATCAATAGCACCAAAGAACATCAGGCTCAAAGCTCGCTGGCGCGCCTTCCGCCTGTGGAGACGGAGGCCCCACATGGTGGCTCCGCTCAAGAACGAAGCACACACCTGCAGCACCTGCGGCACCAGCTTCCGGGGCAACTACTGTCCACGTTGCGGACAATCGTCACGCATAGGCCGCTACTCGCTCAAACAGGCGTTTCTGCTCTTCCTCGACGTCTGGGGACTGGGCAACAGGGGAATGTTCCGCACCATGCGCGACCTGCTGCTGCGCCCCGGCTACATGATACGCGACTACCTGCAGGGCATGCAAATGGCCTATTTCCCGCCCTTCAAGATGTTCTTCCTCCTGGCCACCTTCTCCATCCTCGTGAGCAGCGGCTTCAACATAGCTGGAAAGAACACGCTGAAAGAGAACAGGGTAGACATAGAAATGGACGAGGCCGACAGCAAACACGCCGACGGGGATTTGACAGCCGACGGGGATTTGGCAGTCGAACACGCTGACGGGGATTTGACAGCCGACGGGGATTTGGCAGTCGAACAGGCTGACGGGGATTTGCCTGCCAAATACGCTGACGGGGATTTGCCTGCCAAACACGCTGACGGGGATTTGCAATCCCCGTCCTCACCCGCTGACGGGGATTTGCAATCCCCGCCCTCATCATCCCAAGCTGACGGGGATTTGCAATCCCCGTCCTCATTATCCCCGCAAGACCTTATCGCCAAGAAACGGGTGCTAGGTGCCCTTGACGCCCTGATGACTTTCGCCGACAGTTATCCGGCCATCTTCTCCCTGTTTATCCTCGTCCTCCTCTCCGCCCCCATCTATCTGTTCTTCCGCCGCTGCCCCGCCTATCCCGACTTGAGCTATTCCGAGCTGCTGGTGGCGCTGGTCTACACGGCGAACATGGCCTCCATCTTCTCCATCATCTTCGACTTCCTGCAGCTGAAAGGCTTCTTCGAAATGATTGGCATCCTGCTCCCCCTGGTGCCGCTCCACCAGCTCTCCGGCTACAGATACCGCAAGGTCATCGTCTACGTCCTCCTCTCCATCGTCATTCTGGGACTGAGCATCACGCTGGTCATCATCCTGCTGGCTTTCTTCACCTACCAGTTTAGCTCCTGAGCGACTATTCTGCGCCGCTATACATGGTGTGTATTTCTGCTGCTCCCAGGTGATAGCCCTGGGCTTTCAGCGTGCCGTTACCACGGACCACGGCCATGCAGCGGCCGAAGAAAGCCTTGCGGCGGGGGGAAGTGAAGCGCTCCATGGAGGTAGGGCAGCCATTGTCGGTGGCTATGACCTTGGCGCCGCCCTCGGTCGTGAAGAACAGCTGGTCTTCGGCCCAGGGGCAGAGGTTTCCGTCCTTGTCCACCACCTCGGCATTGACGAAACAGAGGTCACGCCCGGCATAGTCTACAGCCAGACGGATGTGGTGGGGAGCACCGGCCGTGCGGATGGTCTGCTCGGCCACCACCTGCCCGTTTCTGCGGCTGACGGCCTTCACCTCGCCCGGCTGGAACTGCACGCGCCAGCCTACGTGGAACTCCGTGGTAAGCGGCGCCGTGGCCTGTTCGCTCTTCCTGCGTGTTCCCATGCTCTTCCCGTTGACAAACAGCTCCACCTCGTCGGCCTGGTTGTAGTAGCACCAGAGGTCGACGGTCTGGCCGGGCAGCCAGTTCCAATGGGGGAAGAGGTGCAGCACAGGCTTGTCGCTGGTCCACTCGCTCTGGTACATATAATAGACATCCTTGGGGAAGCCCGCCAGGTCGATGATGCCGAAGTAGCTGCTGCGGGCGGGGAAGCCGTAGGGCGTGGGCTCGCCTATATAGTCGAAGCCCGTCCAGATGAACTGTCCGCCGCAGTAGGGCGTATGCTTCACCACGTGCCACATCTCCTCGTGTGTGGAACTCCACGAGGCGTGCATGTTGTCGTAGGCCGAGCACATGAACGTGGGGTCGGTATAGGGCAGCCACCATTGCACGGGTGCCTTGTACACCGAGTCGCTGGGCATCATGTAGTAGCCGCGAGTCTGCAAGGCGCTGACGCTCTCGCTGAAGATGAAGGGCTTGCCGGGGAAGTGCTGAGGCACGTCCTTCGCCCACTGGTGGTGGTAGTTGAAGCCGATGATGTCGATGGCACCGCTCTTGAAGAGGTGGTTGCCAGGCGACGGCTCGTTGCAGCCGGCCGTGACGGGACGCGAGGTGTCGTAGCGGCGCACAATCTCTGCCAGATGCTGCGTCAGCAGGCTCTGCACACTCAGCTCACCCTCCTTGGCCAGCGTCGAGGCATCGTGCCCGGCGTTCAGTATCAGGTTGGCCTGCTCCAGCGTCAGCGTGTCGGCCTCGGCACTGCTCCACTGCTCCAGCACCTCGTTGCCTATCGACCACATGAGGATGCTGGGATGGTTGCGGTCGCGCAGCACGAGGTCGCTGAGGTCGCGCTCGTGCCACTCGTCGAAGAAGCGGGCATAGTCGTTCTGCGTCTTCCGGCGGCGCCACATGTCGAAGCTCTCGTCCATGACGATAAGCCCCATGCTGTCGCACATATCCAGCAGCTCCGGTGCCGGAGGGTTGTGGCTGCTGCGTATGGCATTCACGCCCATAGCCTTCAGCTTCACCAGCTTGCGGCGGAGGGCATCCTCATGCAGCGCAGCACCCAGACAGCCGAAGTCGTGGTGCTCGCATACGCCGTTGAGCTTCATGTTCACGCCGTTGAGCCAGAAGCCGCTCTCGGCGTTGAATTCAAAGGTGCGGAAGCCCGTGCTCGTCTCCACCTCGTCGACCACCCGGCCGCCCACCTTCACCTGCGTGCGTACCTTGTATAAATAGGGGTCATCACACGACCACAGCCTGGGCTTGGCCAGCGAGATGACAGACCTCACACCGCGTCCGTGCCCGACGGTTTTCCCGTCGGGAGCAACCAGCGTATGCTCAATGACAGGGCGCTGGTCAACCGATGCCGTCCCTTCAAGGTTCACCTCTATGTCCACCTTCCCCTTGCCCTTGGCAACAGACGTCGTGACATGCGCCCCCCAATGGGCCACATGCACGGCATCCACCGTCGTGAGCCACACATGGCGATAGATGCCACATCCTGAATACCAGCGCGAGTTGGGCTGGTCGCTGTTGTCCACCCTGACGGCCACCACGTTCCTGCCCTTCTTCACAAACGGCGTGATGTCGTACTCGAACGAGCTGTAGCCGTAGGGACGAAAGCCCACCTCCTGCCCGTTCACATAGACCGTGCTGTTCATATACACACCGTCGAACTCCAGCAGCAGGCGGTCTCCCTGCCTGAAGGACGAGGGCAGCGGGAGGCTCTTCCTGTACCACCCCACCCCTCCGGGCAGTGCACCGCCGCCCGCTCCGCTGGGGTTGCCGGCAGAGAAGTCGCCCTCGATGGCCCAGTCGTGGGGCAGGTCGAGCCGCCGCCAGTGAGAGTCGTCGTAGTCGGTCTTCGCCATAGCTGCCGAGTCGGCCAGCAGAAAGCGCCAACCGGCATCGAAGTTCATTCGCTCACGGGCCGAAGCCGTCAGCACGCTGAGCAGCAGTGCTGCCAAAAGGGAGAATCGTTGTTTCTTCATATTGTGAATCATTGTTTTAGTTGCGTCATAGCGCTGTCGCACCATCAAAGTCGCTTGCAAAAGTACTAAAAATTGTTGAATCTGCCAAATAGGGAGGTAAAAAAAAGGCAACAATATAGCAGTTGACACAGGGCTTAATTATCCGCAAGGCACTCCCCTCCCCCCAAGTTTCGTGAATGCGGCTGCCGCTTTGTTCGCTTCAGGAAGTCCTCAAAGCCCGGGGGCAACTGCTAAATCATTGTCGATAATACTATATGCAGCAACACTTTTTTTCCGTATTTTCTCCTCCTTTTATTTGCAAACCTCAGTTTTTCTTTTTATCTTTGCACCACCTTCATTCTGGTAATGACATAGCAGTTGCCCATAATAACCATCAGCGATGAAAGAGACTGACATGTTGCTTCCTGGGCTACGACGGCCAGCCAGAAAAGCTTAGACATAACCGGCAAGATGATTTTAAACAGCAAATAAAAAAATGAGGAAGATTCAAAAGCGTCAATGGATCATGCTGTGTGTGATGTGCTTGGTGTGCATCACCGCCAGCGCACAGCGTGTACGTGAGAAGACGAGGCTCGACGAGGGCTGGCGCTTCTCGTTTGGTCATGCTGCCGACCCGAGGAAGGATTTCGGATGTGGCACGGAGTACTTCAACTATCTGACGAAGGCTAACTCGATACACAACGAGGGCCCCTACGCCATGAAGTTCGACGACAGCCGGTGGCAGGAGGTGAGCATCCCTCACGACTGGGTTGCAACACTGCCGTTCGCTCCGGGGGCCAGCCACTCGCACGGATACAAGACCGTGGGCTACAAATATCCGGAGACCAGTGTAGGGTGGTACAGGAAGGTGATTACCATCCCGGCGGCAGACCTTGGCAAACGCATCGCCCTGCAGTTCGACGGCATCTTCCGTGACGCCCGCGTCTGGTTCAACGGTTTCTATATGGGTACGGAGCCCAGCGGCTATGCCACGCAGGTGTATGACGTGACGGAGTATGTGAACTATGGCGGCGAGAACCTCATCTGCGTACGGGCAGATGCCACGCTCGAAGAGGGCTGGTTCTACGAGGGTGCGGGCATCTACCGCGACGTGTGGCTCCTGAAGTCGGCTGCTGTCAGCGTGGCTCCCTTCGGCACCTTTGTCCATGCAGACTTAAAAGCGCCATACGACAAGGCCACAGTCACCATAGAGACGGAGGTTCACAACCACGCCTTGCAGGCAACGGCCTGCACCGTGGAGCAGCGGCTGCTTGACGCCGACGGCCGCGAGGTGGGCAAGGCCGATGCCGCATCGCTGAAACTCGAGGCCAAGCAGACATTAAGCTGCAGGCAGACCATGACCCTCAGCAGTCCCCGGTTGTGGAGCACCATCGACCCTTATCTCTACAAGGTAGAGACAACCGTCAGGGTGGGTGGCCAGGTGACGGATGTATATGAGACGACAACGGGGTTCCGCGACATTGCCTTCGATGCCGAAAGAGGCTTCCTGCTCAACGGCCAGCCGCTGAAGCTGAAAGGGGTGAACATGCACCAAGACCATGCCGGCGTGGGGGCTGCCATCCCCGATGCCCTGCAGGCCTGGCGCATCAGGCAGCTGAAACAGTTGGGCTGCAATGCCTACCGTGCCTCCCACAACCCCATGACCCCCGTCCTGCTCGACATCTGCGACCGTGAGGGCATCCTCGTCATAGAAGAGAACCGGCTCGCCGGCATCAACACCGAGCATCTGAGACTTCTGGAGAGCATGATCCGGCGCGACCGCAACCATCCGAGCATCATCCTCTGGAGCGACGGAAACGAGGAATGGGGACTGGAAAACACCGTGCAGGGCACCCGTGTTGCCGCTGCCATGCGGGAATACACCCGAAGGCTCGACCCCACACGCCCGTCGACCATGGCTAATGCCGGCGGCACGCAGCTCGTCAAAGGGCTCGATGTGGTGGGCTTCAACTATATTGTGCAGAACGATGTCGACAACCGCAAGCGGCAGAACCCCGCATGGAAGATTGTTGGCACAGAGGAGACCACGGGCTGCGGCACACGCGGCGTGTATTTCAACACCAAGGAACAGCCGGGACACATGGCCAGCATGAACAGGGGCACCGAGCCGGGCATCCTGAATGTCATCGCGCGCGGCTGGCAGTTCTATGCCGAACGCCCATGGGCAGCAGGACTGTTCTACTGGACGGGGTTCGACTATCGGGGCGAGCCCAATCCGCTCAGCTATCCTGCCCATGACTCGGAATTCGGCATCCTCGACTACTGCGGATTTCCCAAGGACGAGGCATGGTACCTGCGGTCGTGGTGGACCGACGAGCCTGTGCTGCACATCTTCCCCCACTGGAACCTGCAAGGCCACGAGGATGAGGAGGTGGAGCTGTGGGCCTACAGCAACTGCGACGAGGTGGAGCTTTCGGTGAACGGCAAGAAGCTGGGGCGCCAGACGATGCCCAAGAACGGCCACCTCTCGTGGAAGGCCATCTACCAGCCGGGCAAGGTGGTGGCCACAGGCTATAAGAACGGCAAACGCATCCTCACGGAAACGATAGAGACCACCAAGCCAGCAGCGAAGACAGCCCTCAAAGCCGACCGCCTGCAGCTCACGGCCGACGGGCGCGACCTCAGTATCGTCACCATAGAGGTGCAGGATGCCAAAGGCCGCCTCGTGCCCGATGCCTGCCCCATGCTGAACTTCACGCTCGAGGGCGATGGGCGCATCCTTGGAGCGGGCAATGGCGACCCGGCCTACCTGGGCGAAGACCATCCCAAAGAAAAAGACTGCCACGCCTTTAGCATCCCGGCCTTCAACGGCCTGGCGCAGGTCATCGTCCAGAGTGCCCGCACGCCGTCTGTCCTCATGCTCCATTGCAGCAGCGAGGGGCTGAAGGAATCCGTTGTGAGCATAACGACAGAGCAACCATAACAACAGCAGAACGAAGTATGAAGAATCTAAAAACCATTTTTCTGGCGCTGCTGGCTATGCCATTCCTCGCAGCCAGCGCCGCCGAGACCGTTGTCTGGCAAGGCTCGAAGCAGTTCCTCAGCTGGGGCGACGTGCTCAACATCGAGGGCAGCAAGCTGAGCGCCGCCAAGGCCGACGACGTTCTACACCTCAGCATTACCGCCGCTGCCGGAGCACAGCTGCAAGTGTCGTGGGGCAACGGCTGGACGAACTTCGACGGGCTGGAGTCGCTCTCCATCAATGGCGACTACGACATGGTGGTGACCACGCAGGATGCGAGCCGCCTGCGCCAGGGTATCCACATCAAGGGCGTGAACTTCACGCTGACAGCTGTCACGCTCAAGACCAACGACGGCAAGTACGAGACACTGGCCGACGATCTCTTTGCCTGGGATGACATGCTGCTTAGCGGCGCTGCACAGGGACAGACCTGTACGGTGAGTCTGAAGCCCTACGGTGGAGCGGGCTGGTACTGGCAGGAACCCAAGGACCTGAGCGGCTACGGCAGCATCGTCATCGACCTGTTGCAGCCAGCCTCCGAGACGATGACTGCGCAACTGTTCTACAACGAGAAGAGCGTGAAGAGCCAGACCATCGCCAAGGGTGCGACGCAGTGCAGAATCACGCTTACAACAGCCCACAGGAAGACATGCAGCGTGAACATCATCTCAGAGAAGGCGCAGACGGTGGCCATAGGCAGCGTGAACCTCGCCGACAAGCAGGGCAACATCGTGTCGACGACGGTCAGCCCATTGCCCGCTGCCACCCCGCAGGTCCTCTCCGTGGAATACTACAACACGGCAGGTGTACGCCTCAGCAGGCCGCAACACGGAATGAATATCGTCAAGACTCATTATCAAGGAGGCCGTACCATTGTCCGGAAAGAAATAAGATGAAGAAATTGTTTTGTGTCCTGGCGCTGATGGGACTGGTGGTCTCTGTCGGTGCACAAATAGACGAGCATCCTGTTGACCCCGATGCCAACGACGAGACTCGTGAACTGTACCGCTATCTGCGTGATGAAGTATGGGGGAAGAAAGTGCTGTCGGGCTGTCAGGCTGAATGGAACTACAACACCAACGATGCCGAGCGCATCAAAGAGGCCTGCGGCAAGTACCCGAAGGTGAACGTGTTCGACTTCCAGCACTTCGACCAGTCGTGGATCAACTACCGCACCACCACCGCCAAGCGATGGCACGACGCTGGCGGCATCGTCGCCTTCATGTGGCACATACACATGCCGCTCAACGCCTTTGCCGAGCAGAAGAGCGACTGGGAGGGCTTCTACATTCACGGTGATAAGCCGTGCCACATCCTGCCCTCACGGTGCGCCACAGAAGGAACGCTGGAGAACCGCATCTTCCGCCGCAAGCTGGATGGCGTGGCCAGCCTGCTGCGCTATTACCAGAGTCAGGGGATACCCATCATCTGGCGCCCCCTGCACGAGGCGTCGGGACGCTGGTTCTGGTGGGGAGCAGAGGACGGTGCGGCCTACAAGAAGCTCTACATCTATATGTTCGACTACTTCCGCGAGGCGGGCATCCACAATCTGCTGTGGGTGTGGACTTCGGAGCTGAACGATGACGACTGGTACCCCGGCGACGAGTACGTGGACATCGTGGCTCGCGACGGCTATCCGCAGAACAACACCACCCACCAGTCGCAGGCCGCCGACTTCCTCAAGCTGCGCAAGGCCCACCCCAACAAGATGACCGCCATGCCTGAGTGCAACAGCGTCCCCTCATGGGAGAACATGCAGCGCGACGGAGCGCTCTGGCTGATGGTGGCTCCATGGTGTGGCGGCGGTGCCTTCGACCACGGCAACACCGCTGACTTCTGGCGTCAGTTCCTTGGAAAAGAGAATGTAATAGCAAGAGAATAAGGGGGACGTGCATCAAGGCACGCCGTCTTTCGAGGAGAAGAAGAAAGGGATTGCCCCCTTCGTCCTGCGAAAAGCATTCCCCCCTAGAACGTCATGCGAATCATGAAGCGGATGCCCCACTTGTGGGCGGTGGGCAGGTGGTTGTAGTTCAGGCGGCGTATGTACTCCACGTGGACAATCTTGAAGATGTTGTGGATGCCGGCCGACACCTCCCAGTAGGGCTCTTTGCGGTCGAGGATGTAGGCACCTTCAGGGAAATACATCAGCTCGGGGTCTCCAGCGTTCTGTGCCAGCGTGGGGTTGTTCTTGTCGGTGAGGTCGCCCCAGAGGCACTTCACGGTGAGCCACTCACGCCACTTCAGTTTGCGGAGCAGAGGGATGCGGTTGAATATCTTGCCGTTGAGATCCCAGAGGAGCATGGCCGAGGCATAGCGGTCGCTGAGGAACTCCATGTTGTTGATGAGCGTGAAGGTGTAGTCCTGCATGATGTAGGAGAGGTTGGTCTCGGGCATGATGAGCAGGGGGAAGGGCACCTTGTTCCACTGAATGCTGCCCTTGGCGAGGAAGTCGAGCTTTCCCCAGGATTTCAGCCAGAAGCGCTTGTAGATGCTAGCCTCGGAAAGGTTGAAGGTGTAGTCGCCGCCCAAGAAATCTTTCAGGCCGAGGGTATGGCTGACCGTAAAGACAGGAGCGTCGAGGTTGATGGGGCGGCGCCGCTGCTTGGTGTTGATGAAGGTCTCGCCGGGGGCAAAGCGCAGCTCGCCGCGCAGCTCGGTGGTGCGAAGGGACTTCGACGGTGTCGCGACAGCAGCAGCAGAAACGGAGGGGTTGCTCCAGTTGGTCCATGTGGTGCGGTCGGCACTTTGCGAGAGTGGGATGAAGAACAGCTGCTCGGCACCTTTGTTTTCTTCTCGTTTCAGCGACACAGTGGTGCGGAAGCCCCAGTCTTCCTCGCGTTCGAAGGTGAGCGACTGGCGGTTGTAGAACATCATCTTGTCTATCTTGGCCCACTTCAGGGCGGTGAAGACATTATCCTTGTCGGTGCGCATGAACTTGTCGCTGGGCGACATCACGTCGTAGGTGGAGCTGAGGGTCAGCGTACGCTTGGGGAACTCACGCGGCAGGTATTCCTTTTTGTTGAACGAATAGATGAGGTCGGCCTTATAGTAGGTCTTCTTCGAGTCCATGCCACGGGCGATGTAGCCTGCGGCAAAGAAGTTCGAGTCGAGGTTGGCGGTGGTCTGGGCAGAGAGGCGGAAGCGGTAGCCGTCCACCTGGTTGCGGGTAATCATGGTGTTGATGGGGCCGATGTCCACCTTTGAGGGGACCTTGGGGGTGCCGGTCTCGACGAAGTTCTCGATGAAGGCCTTGGCCACGAAGATGATATAGTTGAAGCCCTTAATCTGCTCCATGCCGTGGACGAAGGCATCCATCGAACTCTCGCTCTTCGTCAGTTCCACCTGCCGGTACTGCGCCCAGAAGTCGTCGTTCTGCATCATGGCATTCACGTCCTTCACCTCTTTCTTCTTTCCCTTGAAGAGCTGGCGGGGCAGCTCGTCGAAGGCATAGTCGGTGAGGCGGGTATTGCGTATGACGGCAAACGACTGGAGGAAGGACATCGCCCTCAGCTCGGTGAACATGTCGTCGACCGAGAGCACCCATTCGCCGGTGGGCAGCTGGCGAAACTCCTGAGTGACCTGCATGTTCTCGACGAAGTTCACGTCGCTGCGCTTGGGGATGGTCATCTCGCAGCGCTTCACCTGATAGCTGCTGTCGGCCAGGATGTAGAGCTGTCCGCGGAAGCCGAAGTCCTGCTGGTTGTTGGGCAGGAAGTTCAGGTGGAAGCAGAGGTCATGGTCTACATAGATGGTATCCTCAATGTAGTAGCGGTAGAAGGCGATGGCATCGTCGCCGATGGGCGAGGTGAAGGGGAACTGCAGCAGGCGTATCTGGTCGTCGTAGATATTGATATCGGTGAAGATATCTTTCATCAGCGTGGAAAGGATATCACCCGTCTGGAAGAGCTCGTTGATGCCGCTGCTGTTCATGCCTTTGACGATGGTCTTCTCGTCGTGGGGCGACTTACGGTAGATTTTCTGCGAGACAGTCTCGTCGACGCTGACAGGAAGGATGAGCTTGTTGTTGTAGGGGCAGGGTTCCACCTGGTTGATGAGCCACTGCTTCTTGCCGAACTTAGTGGAGTCGAGGAAGGAGGGGGTGATGTCGTTCAGGGCCAGAGTCAGCTTCTGGTACTTGTGGTATTGGTAGTAGTCGTGGTTGGAGAGGTCGGTGCGCTTCTTGGCGGCCACCACCTTGCGCATCAGCTCCACGGCGGGATTGTTCTTACGGCTGTATCGGCTGCGCTTGTGCTTCACCACCACCTCGCCCAGCACCTTGGTGTCGGGCTTGAGCTTCACACGCAGATAGTGGGGAGTCTGGCGGTCGACGACAATGGTCTGCGGCTGATAGCCCACGGCAGAGATGGTCAGCGGCCAACTCTCGTGGCGCTCGATGCTGAAATAGCCGTCGACCTTCGAGGCTACGGCCACGCCGTGACCACGATAGATGCAGCTGGCCATGGGGATGCTGTCGCCCGTCACGGCGTCGAGCACATGGCCGGTGATGGTCTGCGCCCCTGCGGGGCTAAATGATAACTGACAAATGATAAATGATAAACTTATCGCGAATTGTCTTAGACTCATTGCTCAAATCTTAGATGACTACTAATCTCGATTTCCAAAGCTTAAACCACAAATTCCTTACACATCTTCTCATGTCGCCAGTGCATATAATAGTACAGGGCGGCAAGCACGGTAATCTCGAAGAGGGGATAAACCCAGGGCACATCGCATAGACAGCTGATGAACATGACTATGGCACGGGTGTTGTGGGTCAGGGTGTTGGTCATCCACATCAGGGGCAGGCTCTTGCTGCGGAAGTCTTCGCGGAAGTCGGCAGGCATGTCGGCGGCACTGGGCCATTTGGCCTTCACCTGGCGGAAGAACCGCTGGAACTCCGGGGTATTCTTCTCCTGTTTCCGGCACCAGCCAATGTAGAAGTGGTGGAATAGATAATCCCAGAACTGGTCGCCCACCCCCACGGTGAAGGGTCCCCACTTTCGCTTGGGCATGCTGTCGAGCAGACGCTGCTCCTGTTCTGTGCTGTTCAGCTCGCTGCCTTCCTCGCCCTTAATAAAATAGAGGTGTATCTGGCGATAGTAGTCGGCCAGCTGGCATTGGCGGGCGTGCCAGTAGAAACCAGCGAAGCCACAGAGCAGGAATCCCCAAAACGTCCAGTTCACACTGCCATCGGTGAAGGGGAGGGGCTGCGGCCAGAGGCGCAGGGCAATGCCCAGATAGCAGAAGAAGAACCACACGTCGCTGGCCAGGCCGTCGAGCATGCGGCCGATGGCGGTCTTGTGGTTGGTGAGACGAGCCATCTGCCCGTCGGTGCTGTCGCAGAAGTTGGCCAGCATGAGCAGGACGACGCCTGCCACGTTCCACCACAGCTCGGTGTGGTAGAAGCAGAAGCCGGCACCTGCGCCCAGAAACATGCTGAGGATGGTGACAAAGTTGGGCGTGACACCTATCTTAATCCACATCAGCGCAAAGACGAGGCCGATGGGGCGGGTAAAATAGATGTCGAGTGTCTCTTCAGTATCGTTCGACTTGAACGATTCGTGTAGTAGCTGTTTAAAACTCTTTTCCATGACTTACCGTTTAGTGCAAGGACGATGCAAGCCGAATGCAACAGGGGCTAGCCCCAATTGCCGAGGCAACATCCGTTCCCGCAGGCTTTCAGCCTGCAAAGATAAGCATTTTATGTGAGAAAGCAGCTTTTTTTGAACCCATATTTGTTTTTTTTAGAAAAAAGTAGTAACTTTGCCCCATGATTATGAAACAGACAGACAAAAACGTAATCATGATTACGGCCGGGGGCGTAGGTGAGCGCTTTGGCAGCAGCGTCCCCAAGCAGTATGTGGAAATAGACGGCCGGCAGGTCATCTCTTACGTGATAGACGCCTGCAAACGAAGCACACTGGCCGACACCATCCTCGTGGTGGCGCACCCGAAGTATCACGACGAGCTGACGGCGGCCTATGGAGTGGATGTGACGGCTAGCGGCCCTGAGCTGAACGTTACCAAGCGCAACGGACTGGACTACATACGCCGTCACAGCGACTGCGAGAAGCTGGTCGTGGTCGATGCTGTCAGACCGACAGTGGAGAGTCGGGTGATAGACCGTTTCTTCACGCTGCTCGACCAGTACGACGCTGTGGCATGTGCACGGAAAATCACCGACAGCCTGGGACGATACGGGGAATGGATAGTGAACCGGGAGGAGTATTACACGCTGTCCACGCCGGAGGCTTTCAATTTCAGCCTCATCGACAGACATTTCAAGGCAGATTCACCCCTGACGGAGTCTATTCAGCAACTGCCGGAAACTTCACGGGTGTATTTGGATTTCGATGTTCCCTATTACGACAAGCTGACCTACCCGGAGGACCTGGCCAAAATCCAATCCATACTGAGCCGCAGGAAATAGCTCCTAACTCCTAGCTCCTGACTCCTGGATGGGTATCTCGACCATGAACTTCGACCCTTGTCCCGGCTTCGACTCCACCGTGACGGAGCCGCCCAGGCTGTTAGCCATCGTCTGGCAGATGCTCAGGCCCAAACCGGCACCGGGCACGAACTCGTCGATTTTGAAGAAGCGCTCGAAGATGCGTTTCCGGTTCTCCTCGGCAATGCCTATGCCAGTGTCGCTCACCCATGCTGTGACACGGCCGTCTTTGGGGGCATCGTAGCCCACGACGATACTCCCCTGAGCGGTGAACTTCACCGCGTTCGACAGCAAATGCTTGAATATTTCGTTAAAGCGGTTGAGGTCGGTGGTGAGCAGCAAAGCCTCGCTGCCAAACTCCGTCTTCAGCTCCACGCCAGGCTTCAACTCGTTGCGGAAACGCTCCACCTGCTCAGCCAGCACTTGGTTCAGGTCGAAACTGCTCAGCTGTATCTGTGCCTGTCCCGACTCTATCGACGAGATATTCACCACATCGTTGATGATGTTCAGCAGCTTCTGGGAGTTATCGCTGATTAGGTCGAGCAGCCCCCGGCGCTCCTCGTCGGAAGTGATGTCTGGCAACAGGCTGGTGAACCCCACAATGGCATTCAGCGGCGTGCGAATCTCATGGCTCATGTGGGCAATGAAGGCCGACTTCATGCGGTTGCTCTCCTCGGCATTGTTGCGGGCGGCTATCAGCTCTGCCTCCATCAGCTTGCGGTCGTCGATAATCTGAGTGGTGCCCACGATGCTGGTAGGCTTGCCCTCTACATCGCGCTCCACCACGGTGGCGTAGCTCTCTTCCCAGTAGCATTTGTCAGAATGAGGGATAAGCACCCGGTACTCCTCATGATAGTTCTCCGTGATGCCTGCGCAAAGGTCGCTCAACGCCTTGTCCAGACGCTCCGCATCCTGCGGATGGATATTACTGACGATAATGCTGACCGACAAACCATCGGTAAAGCTTGTCATCTTGCTTCTCTTGTCGCGGAAGTCGTTGTCAAAAGTGATGATCATGGTCTTCGGGTCAAGATGCCAAGTAATCAGTTTCATGGCCCGCAGGACAAACTCTGCCTCAACGTTATTCTCATTCAGCTTACCCAGCTGTTCCAGCTCAAAGCGCAACTGTTTGCCCGTCTTTCGCTGATGGAACAGCGACCAGACGAAAAAGACAAATAACACAGCCAACAACCCCCAAACAAAGATTTCAGAGTTGTCAGACTTAAGCGATATGGCGAACAGTTGCATCATTTCCCTGCAAAATTATACAAAAGTTAGGAGTTTTGAGTCAGGAGTGGGGAGTTATTCGCTAGCTCTTAACTTTTTTTAATTAAAGGAGCCGAAAAAACTCTTGGCTCCTAACTCCTAACTCCTAACTTTTTTTGTATCTTTGCAGCCGAAATACGCTATTTCATCAAACATGGAGCAAAACTTTGAGCTCATCGCCAAAACATTCATGGGATTGGAGCCCGTCCTGGCGAAAGAGCTGACTCAACTGGGGGCTAACGACGTACAAATAGGTAGACGCATGGTGTCGTTTACAGGTGACAAAGAGCTGATGTACCGCGCAAACTTCCAGCTGCACACGGCCATCAAAATCCTGAAGCCCATCCACCGTTTCAAGGCGCGAAGTGCCGACGACGTCTACGAGGAAATCAAGAAGCTGGACTGGAGCCAATATCTGGCCGACGACAAGACCTTTGCCGTCGACTCGGTGGTCTTCTCCGAGGAGTTCCGCCACTCGAAGTTCGTCAGCTACAAGGTCAAGGATGCCATTGTCGACCAGCTGCGCGAGCGAACGGGCAAACGCCCCAATATCTCCATCACCAATCCCGACTTGCGACTGCACATCCATATTGCCGAGGACGACTGCACGCTCTGCCTCGATAGCAGCGGCGAGAGTCTCCACCGCCGGGGCTATCGCCAGGAGAGCGTGGAGGCTCCCATCAACGAGGTGCTGGCTGCCGGCATCATCATGCTGACGGGCTGGCAGGGTGAGACCGACTTCATCGACCCCATGTGCGGCTCAGGCACATTCCTCATCGAGGCTGCCCTCATCGCCCGAAACATGGCTCCAGGTCTCTTCCGCAAGGAATATGCCTTCGAGAAATGGGCCGACTTCGATGCCGACCTGTTCGACGAGATCTACAACGACGACTCGCAGGAGCGCGAATTCCAGCACCGCATCTATGGCTACGACATCGACATGAAGGCCGTGAACACCGCACGCATGAATGTGAAGGCGGCGGGATTCTCCGACTGCATCACCATTGAGCAGCAGGACTTCAAGGATTTCACCCAGCCCGGCGACAAGGCCGTCATCGTCACCAACCCGCCCTACGGCGAGCGAATCTCCACGCCCGACCTGCTGGGCACCTACCGCATGATAGGCGAACGGCTGAAGCACCATTTCATCGGCAACGATGCCTGGATTCTGAGCTACCGCGAAGAGTGCTTCGAACAGATAGGCCTGAAGCCCAGCATCAAGATTCCACTCTACAACGGAAGCCTGGAGTGCGAACTGCGCAAATACCAGATGTTCGACGGCAAGATGAAAATCTTCCGCAGCGAAGGTGGAGCCGTGAAGACCGAGGAGGAGAAACGGCAGATGGCCGAGAAGCACCGCTTCAGGAAAGAACGCGAGTTCAAGCAGCGCATCACCGAGCAGGAGGAGAACGAAGAGGGCGACATCCGCTCGTTCACCTTCCACCGCCATGACCTGACTACCGACAGGAAAGGAGAGCGGAGAGGACAGAAAGAGGAACGTGGAGAACGGAAGTCGCGCTTCCGCAAGGACAACGACGACGCCCGGTTCCCCAGGAAGGGGGGAAAGCCCGACAAGAATGGGAAATACAACGACAGGCAGAACCGTGGCGGACACGAGCGCTTCGACCGCAGCGGAGGCAAACGCAACAACAAAAGAAACAACCACAATGAAGACTAAGTCCCTGCTCATCCTCCTCACCCTTCTTACCCTACTCCCCTCCCCCATGGCCGCTCAGCAAAAGCGCTTCACACTGGAAGACCTGAACTTCGGCGGGCGCAACTACCACAACCTCCGCCCGAAGAACATGTCGCTCACCTGGTGGGGCGACCAACTGGTGCAGACCGACGTGGAGGAGTGCTACACCATCGATGCCAAGACGGGGAAGAAGACCCTGCTCTTCACCCTCGACGAGATTAACCAATGGGCGGAGTGCGACGGCGATACGAAGCAGGTGCGCCACCTGATGAACGCCACCTTCCCCTACCCCGACAAGCCGCTGGTGGCCGTGGGAAACCGCCTGGCCTTTATACTCGTAGATTTCAAGGAGAAGCACGTCGTATGGGAGGACAGCATCTCTGGCCAGGATGCCAACGACTGGAGCCCGCAGTCACGTGCCACGGCCTACGTGCAGAACCATCAGCTCTTCGTCGTCGACGGCAAGGGCTACAAGCGTCAGCTCACCACCGACGGCTCACGCGAGATAGTCTATGGCCAGAGCGTACACCGCGACGAGTTCGGCATCACGAAGGGCACATTCTGGAGTCCCGACGGCCAGCGCCTGGCCTTCTACCGCATGGACCAGACCATGGTGACCGACTACCCACAGGTTGACCTGAACCCCTGCGTCGAGCCATGCATCGCAAAGATGCAGCCCGACAAATATCCCATGGCGGGCACAAACACCCACCTTGTCACCGTCGGCATCTATGACTTAAACACCCAAAAGACCACCTACCTCCAGACCCCCGCCGTCGACTATGCTGCGATGCCATCGCAGCCCCAATCCCCCTGCTACTTCACCAACATCAGCTGGAGCCCCGACTCGAAGCATGTCTTCATCCAGGAGCTGAACCGCGACCAGAACGACTGCCGCCTCGTCAGCTACGATGCCGAGACGGGAAAGCGCGAACACCAGCTCTGCCGTGAAACCAGCGACAAATATGTCGAGCCGCTGAACCCCATACAGTTCCTGCCGTGGGACAGCAGCCTCTTCATCCTCCAGAGCCAGAAGGACGGCTACAACCACCTGTACCTCTATAATATAAAGGGCGAATGCATCAAACAGCTGACCAGTGGCCCGTGGGTGGTGCTCGACGTGCTGGGCTTCAACCAGAAGCTGAAGAGCGTCATCATCGCCTCCAACGAGAAGCATCCCCTGCAGCGCAACATCTTTGCCGTCGATGTCAAGACAGGACGGCGCACGCCGCTCGACAACCGAACGGGCGTGCACCGGGCTGTTCTCTCCAAGGGCACCGGTTCACTGCTTTACGACAAATGGCAGGATCCCGTCACACCCAACAACATCGACCTCACAAGCACCAAGGAGCGCAAGGCTGTGCGACTGCTTACCGCCCCCGACCCCTGGGAAGACTACCAGCAGCCCGGCTATCTCAGCGGAAGCATCAAAGCTGCCGACGGCGTGACCGACCTCTACTACCGCATGGTAGTGCCCAGGGCACTTTACGACCAGCTCCCAACCGACAGCGAAGGCCAGAAGACGCCCCTTCCCTGGAGAGGGACTGGAGGCGCGTTCCCCACCGTCGTCTATGTCTACGGCGGTCCTCATGCCCACAACATTGAGGCATCGTGGCACTGGTACAGCCGTTCGTGGGAGACCTACATGGCGCAGAAAGGCTACATCGTCTTCATCCTCGACAACAGGGGAAGCGAGAACCGAGGACGCGACTTCGAGCAGGCCACCTTCCGCCAGCTCGGTCAGGTGGAGATGAAGGACCAGATGAAGGGCGTGGAGTTCCTGAAGAGCCTGCCCTACGTCGACAGTAACCGTCTGGGAGTCCACGGATGGAGCTACGGCGGCTACATGACCATCTCGCTGATGACCAACTATCCCGACGTGTTCAAGGTGGGCGTGGCCGGAGGCCCTGTCATCGACTGGCACTGGTATGAGGTGATGTATGGCGAGCGCTATATGGACACGCCGCAGCAGAACCCCGACGGCTATGCAAAGACCAGCCTCATCAGCCAGGCAAAGAACCTGAAAGGAAAGCTCCAGATCATCATCGGCTATAACGACCCCACCGTCGTGCCACAGCATGCCCTGTCCTTCCTGAAAGCCTGTGTACAGGCCGGCACCCAGCCCGACCTCTTCGTCTATCCTGGCGAGGGCCACAACATGGCTGGCCACGCCAGCGTGCACCTCCACGAGCGCATCACGCAGTATTTTGACGACTATTTAGACCCCATTCTGCCCCCGAAGGGGCAACAATAGACCTGTAGGCATGCGCAAAGAATCGGCAGAAGGGAAGCTTTCAGGGACAGAAAGGAGGACTTTATGACTTTAAAAGAATTCTTTAAGGGCGACCGCTTTGCAGTCCTGGCGGGCTGCGAGCTGCTGGAGATTGGCAAGGGCTATGCCCGTGCCTGCATGACTGTAGAGGAGCACCATCTAAACGGAGGCAACTTCTGCCAGGGCGGAGCCTTGTTCACCTTGGCCGACCTGGCCTTTGCCGCAGCTGTGAACAGCCATCTGGTGCTCACGGTCTCCACCAGTTCCAACATCACCTATTTCCGCTCTGTGCCTCTGGGAGCCACCGTCTATGCAGAAGCCAGGGAACTGGTGGACCATCATCGGATGCCCTACGCCGAGGTGCGTCTCACCGACGAATCAGGACAGCTTATAGCCCTCTTCACCTCAGGCGGCTACAGGAAGCAGGAGGTCAGGCTGACTGATGTAGAGCCGGTTTAGCCCGATATCCCGAATGAGGGCACGCATTTTGACGTCCCCACGTCTTTTGGAGAATCATTGCCCCAAGGTTTGATAACACCCCCTCTCTCCTCTCAAGCACGCTTAACAGGCGTGTTTCGTCCGTTGCAGGCGCTTCCAGCGCCGCCCAGCTTCTCCGCCCCCACGCGCGCACAATACGCGCAAAAAAACGAGCTACTCGAGCTACTTTTGAATCCAAAAAACTGACTAGCAATCGGTTACCAGTAGCTACAGGAGCATATTTGGTGCTACCTCGGTAGCTACCGACGTGGTACTATCAAATACTGCCGCCGTTTGGAGACAACGCCCCTAAAATTCAGCAGATTAGATACCAAAGTAGCGCATGTAGCGCCAAAAAAGAGTATTTGCTATTATATAGTGTTCTAGGCACAGCCTCACTGGACGCGGAACAGCGAGAAATTCACGCTGCCATAGCTGCGGTGCTCCACAAAGCAGGGATGCTGCGAGAATTCGTGGTCCTTGCCATGCTCAAAAACAAATATGCCGTCTGGCTTAAGCAGGGCGTTACTAAAGATGAGGTCAGGAATGGTGGGCAGTTCTTTCAGCGCATATGGAGGATCGGCAAAGATAAAGTCGAACTGCTGATGGCAGCCATGGATATAGCGGAACACGTCGCCACGCAGCGGAAGGCAGTTGCTGGCGTCCAGCTTCTTCACACAGTCACAGATGAAGCGGTGGTGGTCACGGTCCAGCTCCACGCTGACCACTTGGCTACAGCCGCGCGACAGCAACTCCAGCGTGATGCTGCCAGTACCTGCAAAAAGGTCGAGGGCACTGGCGCCGTCGAAGTCTACATAGCCTGTGAGTACATTGAAAATGTTCTCCTTGGCAAAGTCGGTCGTAGGCCTTGCCTTGAAAGTGCGGGGAATGTCAAAACGACGCCCCTTGTATATCCCGGTGATAATCCTCACAACTTCTCGCTCCTCACTTTTCGCTCCTCACTTCCCGCTTCTCTCACCTGCCTTTGACCACCAGCGTCTGAAGGTCGTAGGGAACGCCGTCGATGGCAGTGACAGGATGCTGGTTGAAGTCCGCCTGCGGGTTGATGACATGGACTTTGTCCAAGAATCTCTTCAGCTCTTCCATCAGCACATCCTTGTCGGGGAGGTTTCCCACCAGGTGCAGCTCGTCGTATTCCGGCTGCAGCTGCAACTGCTTCCAGACATAGAATATGAAGTAGAGAGCATCCTTCACATGGGAAATAGGAAAGGAGTTGCAGAAGCGGAAGCGGTTCTGGCGGAAAGCAAACAGCTCCAGATGTTTCTCGTGGAAATAGGCATAGAGCTTGGGCCGCACGCCAGTGAAGCTACGCTGATGGAGATGGCGCCATACAGGAAGCATGCTCGTCACCAGCCGAACGTCCTTGAAATGGTCGTCGAGAACCAGCCGCACGTCCTTGTTCATGGAAAAGACAGCCACGGCATTCACATCGGGCAGCACATTATAGAAGATGACCTCCTGCTCGTTGCTGGGGAAGGCATGGCGGTACATCTGCTCCATAGTGCTCTCGTCGAACTGCTCGACAGGCACCATCAGCACATCGCCGTCTATCGATACACGCACCCTCGGCGGTGCCTGCAACAGCAGGTCGCTGTTCTTGAAAGCCTCCCGCAGATTGGCGGCTATCGACACGCCGCTCTTGACGACGTATGGTTCGTAGACGATATCGCCGCTGTCAGCACCCTGCTCGACCATGGCCAGGGTGCCACGCCCGATGCGTATGGTCAGCCGCTTCGTAGAATTAGTTGTCTCTGCCATTTTTCATCTGCTCTGTTTGATGTACTTTCCGCTGCTCATTGACGATACTGCTGATACAGATAGCCGCCAAGACAGCCACCAGCACCACCAAGAGAACATTCGTCCATGTGTCGCTGCGTTTCATTTCGCCTGCAAAGATAATGAAAAGTTAGGAGTTAGGAGGCAGGAGACAGGAGTTACTTGCGCCGACTTAACATTTTTTTGTGTTTACGCGAAAAAAACTGCTGACTGCTGACTCCTAACTCCTAACTCTTTCGTACCTTTGCACCATGATTACCGACGAACTGATATTCCGCATTCACCAGCACTTCGGCCATGTGCCTACCGGGGAGCAGGAGAAGGCCCTGCGCCTGTTTGCGCATTTCGTCACCGACCCTGCTCCGCTGGCAGTGATGGTGTTGCGAGGTTCGGCCGGTACGGGCAAGACGACGCTGGCCGCCGCCATGGTGCAGGCCATGCTCTCGCTGAAGCAGAAACTGGTGCTGATGGCACCGACGGGACGCGCCGCCAAGGTCTTCTCCCACTATGCCGGCCATCCGGCCTATACCATCCACCGCCGCATCTACCGCCAGAAGGCCGCAGGCGACATGTCGTCATTCAGCCTGAACGACAACCTCCACCACGACACCCTATTTATCGTCGACGAGGCATCGATGATTTCAGCCATGCCCGGCGACAGCTCCTTCGGCTCCGGCTCGCTGCTCGACGACCTGGTGCGCTACGTCTATCAGGGGCAGAACTGCCGCATGATGCTCATTGGCGACCATGCACAGCTGCCGCCCGTGGGCGAGGACGACAGTCCAGCCCTCAGGGGCGACATGCTCATGGGCTACGGGCTGAGCATCTACGAGACCGACCTCAGCGAGGTGCTCCGCCAGAGCCAGCAGTCGGGCATACTGTGGAATGCCACCTCCATCCGCCAATCTTCATCTGCTGCTGAGTGCTTATCGCTTCCGAAGATACGCTTCCGGGGGTTCGCCGACATCGTCAGTGTGCCGGGCAACGAGCTGATAGAGTCGCTGGCCAGCAGCTACAGCTACGCCGGACAGGACGAGACGATGGTCATCACCCGTTCGAACAAACGTGCCAACATCTACAACCAGGGCATCCGCAACAAGGTACTCGACTGCGAGGAGGAGCTATGCCGTGGCGACCGGCTGATGATCGTGAAGAACAACTACTTCTGGCTGAATGCGAAAGGCGAAGGGCAGGATGCACAAGCAGGGGCACAGGCGGCTGCCGCAGTGTCGTTCCTGGCCAATGGCGACCTCTGCGTGGTGCAGCGCGTGCGCCGTATCCATGAGCTATACGGCTTCCGCTTCGCCGAAGTCACCATACAGCTGCCCGACTACGACGACCTGGAGCTGACGGCCACTACCCTGCTCAGCACCCTCACCACCGAGGCTCCGGCGCTGCCCCGTGAACAGCAGGAGCTGCTTTATAATAATGTGATGGAAGATTATGCCGACATGCCAATGAAGGCCGACCGCCTCAAGGCCCTGAGGAGCGATGCGCACTACAATGCCCTCCAGGTGAAATACGGATATGCCGTCACCTGCCATAAGGCACAGGGCGGACAATGGGCACATGTCTACATTGACCAAGGCTACATGACCGACGACATGCTCGGCCCCGACTATTTCCACTGGCTCTACACCGCCCTCACCCGCGCCACGGAGAAAGTGTTCCTGGTGAACTGGCCTGCCAGTCAGGTGGAGGAATGAGATAAGAGATGAAAAACAAGAAAAGATATGGACTACCAAGCAATCATAGACAAGTACTATCCTGAGGAAGAAGATGGCACGCTGCCGTCTTCCGCCCTGCGCAGGCTTCTGCTGAAGCATTCCCGGCAGGTGGCCGACCGCTGCCTGCTCATTGCCAAAAACCATCCGGAGCTGCATGCCGACGAGACCTTCCTGCTGGAAGCGGCCATGCTCCACGACATCGGCATTGGCTGGTGCCACGCTCCCTCCATCTTCTGCGAGGGCAGCGAGCCTTATATCCGGCATGGGCTTATCGGGGCAGAACTGCTGCGCCGGGAGGGGTATGAGCGCCACGCCCGCGTCTGCGAGCGCCACACCGGCACCGGCATCACCCGCCAGCAGATTGAGCGACAGCAGCTGCCGCTGCCACTGGCCGACTACATCCCTGAGACACTGGAGGAACAGCTCGTCTGCTATGCCGACAAATTCTACTCCAAGTCACGCCCCGACCGCGTGCTCACCGTGGAAGAGACGGCACGGAATCTAGAGAAATTCGGACACGAAGGGGTGGAGAAGTTCCTTAATTGGGCTAAAATGTTTGAATAAAACTCAAAAACTACAGGTGTTTAACTCCCTTTAACTCCTTTAACTCCTTTAACTCCTCAAAAATATGTAATTTTGCAGCCGTGAAACAGAAAACGGTGTCGCTTCTCTTCGTGCTGGCCTTCATCCTGATGTGGGCCTGTACGCCGTCGTCGCTCTTCAAGAGAACGCCCAAGACAGGACCGACCGCCGTCACCCCTCCCGTTGCAGAGGGAATCGTACTCAAGCCTGACTCTTCTGAGAAAACATCAGAAAAGCCCGACATCCCCGAAGAACAGGACGTCCAGGACATCCCCGACTCCCTGGAAGCACAAATCCCCGCTGAGGTCCCCGACTCCACCCTAGGCGCCGCCCTCCCCGACAGCGCCGCCCTCTCAGACAGCGCCCCCCTCGCCGACAGCACCTCCCTTCCCGGGTCCGTGGTCGGCGGTTTCCCCGCCGACTCCTCCCAAGGCCCCTCCCCCTCCCAGCCTGCCAAGGCTGCCCTGAAGCGCGACACCACCACGATGGACTCGCTGGAGCTGGCCATCTACAAATACAACAAAATCATCGACGACTCCCTGCGCCAGGACTCCCTGAACCGCCAAAAGAAGAACGGCATCGACGCGCCCGTGGAGTTCTCGGCCACCGACTCGCTCATCTACGACGCCTCTACGGGCATGGCCCACCTCTTCGGCAGCAGCCATGTGGAGTATCAGAACATGGACTTGAAGAGCGACAAAATCTACATGCGCCTCGACTCCTCGCTGGTACATGCCACCGGCAGCGTCGACTCGCTGGGCAAGAAATATGGCACCCCCGTCTTCAAAATGGGTAGCGACCAATATGAGAGCGACACCATGGCCTTCAACTTCAAGACGAAGAGGGGACTCATCCAGCAGGTCTACACCCAGCAGCAAGACGGCTACCTGACGGCGGAAATCTCCAAGCGCGGCACCAACGGCGAACTCTTCCTGCAGCATGGCAAATACACCACCTGCGACGACCCCCACCCCGACTTCTACATCGCCATGAGCCGAGCCAAAGTACGTCCAGGGCGCGACGTGGTCTTCGGACCCGCCTATCTCGTGGTGTGCGACGTCCCCATACCCCTGGCCGTGCCCTACGGCTTCTTCCCCTTCACCCAAAGCTACTCCTCGGGCTTCATCATGCCCACCTACGGCGACGAGACGGAGCGCGGCTTCTACCTGCGCGACGGCGGCTACTACTTCGCCATCAGCGACAAGATGGACCTGAAGCTGATTGGCGAAATCTACACGAAGGGCTCGTGGGGACTCTCAGCAGCCAGCAACTACCGCAAGCGCTACCGCTTCAGCGGCTCGGTATTGGCCAGCTACCAGAACAGCGTCACCGGCGAGAAGAACATGCCCGACTATTCCAAGCAGACCAGCTTCAAGATACAATGGAGCCACCGGCAGGATCCCAAGGCGAACCCCTTCTCAAACCTCTCCGCATCCGTGAACTTCGCCACGTCGAGCTATGAGAAGAACAACCTCACGTCGATGTATAATCCGCAGACGATGACGCAAAGCACGCGAACATCTTCTGTCAGCTACAGCACCAACTTCAGCAGCATAGGCATGAGTCTCTCCACGACGATGAACCTCAACCAGAACATGCGCGACTCAACCATCGCCTTGACGCTGCCCGACCTCAACATCAACATCTCGAGGTTCTATCCCTTCAAGCGAAAGAAAATGGTGGGCGACGAACGCTGGTATGAGAAAATAGCCATGAGCTATACGGGCCACCTGTCCAACAACATCAACACCAAGGAGGACAAGCTAATGCACTCCAGCCTGGTGAAGGAGTGGAAACACGACATGACCCACAGCATACCCATCAGCGCCAGTTTCACCGTGCTGGGGTATATCAACGTGACGCCCTCGTTCAACTTCTCCGACAAGACCATTACCAACAAGATCATGAAGTCGTGGGATGCTGCCGCCAACAAAGAGGTCAACGACACCATATACGGACTATATAACATCTACAACTGGAGCCTCTCTACGTCGGCATCGACCAAGCTCTACGGCTTCTACATTCCCTCGCGGAAAATCTTCGGCAATAAGGTTGACCGCATCCGCCACGTACTCACGCCATCGCTCAGCTTCAGCTATTCGCCCAATTTCGGCACTACGCGCTACGGCTACTATAAAACCTACCAGAAGACCGATGCCAACGGCGAAGTCAGCCTGGTGGAGTACACTCCCTTCCCAGGCTACGCACCCGGCAAGGGAAAGACCGGAAGCTTGGGCGTAAGCCTCTCGAACAACCTGGAAATGAAGGTTCGCGGCGAGAATGACTCGCTCAGGGTAGTGAGCCTCATCGACGAGCTGGGCATCTCCTTCTCCTACAATATGGCCACGAAGATACGCCCTTTGAGCGATGTCTCCACCTCTCTGCGACTGAAGCTCACCAAGAGCTACACACTCAACCTCAACGCCGTCTTCGCCAGCTATGTCTACGAGGCCGACTCCGTGGGGGCTACGCCACGCATGTCCGAACACACCACCTATTGGCAGAAGGGAAAGCTGGGCCGCTATCAGGGCATGTCGCAGAACCTCAGCTATACACTCAGCAACGACAAGATAGCCAACATCATCAAGTGGCTCAAAGGCGAGCGGAAGAAAAAGGACGATGACACGGAAGAAGGGACTGCCGAAGGCAGCGAAGAGGACGAGCTGAACGAGGTGGACACCAACATCGACAAAGAGCTGGAAAAAGGCAAGCATGGTGCTGAGCGCAAGTCGGCAGGAAAGGCCGAGACCGACGAAGACGGATACATGGCCTTCTCGCTGCCCTGGAGCCTCAGCTTCGGCTATGGCATCACCATGCGCGAGGACAACGACGTGCGCAAATTCAACTACCACACCATGCGCTATCCCTACAAGTTCACACAGAACCTCAACGTCAGCGGAAACATACGCCTCTCCGACGGCTGGAACATCAGCTTCAGCTCAGGCTACGACTTTGAAAACAAAAAGATCAGCATGACCACAGCCTCCCTCTCGCGCGACCTCCACTGCTTCAGCATGTCGTGCTCCGTCGTGCTGGCTCCCTACACCAGCTACAACTTCTCCTTCCGCTGCAACGCCTCCACACTGACCGACGCGCTGAAATACGACAAGCGAAGCAGCTACTCCAGCAGCGTGCAGTGGTATTGAAACGGTATCACTCCATCAGCGAAAAAACAAACTGGTGCTCCTGCAACTGCCAGGAGACAAGGCCATAGCGGATGAAACGGGCCAGGAGGACAACAACCCTGGGACGGGGCAGCCGGCTACGCCGGACTATCTGGTTCAAAGTCTGACAGGCGGGGGGCTGCATGGCAGCCAGAAGCTGGCGCTCGGTAGCCCCGTAGGTGAACGCCGCTCCCCGTGGCGACTGCTCGTCACGCCATAGGCGGAGGTGCACGGGCGAAGCCACAATATTCTCATCCTTGATGCGTATATATGCCCTTTGCCGGCCGTCCTCGTCAAGCGCACAGACAGGACGATGCTCGGAACGGGGCACCGTGGCCACGACAATGGTGCGCAGCCCACCTTTGCCGACAGGCGGCGAGGGAGCGACATGGTAGGTGTCGAACTTGATGCTCGCCTCCGGGCGACAGTAGCGGTAGGCCGCCTGGTGCATCATATAGATCTCCTCCTCCGAGCGCACACCGGCCAGATAGCCGTCGTCGCGCACGCCGATGAGCAGCCGCCCGCCGTCGGTGTTGGCAAAGGCCGACACAGAGCGCGCCAGCTTCACGGCATCCTCCACACGGTATTTGAAGTCCTGCTGCTGGTGCTCGCCCTCGCTGATAAGATCGAAGAGGAAATGTTTCATCGCTGGTGCAAAGGTACGAAATAGTCAGTACTTAGGAGCTAGGAGCCTGATTTTTTTGCACCAACTTAACAATTGTTGACATGCTGAAAGAAAAACGACTTGCAGAGTAGGCACCGAGAGCCATTGGCCTGCCAGCATTCCTATCTATCAAAAAAAGCGCCTGCCGGATAACCTTGGCAGGCGCTCTCTTTTTCATTCAAGCATCTTCGGCAGGAAGGTAGAGAAGATCAGCACGGCCAGACCGACGACGAGCACGGCGATGGTCTTCGCAGAGCAGCCCTTCCACTCCTTGAGGATGATGCCCCACACGTTTGAGAAGATGACGTTGAAAGCCATCAGGATGCAGAAGGCCAGCGTCATCATGCTGCTGCCCGGCTCGAAGAAGCTCTTGCCCAGCGAGAGGCCGAAGAACTGGCTGTACCACAGCGCACCGGCCAGCAGGCAGAAGAGCAGGTTGTTACCCCAGACAGACGTCTTGGCATAGTCGCCCCAAGTCTTGTTCTTCTGGTTCTGGTAAAAACAGTAAACGGCATTGGTCAGAAATCCGCCCAGCGTCACGAGGAAGGTGGCGGGCAGCGTCATGAACATCTCCGGCGTCTCTTCAAAGTGGATGTCCTTGCCAAACTCCAGGCCTACGTTGAAGCAGCCGCTCATGAAGCCTGCCAGCAACGCAATGGCCAGGCCCTTGGGGAAGTTGAAGTCCTTCACTGCCTCGCGCTTCTCCTCTTCGGAGAGGGCTGCCGACTTCATGCCGCCGGCCACGCCGATGATGGCGATGCCGATGAGCGTCACCACCACGCCCAGGATGACGGCAAACGTCAGGCTCTCCAGCGCCTTCAGCTCAGGGAAGAAGATGTTCAGCAGCACCGGGCCCATGATGGTGCCCAGACCGGCACAGGTGCCCAGGGCTATCGACTGGCCCAGCGCCACGCCCAGGTAGCGCATGCTGAGGCCGAATGTCAGGCCGCCCACACCCCACAGGATGCCGAAGAAGATAGTCATCCAGATGTTGAACGACGGTGCACTGGCCAGCAGCTCAGTGAACGAGTGGCCGCTGGGCACGGCCAGCAGCAAGCCAATGAACGGCAGGATGAGCCAGGCGAACACGCCCTGGACTATCCAATAGGATTCCCACGACCAGTCCTTGATCTTGTTAATAGGTACATAGCACGAGCTTTGGCAGAACGCGCCGATAGCGATAATCAGTAGTCCGATAACGATTTCCATGTCTTTTAGTTATTTAATTGTCAGTTTGTTTATTCGATGCTCTTCTTGTAAGAATACTTCTCGGCTGCAAAGTTACAAAAAAATCCGTATTTTTCCTGAACTTTCTTCCTCATTTCACAATATTTTTATTTTCGTCTTCACCACCGACGAGTTGTTGTGGCCACGGTTTTACACGGTTTTGCACGGTTATTCTAGTTGTTGTTGCCACGGTTCTGGACGGTTGGGCACGGTTATCCTAGGTGTTGTTGCCACGGTTTTACACGGTTTTGCACGGTTATTCTAGTTGTTGTTGCCACGGTTCTGCACGGTTGGGCACGGTTATCCTAGGTGTTGTTGCCACGGTTTGGCACGGTTTTGCACGGTTATTCTAGTTGTTGTTGCCACGGTTCTGCACGGTTTTGCACGGTTATTCTAGTTGTTGTTGCCACGGTTCTGTACGGTTATTCACGGTTATTATAGTTGTTGTGGCCACGGTTGGGCACGGTTTGGCACGGTTATTCTAGTTGTTGTTGCCACGGTTCTGCACGGTTGGGCACGGTTATCCTAGGTGTTGTTGCCACGGTTTGGCACGGTTTTGCACAGTTATTCTTATGGCAATAATATCGCAGTTAACCCGGGAATTCTTCTCCGGCGGTAGCCGCATTCCCGACCTCCGGTCGCCTACCCGTAGCCTTTCCCCTCCCATCAAGGCAATTGCGAGGCAATCGCGAGGAGGGAGCGATTGGGGAGCGAAGCGACGGGGGCCGGAGCAATTGGGGAGCGAAGCGACGGTGGGGCGAAGCCGGGGCAGGGGTGGGGTCTCTAACTTTTAATCCCCCGTAATGCCGCAAAATGTGTCTTTGTGACAGGTGACTATGTGACATTAAGCACCTCGTGTAAGTATAGAATGCTATTATTATAAGTTATTCAAGTTACTATGTTTGCACCAGCAAACGCGTCAAGAGCCTAGCAGAGGCAGGTTCATTATGCACGAAAAGGATATGAGACGGTGCTTTTTGCGAGATTATCGCAGCATAAGCGCTGGTAGGTTTTCTTAGCCGAGTGACCCTCCAGGAATCAAGTGAGCCGCCCATGGGCGAGGCGGCTCTTGATACACTGATTCCAGTGTGGGTACAGCCATGTTGCTGGCGGGTTGCTCCTCAGCAGAGCCCGTTTCCTCGTCCGGCTGCGGTGCAAAGTTACTTATAAAAAGGCGAATTCACAAATTACCGTGAGGCAAAGAAAGAAAAAGGCATGGAAAAAGTTGGTACGATAATAATTGGATTGTATTTTTGCAAGTGCAAACAAACAAAACATACATTAACCAATTAAAACCGTACCAGCATGCAAAGGAACAAAATTTCTTTCAAAGGACAAAGGATTTTTATAGGAATCGATGTCCACAGTAAAAATTGGGACGTGGCAATAGCCACGGAAGTAGGGGTTGTAAAGAGGTATTCTCAGAAACCCTCTGCGAAGGAACTCTTTGACTTTTTGAAGAAGCATTACCCGGATGGCGACTATCTGGCCGTCTATGAGTCAGGCTTCAGCGGTTTCTCCACCTACTATGCCCTGAAGGATGTCGGCATCGACTGTATCGTAATCCATGCAGCCGACGTTCCGACGACGCAGTATGAGGAAGTGATGAAGACGGACAGGGTAGACTCCGTGAAGCTGGTGAGGTCACTGAAGGCCGGACTGCTCAAAGGCGTCTACGTCAGGGGGAAGCAGAACATCGACGACCGGTCGGTGGTACGCATACGAAAGGCCATACAGCGCCAGCTCGGCGGCTACAAGTCGAGGGTCAAGCACATGCTGCACTGCCATGGGGTGGAATACCCAGAGCGTTTCAACAAGAAGACAACCCACTGGTCCAGGGCGTTTATCACATGGCTGATGAAGGATGTGCGGCTGATGTCCGACACACGCGCCTCGCTCGACCTGCTAATCAGGCAGGTCGAGGTCATAAGGGGCACATTGCTGCAGGCCACCCGCGAGTTGCGCAGGCTGAGCCAGACGGAGAGATACAAGCGCAGGCACGACCTGCTGAGGACGATTCCCGGCATCGGCCTCATTGTGACCATGTGCATACTCACAGAGGTCGGTGACGTGAAGCGCTTCCGCAACGAGAAGCAGTTTGCCGCCTATCTCGGAATGATACCCACATGCCACAGCAGTGGCGACAAGGTCGTGCATGGCGAGAAGACCTTCAGGGGCAACAAACAGCTTGGCCCGATGGTTATCGAGGCGGCATGGATCTCCATCGGCAAGGACGCGGGCCTTGGCTCGCTCTACCTCCAATACAGGAAAAGAATGGAACGGCAGGAGGCGATAGTCAGAATTGCCAGGAAACTCTCCAACATCATCTTCGCCGTCCTGAAAAATGAAAAGGAATATGTGTCATACCAGACGGGTAAATGACATACAGATTATCAGACGACTTCACAGAACGACTCCTTTGCGAAACTGATGAGCCGCAGGGCTTCATCTTACTCAAGTTTGTTGCGTTCTAACCTATCTCCTGAAGAAGTAAGTTGATGTGCGGACTATGGGCACCGCATCATCTCATAGAAGTTTGTCTGGTAGGTCTGTTGTCGGTAGTCATTCTACCCAGCGCATAAGCGTTGGGCTGATGGCTACGGCTTCTTCAAAAGTCATCGTACCAACGAACTTCACGTAAGTGATTGATAACAAACAGTTAATAAACAATAAATATTTTCCAATTATTTGGATAGCAACATAGAAGTTTCGTAAGTTCTGCACAGCCGATGCCATAGGCATCAGACATTGGTAGCCTGCCATTCCAATGGCTGGCGACAGGGTTGTGGTAGGTGGCGTGCCGTAGGTACGCGATATGGGTTGGATGCTGTCGCGTACCTAAAGGCACGCTTTTCTACCGTCCCTTTATACCAGCCATTGTAATGGCTGGCTACCAATGTCATGCCCCTATGGGGCT
>JAILFU010000093.1 GCA_024697405.1 Prevotella sp.
CTTATGTTCTTATGTCAAATCATCCCACGTGTACTTATGTCCTTATGTTCTTATGTCAAATCATCCCACGTGTACTTATGTCCTTATGTTCTTATGTCAAATCATCTCACGTGTACTTATGTCCTTATGTTCTTATGTCAAATCATCTCACCTGTACTTATGTCCTTATGTTCTTATGTCAAATCATCCCACGTGTACTTATGTCCTTATGTTCTTATGTCAAATCATCTCACATGTACTTATGTCCTTATGTTCTTATGTCAAATCATCTCACATGTACTTATGTCCTTATGTTCTTATGTCAAATCATCCCACGTGTACTTATGTCCTTATGTTCTTATGTCAAATCATCTCACGTGTCCTTATGTCGGAACCATCGTTTTTATGTTTAAAACTTCTTTATGTCTAGTTTCTCCAGTTGCCGCCGCGCACTCTGCTCCCCTACCCTGATCATGCGCTGCATGCTCTCATTGCCGAAGCTGGATGCATCGTAGTCGGGCAATGGCGGATTGATATAGATGTCGGCTTTGCGGCGGTTTTCGTTATACTTGGTGATGTCGGGTCGGTAGAAGATCCATTTGGCCAAGGGTCCTACGCCGAGCATGTCGGCAATGTCGGTGATGATGTTACCATCCTGGCTGCGGTTCTTGGGTTTCTCCTGCTGCAGGTCGACGGCGATGACGATGTCAGCCCCCATCTGGCGCACCACATCCACAGGCAGGTTGTTCATCAGCCCACCGTCGACGAGCTGCTGCCCGTCTATCTCCACAGGCTTGAAGAGGCCGGGGATGGCCATCGAGGCACGCACGGCGCGGGGAAGCGTCCCCTCGCTGAGCACCACTTCCTCGGCACTGAGCATCGAGGAGGCCACACACTGGAAAGGTATGGGCAGACACTCAAACTCCACACAGCCCCGCTTGGCCAGCATAGAGTCGATGACCTGTTCCACCTTACCGCCGCGAAGCACGCCGAATGTTTTGTTGTTGGTGTCGATGACGGGGAAGCCGAAGATATAGGTCACGCCGTCCAACTGCCTGTATGGCTCGCCGCTGAGGTCGTCGCGACGGTCGGTGAGCAGCGAGAGCCACTCCTGCTGGCAGAACAGCTGTTCCAGCTCTTTGGCGCTATAGCCTGCGGCATAGAGCACACCGACGATGCTTCCTATACTGGTGCCTGCGATGTAGTCGGGACGGATACCCTGTTCCTCCAGCACCTTCAGCACGCCGACCTCGGCACCGCCCTTGGCACCGCCGCCACCCAGAGCAAGGCCGATTTTCTGTGCCCCTGCTGTGCTGAATGACAAATGAAAAATGAAAAATGACAAACCGATTAGCCTTACGATACTTTTGGATTGTTTAAACTTCATGCCTCTCATTTTCTCATTTTTCATTTTTCATTTATCATTTATCTATAACCCCCGAAGGGCAGTAACGCGCTACTTCACCAGAATCTTCTGACCCTTCACGATGTACAGGCCGCTACGCATGTTGTTCACCTCGGAGGCACGCACCTGTGAAGCCACCTTCGTTCCGGCAGTATTGTAGACATCTACCAGTTCGTCCTGGCCAGCAACAGCAGCAATGCTGGTTGCCTCGCCTTTACCCAGGTGACGGGCGGTGAGCATCTTGTCTGTACCGGAAGAGAGCTTGATGTAGCAGCGGGTGGCATAGAAGCCATTGGTTTTTCCTCCGCCCACAGAGACGAACTTCACCTCACTGTTGTCGCGGGCCATGACACCATAGAGCCCTTCAGCGTCGGTGTGCTTGGCAGCGCCGGTCATGGTGACGACCTCACCGCTCTGGGTCATCAGGGTGATAGCCGATGGCTCGTCGGCAATCATGGTCTCCTTCATGATCTTCTTCGTGGCAGTCTCACCTGTAAAGTGGAGCATGTAGGGAGTATTAGCCTGCAAGCCTTCGGCTTTACAGTCCATGAAGTTCAAGGTGACGCCCTGTGCATTATCCTCGACACTGACAAGCTTCTCCAGCTGGCAGTCAGCGCCGAAAGCGTCGTTCAGTTCCTGCTCCGTCATGGAGAAGGGCAGCGAGAGGGTGTTCCAGCCGGTAAAGACATAACGGCTGACGTTGACCTGGCAGACCTTGCCGTCGTAGCGGGCAATGTTCGTGCCGTTGTAGGTGCTCAGCGTGAGCTTCTCCTGGGCCTGTGCGCCCATGGTGACTGCAGCCATAGCTGCGATGATCAAAAACTTTTTCATAATTGCATTGGTTTTTAGGGATTAAACTATTAATTTCGTCATTCTCAATTCTTGATGTTCGGTTCTTCCAGTCCGATGCCTTTCTTGCGGTCGACCACCTTCAGCAGCAGACCCAGCACCAGGGCGGCAATGCCCAGGCAGGCCAGCATGACGAGCGGAGCAGTGTAGTCGTAGCTGACGGCAGCCTGCTCGGCAGTAATCGTATGGTTAGCCAGACCGTTCACAATGTCGGGATTCGTCATGTCGAGCACCTTGCCGATGAGCAGGGGGAACAGCCACAGGCCGATGTTCTGAATCCAGAAGATAAGGGCGTAGGCCGAGCCGATGATCTTCGGCTCCACCAGCTTGGGCACAGAAGGCCAGAGCGAGGCGGGCACCAGGGAGAACGAGGCTCCCAGGACGAGGATGGTGACATAGGCCACGACGACACCGCCGACAGCACTACCCTTGAACAGAGGCAGGATGAAGGCGAACGTCAGGTGGCAGCCGATGAGCAGCAGCGAGCCAAGCACAAGCATAGAGGCGGCCTTACCCTTGTGGTCGACATAGTTGCCCAGTATGGGGGTGATAAGCACAGCCAACAGCGGGAACACGGCGAAGATGGCCTCGGCCGACTGGCGCATATAGCCCATGTAGCAATAGGTAATCAGAGCTACGAACGACAGCCCCAGCAGACCGTACTTCATGTTGGCCTTCTTCTGGAAGTTGCTGGCAAAGCCGGCGGCAGCCACCACCAGCATGATGACGTACTGGACGATGGTGACGGAGCTGCTCGACCAGAACGAGTTGGCATCGGGAGCCGTCAGGGTGAGGTTGCACTGCAGCATATTAACGGCATACTTTTGGAAGGGGAAGATGGCCGAATAGTAGAGCACGCAGAGCAGGGCTACCAGCCAGAAGCCGCTGGAGGAAAGTATCTGTCCCAGGTCGCTTATCTTGAACGGGTCGTCCTTCTCCTCTGCCTCGCCGGTCTGTCCGTCAAGCTTCTTGTCCATGAAGAAATAGACAATGAACATGATGAGGGCGATGCACATCAGCACCACACCGAAGGCCACTGAACGGCTGACGCTGATGCTGCCGCCCAGACGGGCAAAGAAGGGCGAGAAGATCATGCACGTGGCGACACCCAGACGGGCCAGGGCCATCTCACTGCCCATGGCCAGCGCCATCTCACGACCCTTGAACCACTTCACAATGCCTCGGCTGACGGTGATGCCAGCCATCTCGCAGCCACAGCCGAAAATCATGAAGCCGCAGGCGGCGAACTTGGCCGATGCCGGCATGCCCTCGTAGAAGGGCGACACGCCCAGCTCGTCGAAGCCGGGGATATAGTTCAGGTTGTCGGTGAACCACTGCTCCAGTCCGCTGCCTACAAAGGCATCGCTCACGGCGTACCACTTGATGATGGCACCCACCAGCATGACGGCTCCCGAGAGGATGGCCGTGAAACGCACGCCCATCTTGTCGAGGATGATGCCGGCGAAGATGAGGAAGAAGACAAAGACATTGAGGAACACCTCCGAACCTTGCATCGTGCCGAAGGCGGTGCTGTCCCACCCGCGCTCAGAGAGCATCAGGTCTTTGATGGGTGAGAGAATGTCCATGAAGATGTAGCTGCAGAACATACCGAGTGCCAGCAGCAGCAACGCCGTCCATCGCATGGCAGCGGAGTCGCGAAGTGTCTTTTGGATTGCTTGAGTCATAGAGTTTCTATGCCCCCAAAGTTAGGGGGATGTGGGTCTGAACAAGCGGAATCAGAACCCATTGTTATTAATTATTTACTATTCTATTCTAGGGGATGGAAGTCTGCGCTTGTTCAGACCCCCACCCCCCTACTCAGGGGGCTAGTGGAGCCACCGGTTCAGCCAGTTGAAATAGGTGCGCTGCCAGAGGATGCCGTTCTGGGGCTTCAGCACCCAGTGGTTCTCGTCGGGGAAGATGAGCAGCTGGGCCTCGATGCCCTTCATCCTGGCGGCATTGAAAGCGCTCATGCCCTGCGTGTAGCAGATGCGGTAGTCCTTCTCGCCGTGGATGCAGAGGATGGGCGTATCCCACTTCTCCACCATCTTGTGGGGGGAGTTGTCGTAGGTCTTCTTGGCATTGGGCATCTGCGGACTGTGCCAGTATGCCTCGTCATACTCCCAATTGGAGAACCAGTTTTCCTCAGTCTCGGTGTACATAGAGGCCAGGTTGAAGGCGCCGTCATGGGCGATGAAGCACTTGAAGCGCTTCTCGTGGATGCCAGCCAGATAGTAGACGCTGAAGCCGCCGAAGGAGGCGCCCACGGCACCCAGACTGTTCTTGTCTACATAGGGCAGGTGCTCGGCAGCATCGTCGATGGCCGTCAGGTAGTCGCTCATGCACTGTCCCGTCCAGTCGCCGCTGATTTCCTCCAGCCATTGCTGTCCGAAACCGGGCAGACCATGGCGGTTGGGAGCAATGACGACATAGCCCTGGGAGGCCATGATCATGAAGTTCCAGCGGTAGCTCCAGAACTGCGAGACAGGACTCTGTGGGCCACCCTCGCAGAACAGGAGCGTGGGATATTTCTTCGACGGGTCGAAATGGGGCGGCTGGATAATCCAGTAGAGCATGTTCCCACCATCAGTAGTCTTCACCCAGCGGCTCTCCACCTTGGGCTTGGCCAGCTTGTCGAGTATCTGCTTGTTCTCCTGGGTAATCTGCAGTGCGACAGTCTGCTCAGCCTTCTTCGTATTTGGTGTCACAAGGTAGAGGTCAGCCGGCTCAATGAAGCTGTGACGCTCCATCAGCAGCTGACGGCCATTATTCATCAGCTGCAGCGAGCCCCAGTCGGCACACTCGTTGCTCAGCTGCACAGTCTTTGCCGTGCTAAGCTGGCTCTTCCCTTTTGACGGCTTGCCCAGCGTGACGGCATAGAGGTTTTCCGTGGCATGCCATACACCAATATAATAAATAAGGGCGTCCTTCGGGTTGTCGCTCCAGCAGAAGTCGTCCACGTTCGAGTCGAAATCCTCTGTGAGGTAGGTCTTCTCGCCTGTCTGCAGGTCGTAGCAGCACAGGCGCTGGCGGTCGGCCTCATAGCCGTTGCGCTCCATCGAGAGCCACGCCACATAGCGACCATCGGGCGAGAACTTCGGATTCTGGTCGTAGCCCACATTGTTCTTCAGGTTCTCCAGTGCGTTCACGGCCTGGTATTTCATGGATACTGTAGGCTCAATCTTCGGCTCCACATAGCCTTCCGGCTTGCAAAGATTCTTTGTCTTACCGCTCTCTACATCATAGAGATAGATGTCAGAGTCTGTAGAAATGCTATAATCTAGTCCTGTCTTCTTCCGGCAGGTGTAGGCAACCTGCTTCGAGTCGGTGCTCCAGTCGAGCTGCTCTATGCCGCCAAAGGGCTCCATAGGACACTCGTAGGGTTCGCCCTCCAGAATGTCAACCATGGTTTTGGCGATGATATCGCCACTTACGGAACAGACAAAGGGGTGCTGGATGCTCTCCACATAGTGATCCCAGTGGCGGTACATCAGGTCGGTGACCAGACGGCCACTGGCCTTAGGCAGGTCTTCGGGATTCTTCTGGATGATATCGTAGAAGGGGATGCTCTTCAACAGGACGACCTTCTTGCCGTCAGGTGAGAACTTGAAGCCCTCCACCTCGCCGCCAGTATTCGACAGCTGCTTGCGGCCACTGCCGTCAGCGTTCATGGCCCATACCTCTCCGCCTGTCAGGAAGGCGATACGCCCGTCGGGCAGCCAGGCGGCATCGGTCTCGTTCTTCGAGCCTGTGGTCAGCTTCTGCTGCCCCGTGCCGTCGCTGTTCATGATATACAGCACATGGTGGCTTTTGTTGTGCTTCACACTGTAGTAGCCCACCTGATATACAATCTTCGTTCCGTCAGGTGAGGCAGCATAGCCACCAATGCGCCCCATTGCCCATAAAGCCTCGGGGGTCATCAGGTCGCTGCTCAACTGGATGTTCTGTCTGCCAATATTCACGTCTTCCTGTGCTTTAACACTGCCGCTTCCCACGACGAGGAGGGTGGCGGCCAGTAGCGTAACGATTCTTTTCATGTCTTTTTCGGTTTTATGAGTGCAAAGATACAAAAGAGTTGGCAGTTTGGAGTCAGGAGTTAGGGGTTAAAAACCCTTTTTTAACTTTTTTTATCGGTTTCACCTGCAAAAAAACTCCAACTCCTAACTCCAAACTGCCAACTCTTTTGTATCTTTGCACCCAAATTGTATTTTTATTAATGTTATCCCTTATTATGAACGACAACAAAGTTATGAACATGGCTGCCGACAACATCCGTATCCTGGCAGCTTCGATGGTTGAAAAGGCAAAGTCGGGACACCCCGGCGGCGCTATGGGTGGTGCAGATTTCATCAACACCCTGTACAGTGAGTTCCTGGTTTACGACCCCGAAAATCCCGCATGGGAGGGCCGCGACCGTTTCTTCCTCGACCCCGGACACATGGCTCCGATGCTCTACAGCCAGCTCGCCCTCATCGGCAAGGACACGCTGGAAGACCTGAAGAACCTGCGCCAGTGGGGCAGCGTCACCCCCGGTCACCCCGAGCGCGAGATTGAGCGCGGCAGCGAGAACACCTCCGGTCCCCTCGGACAGGGCCACACCTTCGCCGTAGGTGCTGCCATCGCCGCCAAGTTCCTGAAGGCTCGTCTGGGCGACGTGATGAACCAGACCATCTATGCCTACATCTCCGACGGCGGCGTGCAGGAGGAGATTTCCCAGGGCGCAGGCCGCATCGCCGGTAACCTGGGCCTCGACAACCTCATCATGTTCTACGACGCCAACGATATCCAGCTCTCTACGAAGACCGAGGTGGTGACCTGTGAGGATACTGCCAAGAAGTATGAGTCATGGGGCTGGTATGTGCAGAAGATTGACGGCAACGATGTCGACCAGATCCGCGAGGCCATCAAGAAGGCCCAGGCCGAGAAAGAGCGTCCGAGCCTCATCATCGGCCACTGCGTGATGGGTAAGGGTGCCCGCAAGGCCGACGGCTCCAGCTACGAGAGCAACTGCGCCACACACGGTGCTCCCCTCGGTGGCGACGCCTACATCAACACGATGAAGAACCTCGGTGCCGATCCTGAGAATCCCTTCCAGATCTTCCCCGAGGTGCAGGAGCTGTATGCAAAGCGTGCCGAGGAGCTGAAGAAGATTGTGGCCGAGCGCTATGCCGCCAAGGCAGAGTGGGCAAAAGCCAATCCTGAGAAGGCCGCCCAGCTGGAAGAGTGGTTCAGCGGCAAGGCTCCGAAGATTGACTGGAGCAAGGTGGAGCAGAAGGCCGGCTCGGCTACCCGCAGCGCCTCTGCCGCCGTCCTCGGTCAGCTGGCCGAGCAGGTGCCCAACATGATCTGCGCCTCTGCCGACCTGTCGAACTCCGACAATACCAATGGCTTCCTGAAGAAGACCCACGACCTGGTGAAGGGCGACTTCAGCGGCGCCTTCTTCGAGGCTGGCGTGGCCGAGCTGACGATGGCCTGCTGCTGCATCGGCATGGCCCTCCACGGTGGTGTCATCCCCGCCTGCGGCACCTTCTTCGTGTTCTCCGACTACATGAAGCCCGCCGTGCGTATGGCTGCCCTCATGGAGCTGCCCGTGAAGTTCATCTGGACGCACGACGCCTTCCGCGTGGGTGAGGATGGTCCTACCCATGAGCCCGTGGAGCAGGAGGCACAGATCCGTCTCATGGAGAAGCTGAAGAACCACCACGGCAAGAACAGCGTGCTCGTTGTCCGTCCCGCCGATGCCGAGGAG
>JAILFU010000125.1 GCA_024697405.1 Prevotella sp.
AGTGTCAACAGCTATATCGTTGCCCTAGAAAAACCGTGCCCAACAGCAGCAACAACAACCGTGTAAAACCGTGGCTATAGTAACTAGAGCAACCGTGTAAAACCGTAGCAACAACAACTAGAAAACCGTGTAAACCGTGTAAAACCGTGGCTATCAACTAGAGCAACCGAGTCCAACCGTGAAAAACCGTAGCAATATCAACTAGAGCAACCGTGTAAACCGTGTAAAACCGTGGCTATCAACTAGAGCAACCGTGAAAAACCGTGAAAAACCGTGGCTATAGCAACTAGAGCAACCGAGTCCAACCGTGAAAAACCGTGGCTATAGCAACTAGAGCAACCGTGCAAAACCGTGTAAAACCGTGGCAACAATCAGAATTTTGCCATCTTGATGGCCACGACGGCGCACTCGTCGCCCTTGTTGCCCAGTCGTCCTCCGGCGCGGTCGCGCGCCTGCTGCATGTCGTTCGTGGTCAGCAAGCCGTAAACCACGGGTATGCTGCTCGTAGCATTCAGCCGGGCGATGCCAGCGGTTACCCCCTGGCAGATATAGTCGAAGTGAGGTGTCTCACCCCTTATGACGCTTCCGAGGATGATGACGGCATCGTAGCCGTCGTTGAGCGTCATCTGGTGGGCACCGTAGATCAGTTCAAACGAGCCGGGGACCGTCTTCACGTGAATGTTTTCGGGCAGCGCCCCATGACGCTCCAGTGTAGAAACGCAGCCGTCGAGCAGCGCCCCGGTAATCTCGGGGTTCCACTCGGCGACAACAATTCCGAAAATCATGTTCGACGCATCGGGCACCTTGGCCGCGTTGTAGTCGGAGAGGTTTCGGGTAGCCATTACTCGGTAGCTCTTTCGATGTACTCGTCGATCATGTCCACGTAGGGCGACGACTGGGTGTAGCTCTCCATGCCCTTCACCTTCTTGTAGAGCTTCAGGGCGTCGGCTTTCTTGCCCTGGCTCTCCAGAATCTCACCGGCCTGGATGTAGTACAGGGGCGACAGCATGATATTGTCGGCCTTCTCGGCAGCCTTCGTCAGCGTGCTCACAGCCTTGTCGAGCTGGTTCACGTGGGCATAGGCATTGCCCAGTGCGCCAAGAGCGGCAGGCGAGATGAGGATGTCGCCCACAGCGTCGTATTTCTCCAGATACTTCACGGCCTCCTCCCACTTGTCCATGTGGGCATAGCAGAGTCCGGCATAGAGGTTGGCCAGGTTGCCGGCCTTCGTCGACGAATACTCATCGGCAATCTTCAGCAGGCCCTTGGTAGTACCCGTGCTGTCGCCGTTCAAAGCCATCTCAAACTCTTTCTCGCCAAACAGCCCGGCAGCCTGCTGCAGCTCGGTCATACCCAGCTGCACCTGCAGCTCGGGGGCCTGCATGGCGAACTGGGCCTCATTCAGCTGGCTGGCCTTGTGCTTGTTCCAGAAGATGATGCCTGCCACAATCACTATCAGCGCCACCACGCCGCCAATGAGGGTGTTCTTGTACTTGAGGATGAAGTCCTCGTGCTTGCTCAGTGCCGGCTGGGTTTCAGGGGCACTCTTGGGTGCAATTGTCTTTGCCATTCTTATTTAATTATTTGTTATTTTTTATTTTATATTTTTTATTTTTTATTTTTTATTTCGGCCGCAGGCCGCTCTTTTTCGTTTTGCGGGCGCAAAATTACTGAAAAACTTGCAGATATTGAAATTTATTTCGCACTTTTTTTGTTTTTAACAGCGAAAAGCAGTAATTTTGCACAAATTTTATGGTTTTAGAGCATCTCTCCATCGTCGGCTACAAGAATATTGCGGAAGCCACGCTGACCTTCTCGCCCAAAATCAACTGCTTCATCGGCAACAACGGGGCGGGCAAGACCAACGTGCTCGACGCCATCTACTTTCTCTCCTTCTGCCACTCTTCCACCACCACCCAGGACGCGCTCGTCATCCGCCACGGCCAGGACTTCTTTGTGCTCGAAGCCAGCTATGCTCCCCTCCCCTCGGGAGTGGCCGGCGGCGGGCCTCTCAAGATTTTCTGTGGCATGAAGCGTGGTGCCAAGAAGCACTTCAAGCGCGGGGGCAAGGAATACAAGCGGCTGTCGGAGCACATCGGCCTCATCCCCATCGTGATGGTCTCGCCGGCCGACAGCCTGCTCATCGAGGGCGGCAGCGAAGAGCGGCGGCGGCTGATGGATCAGGTCATCGCCCAGACAGACCGGACGTACATCGACGCGCTGAACCGCTACAACAAGGCGCTGCAGCAGCGCAACGCCCTCCTGCGCGACGAGGACCACGAGCCCGACCCCCAGCTCATGGACCTGCTCGAAGAGGAGATGGCCTGCCAGGGGGAGGCAATCTTCGAGCGCCGCCGTCGGCTGGTAGAGCAGCTCACGCCGCTCTTCCAGCAGTTCTATGCCACCATGTCGGCCAACCGCGAGCAGGTGTCGCTCTCCCTCCTTTCCCATTGTCAGCGGGGGCCGCTGCTCGAGGTCATCCGCCGCGACCGCACGAAAGACCGTGCCGTGGGCTACTCCCTGCACGGCATCCACCGCGACGACCTCGACATCCTGCTCGACGGGCACCCCATGCGCCGCGAGGGCAGCCAAGGGCAGCTGAAGACCTTCGTCATCGCCCTGAAGCTGGCACAGTACGAGCTGCTCTCCAGCATCCTCGGCCTGAAGCCCCTGCTGCTGCTCGACGACATCTTCGACAAGCTCGACGCCTGCCGCGTGGAGCAGATTATCCGCCTTGTGGCCAGCCGACAGTTCGGCCAGATATTCATCACCGACACCAACCGCGACCACATCGACCAGATTCTCTCCCACGGACAGTTCGACTATAAGCTATATACCGTAGACCAAGGCAACGTCAGCATCAAGTCATAACCCCGCAATCTCAAGCACCATGTTTAAACGAAGAGAACAGCCCGTCAGCACCCTTGTCATGCGCAACCTCCGCGCCCTGGGACTGGAGACGCCACTACTGCAGCGGCGGCTCATCGCCTCATGGCCAGACATAGCCGGCGAGGCCATCGCCCGCTTCACCACCAGCCTGCGCATCCAGAACCAGACACTCTACGTGCGGCTCTCCGTCCCTGCCCTCCGTGCCGACCTCAGCATGCGCCGCCAGGAGTTCGTCAGACGGCTGAACGACCATGTAGGCGCACAAGTCATTGCCGACATACGCTTCAACTGATTTTGCAATCGCATCTCTACAGAACACCTAAAAATCAACAACTATGTATATGAAAGTATTTAAGTTTTTATTCTTCCTCGCTGCCCAGTGGATGGCGGGGAGCATGTGTTATGCGGCAACCAACTTTACGGCAGTGTCGGCCGAGGGCAAGACCGTGGAGTATACCTATCAAGGAAGTGCTGCCATTGTAGCCGCGAGTTCTGCCACGAACCAAGCCATTGAAGGAGCGCTGACCATTCCCGATGCGGTGGAGTATAATGGGAATCAATTGCCCGTCACTCAGATTGGTGAAGAGGCTTTCCTGGGCAATACGAAGCTGACTTCGATAGCCATTGGCAACAATGTTACTCAAATTAGCAAAAGTGCTTTCCAGAACTGTACGAACCTTGAGTCGGCGACCTTTGGAACAGGATTGACACATATTATACAAAATGCCTTTGCCAGTTCAGGCCTGAATGGCGATCTCGTCTTTCCTTCGAGCCTGAGTTATGTCAACCAACGCGCATTTTTTGGCACCGGCATCACGTCGGTGAAGTTTCAGTCCAATCCTTCCATTCTGTCCGAGGCTTTTGGCAATTGCTACAACGTGCAGGCTTATTACTTCTCTCCCAGCGTCTTAAGGCCAATAATCCAGCAATCTAATGCCCTGACTATCGTTGCGAACACCAAAATCTACGTTTCCCAGGCCACCCTCTCTATGCTGCAGAATAAGTGGGCAACAGGAACCGTACTTCAAAATGCCTACAATAATAATGCAAACGCTTTTGTTGCATACGAAAGTACCGAAGGCTCACTCTTTATGCATCAGATAGACATGACAAATGGCGAAGGCGCCAGCGTAGGCTCGCTGCCCTTGTGTTTCACGGTGACAAGCATAGATGCTACCAACCCCACTGCCGCTCTTTACTGTCCTCCATCATCGGGCTACTCAGCAGCCAACCTCGTGAAGTCGGGTTCCAACACTGTCATCAATAATGCGCTCAGCGGCGATGGCACGTTGGTCATTCCTGAGACCGTGACCGACCAGACAGAAAAAACCTATACGGTGACGGTTATCGGTGCGGGGGCGTTCGGAGAATATGCCTCAAACTATTATAGCCACATCACAGGTCTAAAAATCCCCTCAACCATCACCCACATCGGCGTAGAGGCTTTCAGATACCTGCAGTACTTGTCAGGCAACTTGATGATACCGGCTTCGGTGCGCCAAATAGGACATCCCGAAGTTCCAAATACTTATGCCCCCAGTGCTAATCTTTTCTATCAAGACCAATATGGAGAAGTCAAGGTACCGGGAGTCTATATGATGCACACCTCTGCCAGCGACATCGACTGGTATGAGTCACAGGCCAACTACTATTTCTCATACAACGGGAACAACGAGACCAACACCTATCTGTATGTCTGCCAGGAAATATACGACAAGGCATACGGCAAGAATGGTGCCACCCGCTACCCCACCACGTCGGCATTCCGCTCGTGGCTTAATTCAAAATATTGGAATGGAGGCAGCCATGTGGCACTCTTCAACCCGGCAACGCTGGGATTGGCGTGGAGCACAGCGCAGACCATTGTGGACATCAGCGGCGAATATGAAGCCCCTGAATTGCTGAATCCTTTCCTGCTGCCTGTGACCTACAGCAGCTCCAATCCCAATGTGGCAAGCATCGACGAAGACGGCAGCATCACGCTAGGCACCGCCGAAGGGTCGACGACGCTCACTGCCACCTTTGCCGGCAATGAGGAATACACAACGCCGGTGAGCGTGCAGACCGTTATCATCCGTCGTGGCGAGCCTATGCTCGTCGAGGATCAGGTGGATAAAAACAAATACAACACCTGCGAGGCCTTGACCAAGGTAACCCGATGGACACCTAATCCTGAACGCTATATGGAGGACAACATGTGGGAGATGCCCCACATGATGGACGGCAATTTCTACGTGTCGGCATTTTGGCAGTCGAACAATGATTCAGAAATGAGTGAGTGGTTCCCCTGGAACAACTTCACAAACAATGAAAAATACCTGCAGCTGAGTTGCACCCCGGCTTACTTGTCGCCTAACTATGGCTTGGAGTACAACGATGGCGGCACCAATGGATTGACTCACGACCAGCAGCCAGGCAGCACGTTCGGTGGTTTCATCTGTTTCAAGGTGAAAGGTTCTGGAACGATTGTTGTCCGGGGATTTACGGAGGCCGACAATGCCTATGTGGGCATCTGCGTGCAGGGCAACGTCGCCACGAAATTCTCGGGCACTGAAGACCGCGAGATAGAATACTCCTATACCCTTGACGATGCCGACAAAGAGGCATGGGCCTACGTCTATGGTGTTAGTTTGTCGGCCAACGAACGTCACGGCTACATCCGTTATATCAAGTTTATACCTGAAGGCACCGTGATGGCCGATATCAGCATTGATGGCGTGGCTATCGAGGAAGAGAGCGACGACGTATTGGATGATGGCGGCTCCATCGGCTTCGAATGGCGCGAAGATGACGAAGGTGGCGACGAACCAGCTGAAAGCAGGCGACTGGGACCTGCTGAGAGAGCGTCGCGCTCCAAACGCTACCCCGTGCTCATACTCAACAACGCTAACCTCACGAGCACAAACGGCCCCGCTATCGAAGTGAACAGCCACGACCGCTTCCTCATCGAGCTGCGAGGACAGAACACGATACAGGCCAGCAACGGCAATGCTGCCATTTCCATGGGTACTCTGCAATCTGCCGACTGGAGCGGCGGCACCATCAGCATTGTCGGCCTTGAGAAAGGCGCTTCGCTCACTATTCCTGCCGTTGATAACGTAGAAAGTGGCATCTACCTTTCTGAGTCGTCTATCCATCTCGAAAATGTTGCCGCCGACATCAACGGCACCGACTTTGGCGTGCGCTTCCAAGGCCACGACAGCAATGACTATGAAAATGTGGCAAACTGTAACGTGACTTTTGGCAAGGGCGTGTCATTGAAGACGCGAGGCGGCAAGGAGGCTCTTAGCGGTTTTAACCCCAGCTCTTTGTATAATCTAAGTTATTATGATGAGGAAGAAGATGACTGGATAGACTACGTTCTGCTGGAGTCAGACTTGGATACAGAGTACGCACAACCTCTATGGAATGGTGTTTATGGCATACAAGAATGGGTTGAAGGATTTGAAGACCCCGAAAACCCCGAAGCCAGCTACGAAGGGTATTATCGCGACATACCTGCCAAGTATCTCTACTTTGGCAAAGATGTCACCACCGAGGAGGAATGGCTCCTCGGCGACGTGAACCATAGCGGCGATGTGACTCCTGCCGACGCCATCATGATTCTGTATCACTTCTTCGGAGTAGAGCAGAATGAATTCTACGAGGAGCAGGCCGACGTGAACCAAAACGGCGACATATCGCCCGCCGATGCCATCGAGACACTCTACATCTATTTCGGCAACAACAGCGGTTCACGTGCTGTCAATCGGGCAGAGGCAGCTGTCAACGACCCCGAATAACATCTCAAGCAGGGGTTCTAAGAAGTACCTGCCTCTCAAGGTGAATCGTTTGCTGTAGGGACAGACCTTGTGTCTGTCCCTACTTTCCGTGCCGACCTCAGCATGCGCCGACAGGAGTTCGTCAGACGGCTGAACGACCATGTAGGCGCACAAGTCATTGCCGACATACGTTTCAACTAGCTCCTATATCATTTCGAATCACAAACCCTGCAACCCTGCATTGAAAACAGTCAATCGGATGGTTTTCAGGAAGTTGCAAGGTGTACACTTTCCGGCAAACCCTGCACTTACTCCATATTCCTCTTCCCGCAGAAAAGTCCCAAGGCTTGGGACGAAAAAATAGCGTTGGTATTTTTCCAAAAGGTGTTAGTATTTTTCCGAATGGAGGCAGTATTCTCCAAAACGGAAGCCCACTCCCGCCAACCTTCGCCCATCACACTCCACTACTCTTTGGTGCAGAGTTTCCTTCCAAGTGTACACAAGCTAATCCCTTGCGCACCAAGCAATTAAGGCACATCGGTGCAGAGTTGCAGGGTTTTAGCCGAATGAACCACAATACTGACAAACGCCAAAAAAAAGCCGGAAGTTGCAGTTTCCGGCTTTTTCGTGTTTCTCCGTGTCTTTCCATTGCTTGCATGCTAGCTCTTCGAGTTCACCTCGTCTTGAACGCACTTGATGTGTTCTGTGGCCATGTGGAGCGTCTTCGTCACAGCATCGTCGTTCTTTTGCTGGCATCGGGGCTTAGTGAATGACGACCTTCCGGCCCTCATGGATGTAAAGCCCCTTGCGCAACATGCGGTTTAGGTTTCCCCCCTTTTCTATTTTCCTTCCGCTGAGGTCATACCAGGCAGATGCTCCATTACCCTGTTCTTCTGTAGAGAGAGAACGGATGGCAGTCTCCTCAGCGTCGTCGCCTAAGTTAAGGTTGAAAATGCGGACTCCTCTGCTGCCGTCGGGTGTGCCGGCGGTGAGGCCAACGAGCTGGAAGTAGGCACGCTGGGCACCGATGGCGGGGGTGTCTGCGTCTTGGAGTCCTGGCTGCGGAAAGTACAGCTTGTTGCTGCCGCCAAGGAAGAGGATGCTCCTGTCTTCCTCGTTATAGGTCGTGTTGGCGTAGGTGCCGCAGAAAGAGATGCTCCTGCCGTTTTCCAAGTCGCAGACCACGTTGCTCAAGTTCATGTCTATGGTCTTGCTGGTGAAAACGGGGTCGGTCAGCGAGCCACTTGTGTTGTTCCACCTGATGATGTAGGGTGTCCCGGCCTTTATCGTGGTGACGGCTCCCTCGCCCGTAGCAGGAGTGAAGTTCAGCGTCAGTGTGCCGTTGGCGACGCGGCGGTGGCGGCGAGCAAAAGGACGAGCACGGCGGCCCGCTGCCAGCTTCTCTTAGTATAATCCCTCATAATAGTCCTCATGTTTTTTATCGTTTTTGTTTGTTGATTTGGCGGTGGAAGGGTGGCATCATCCGGCTTTATTTGGATGTTTACCTCACGGCCTCTGGTGTCCAGTTCTTGAAAAAACGCAGCACTTTCGCCTGGTTGTAGCCTTGTCCTTCTTCAAGGAAACTCGAATCCTGAATATGAATGACATGACCTTCGCCGTCGAGCACCACGAACACAGGGAAGCCGAAACGTGCAGGATGATTCAGGCGATGCAGCATTGCCTTGGCCAATGCCTCCTTCTCAGCACCGCCCGACTTACGGGGATTATAGTTCACATGGATATAGACAAAGCTCTGGTCTATGACATTGCTGACGGTCGTATCATTCGCAACGAAGTCTGCAAACCGTAAGCACCAAGGACACCAGTTGCCACCAACCTGACAGACCACAAACTTTCCTTCAGACTTAGCCTTCACGATGGCCGAGTCTATCTGCTCAAGGGGGTTGATGTCCTCGTTGTATACCTTTTTCAGCGCTGGCTGCTGGCCGCCCTGCGCATCCTGACCTGACACAGGAACAGCCGCCACAAGCATGAAAACGGCAGCTAAGACAGAGGTAAAAATGCCTTTCTTCATGAACAATCCTAATAGCGGGTGCAAAAATACAAAAAAACAATCAGAAATCGCTGTCTTAGCCCATTGTTTTAATAAGATTTAGCAGGTTTGGGGCAAGAATGGCCTGCGCACAAACGCCCCCAAGGGGCAGAAGTGTGGGGCCTGCTAACTGCTGAACGACGAGCGCGGGCTTTCCTTCGTGGAGGAAAGCCCGCTCGTTTTCAGGTGCTGCCGTTGGCGGCAGGTTCGTGCTTGTTGGAGTGGAGGATATGAGCTCAGTGAACGGGAATCTTGTCGATGCGTTTCTGGTGGCGTCCGCCCTCAAAGTCGGTGGCGAAATATTCGTCCATGATTTTGCGGGCCGTTTCCTCGTCGATGAAGCGTCCGGGCATGACGAGGACGTTGGCATTGTTGTGCTGGCGGATGAGATGTGCAATCTCGGGAATCCAGCACAGTCCGGCACGAATGGTCTGGTGCTTGTTAAGCGTCATGTTGATGCCCTCGCCGCTGCCGCAGATGGCGATGCCGGGATACACTTCGCCGTCCTCTATGCCCTTGGCCAGGGCATGGCCGAAGTCGCTGTAGTCGCACGAGGCGTCGGTGTATGTGCCGTAGTCCTTATAGGCATAGCCTTTCTCTTCGAGATAGCGCTTCACAAACTGTTTCAAAGCGAAGCCAGCATGGTCGCTGGCCAACCCGATAGTCTTTGTTTCCATCATTCTAGATTTACAATTTGACGATTTACAATTTACAATTTATTTACTATTTGACGATTCTATTTATTTACTATTTGAGGATTCAATTTATTTACTATTTGACGATTGGCATCGAAATAGCAGTTGGCACGTCGGCCAGCGTTTTTTTCAGCAGCTGCCAGAAGGGCTCCACGGTGGCGATGAGGGCGCGCTCGCTGGTGGTGTGGGGCGACTTCATCGTGGGTCCCAGGCTGACGACGTCGAGCCAGGGGTACTTGCCCAGTATGACTGAGCACTCGAGTCCGGCGTGGTCTACCTGTATGATGCCGTCCTGCGAGAACAGCTCCTTATACTCTTTGAGCAGCAGGTGGAGGGCCTCGCTGTCGGGATTGGGGTCCCATCCGCCGTAGCTGCCTGCCGTGTCGACCTTCATGCCGGCCATGGAGAAGCAGCTGAGCAGCATCTTCACCACATACTCCTTCATGTCCTCACGGCTGGAGCGGGCGAGAATCTGAATGCTGGCCTTGCCGCCGCCGATGTTGATGATGGCCAGGTTGCTGGAGGTCTCGACAACGTTGGGATAGGCGGGGATGTAGCGTATGACGCCGTCGTGGCAGGCGTAGATGGCATCGATGATGTTGTCCTGAATCTCCACGGGCAGCTCTGTAGCGGGTGTCTCCACTTCGTCGACGATGACTTCAACGCCCTGTGGCTCGATGATTTTAAACTCGTCGTTGAAGGTGTCCTTCCAGTCCTGGGCCAGCTCCTTGAGCGCCTCTACGTTCTCCTTCGGCAGGGTGAGCACCACCTCGGCCTTGAAGGGGATGGCATTGCGCATGTTGCCGCCCTGCCAGGAGGCGAGGCGTGCGTCGAGCTCCTCGACGGCCTCTCGCACGAGCTGCACCATGAGCTTGTTGGCGTTGGCGCGCCCCTCGTGTATCTCGAGGCCGCTATGGCCGCCGCGCAGGTTCTTGATGGTGACGCGCAGGGCAGCGTCCTCGGTATAGGTCTCCACCTCTTTATACTCGAGGGTGGCGGTGACGTCGATGCCGCCGGCGCTGCCGATGACGAACTTGCCCCAGTGCTCGGAGTCGAGGTTGAGCAGGATGTCGCCCTGCAGCTCTCCCTCAGGCAGGTCGTTGGCCCCGAACATGCCCGTCTCCTCGTCGGCAGTGATGAGGGCGTCGATGGGACCGTGGACAAGTGTCTTGTCTTCCATGACGGCCATGATGGAGGCCACACCCAGGCCGTTGTCGGCACCCAGCGTGGTGCCACGGGCTTTCACCCACTCGCCGTCAATCCAAGGCTCTATGGGGTCGGTCTCGAAGTTGTGCTGCGACTCGGGTGTCTTCTGCGGCACCATGTCCATGTGGGCCTGGAGGATGATGCCCTTCCGGTTCTCCATGCCTGGTGTGGCGGGCTTGCGGAAGTGGATGTTGCCGGCAGGGTCCTTGGCGGCGTAGACGCCACACTCCTTTCCGAAGTCGAGGAGGAACTGCTGGATTTTCTCCAGGTGTCCGCTAGGACGGGGCACTTGTGTGAGCTTGTAGAAGTTGCGCCAGATGCATGCTGGCTGAAGGTTTTGAATCTCGTTCATTTCATTTACAATTTGACAATTTACAATTTACAATTTATTTACAATTTGACAATTTTGGTATATTTACAATTTGACAATTTACAATTTACAATTTATTTACAATTTTGGTATATTTTACAATTTCGCTATATTTACATTTTCGGTAGCTGGCTAACCTCCTCCCCCCCTTCGGGGGGATAAGAGGGGGGGCCCTCCCCCCTTCGGGGGGAATGAGGGGGGTCAATAGAGGAAGCCCAGCAGCCAGAGGGGAATCTGGTTGTCCTTGCCTATCTCCGTGTTGTAGCAGGCGTAGATGGTGTCGGGGGCGTATCTGATTTTGCCACGCGACGAGGCGTCGCAGATGCGGAATTTCTGTTTTTCGTCTACAAGGTAGAACTGGTCGCGCGGCCCCTGGTTCACCTTATGGTCTTTCCACAGGGAATTGACGAAGAAGGTCTCCATAGCGTCTTGTTTCTCCACATGGATGGGATAGATGGCGTAGAGCAGGTTGCTGTTGTGGAGCATCACCTTCGAGGGTTTCTTGGGAAATTCCTCGCCTGGGGGGTAGATGAGGTTCAGCAGGCGGGCATCGGTGAGATACTTGATGTAGTTCATCACCGTAGCCCTCGAGGTCTCTATGCTGGCTGCGAGCTGCGAGATGTTGGGCGACTTCTCCCGGGCTTCGGCCAGCTGGTAGAAGAGCTTCTTGATTTTGGTGAGGAAGTTCACCTCTATCTGCTTGATGAGCAGGATGTCGACCTCGGTCATCATGTTCATGGTCTTCAGCAGGTTCTCGGAGTAGTTGCGGTGCTCCTGGAAGAAGGGGTAGAAGCCGTGGTGGATGTAGTCCTGGAAATGGCGGCGCGGCGACGCCTTGGGCAGTATCTGCTTGACGATGTGCTCGTGGTCGGCCAGTATCTCCTCGAGCGAATAGGGGTGGAAGTCGTTGCCGGTGAGCAGGTTCAGGAATTCACGGAAGGAGAAGCCCCGCAGGTTGTAGGACTTCACAATGCCGTTGAGCTCGGGGTTCTCGTCCTTCAGGCGCATCACGCTGGAGCCTGTGAACACGATTTTCAGCCCGGGATAGAGGTCGTAGCATTTGCGCAGCTCGGTGCTCCAGTCGGTCTGCTTGAACACCTGGTCGATGAGCAGCACGCGGCCGCCTGAGTGATAGAAGTCGCCGGCAAAGCTGGAGATGCCTCGTCCCTGGAAATAGAAGTTGTTCATGTTGATGTAGAGACACTGTTTGTCGCCTACATCGAACTTCTCCTTGGCGTATTGCAACAGGAAGGTGGTCTTGCCCACGCCACGGGTGCCCTTGATGCCTATCATACGGTCGTTCCAATCTATCTCGTCCATCAGGAGGCGGCGGACGGGGGCGTTGACATGCTCTACCAAGTACCTATGCGTGCGGAAAAACGCTTCCATTTTCAGTTGATTGGGTGGTTTTATAGTAATTTTCAGGCAAAGATACGAATAATTCCGCAAGTAGCAAAACATGAAAAGCAAAATCTTGCAAAAATTATCCTTATTTCAACTATTATGTGTAACTTTGCAGCCAATTTCAGGTATGACATGAGATTTTTCATCACTTTAAGCTACGACGGCACGCGCTTTCACGGATGGCAGGTGCAGCCCAACGGCATCTCCGTTCAAGGAGAGCTGCAGCGCGGGCTCTCCCTGCTGCTGCGCCAGGACATTCAGGTGACGGGTGCGGGGAGGACAGATGCCGGCGTGCATGCCAGGATGATGGTGGCTCACTTCGACTATGGGGGTGAGGGACTTGCCGTGCCCGACTGCCGTCAGCTGGCCTACAAGCTGAACAAGCTGCTTCCGCAGGACATCGCCATTGAGAAGATTGAGCCTGTGGCCGACGACAAGCATGCCCGTTTCTCGGCGCTCGCGCGTACATATTATTATTACCTGCACACGGTGAAGAGCCCTTTCCTGCGCCATTACTCTTGCGAGCTGCACTACCCGCTGGACTTCACAAAGATGAACGAGGCCGCCGCCATGCTGCTGAGCTACGAGGACTTCGGTGCCTTCTGCAAGAGCCACGCCGACGTGAAGACCACGCTCTGCAAAGTGACGAAGGCCGAATGGCGCAGCACAGGCGAAGGGCAGTGGGTATTCGAGATTACGGCCAACCGCTTCCTGCGTAACATGGTGCGTGCGGTGGTGGGCACACTCATCGAAGTGGGCCGGGGTCGCCTGTCGCTGGATGACTTCCGGCGCGTGGTAGAGGGCAAACGGCGCACCGAAGCTGGCGAGTCGATGCCTGCCCATGCCCTGTTCCTCGTCGACATAAAATACTGACGGTATGTGGTTGATTCTGGCTTTTCTGTCGGCAGCATTCCTTGGCGTGTACGACTCCTTGAAGAAGAAGTCGCTGAAGGGCAACGCCGTGCTGGTGGTGCTGTTTCTGAACACGCTGTTCTCCTCGCTCATCTTCCTGCCCTTCATCGTGCTCAGCCATACGACGGACTGTCTGGACGGCACTATCTTCCATGTGGCCAGCGGAACATGGACGGAGCATAAGTACATCGTGCTGAAGGCGCTCATCGTCCTCTCAAGCTGGGTGCTGGGCTATTTTGGCATGAAGCATCTGCCGCTCACCATCGTAGGCCCCATCAACGCCACACGCCCGGTGATGGTGCTGGTGGGTGCGCTGCTGCTCTTCGGCGAGCGGCTGAACTTCTGGCAATGGGCAGGCGTGATGCTGGCCGTGACTTCGTTTCTGCTGCTCAGCCGCAGCGGGAAGAAGGAGGGCATCGACTTCAAGCACGACCACTGGATATACATGATTGTGGGGGCGGCGCTGCTGGGCGCGCTGAGCGGACTCTACGACAAATACCTGATGGCGCCGGTGAGCGAAGGGGGACGTGGGCTCGACCGTATGCTCGTGCAGTCGTGGTATAACATCTACCAATGTTTCATGATGCTGCTCATGCTCGTTGGTGAGTGGTGGATGATGAAGGGTCACCAATCTCCCCTCACCCATTTCCATTGGGACTGGGCCATTCTGGGCATCAGCCTCTTCCTGTCTACCGCCGACTTCATGTATTTCTACTCGCTGTCGCTTCCCTCGTCGATGATCAGCATCGTGTCGATGATTCGACGGGGTTCCGTGTTGGTCAGCTTTGCCTGCGGCGCTTTGTTCTTCCACGAAAAAAACCTCAGCGCCAAGGCTGTCGACTTGGCGCTGGTGTTACTAGGTATGCTCTGCTTGTATATAGGCAGCTAGGAAGGTCTGCCTGTATAGAGGCGGCTAATCGGTCTCTTCTTGCATGTCGATGAACTGGTTTTTCTGGTCGTAGAACTCATACTGCAGAAAAGCCAGCTTCTGACTGGGAATGACGCGGATGCCCATTCCATACTTGAACTGCCAGCGTCGCTTCAAGGAGACGACGCCCTGATTAATGTAGGCAGCCACGTAAGGATGGACGTGCAACGAGAAGCGGCGTATGCCTATCTTGTTGACGAGACGGTCAATTTTGCTCTCTAACTGGTCGGTAAACAGGAAGCTCGACTTTATCTTTCCGGTGCCGTGACAGGTGGGGCAGCTTTCCTCTACTGCCACGTCCATTGCTGGCCGCACGCGCTGCCGGGTAATCTGCATCAGTCCGAACTTGCTCAGCGGCAGGATGTTGTGGCGTGCGCGGTCTTTCTTCATGTTCTCGCACATACGCTCGTAGAGCATCTGCCGGTCTTCGGCCAGATTCATGTCGATGAAGTCAACGACGATGATGCCGCCCATGTCGCGCAGCCGCAGCTGGCGTGCCAGCTCGTCGGCGGCTCCGAGGTTTGTCTCCAGGGCGTTGGCCTCCTGTCCGTTTTCTTTCTTTATTCGCGTACCGCTGTTGACGTCTACCACATGCATGGCCTCTGTGTGATCGATGATGAGGTATGCCCCCCGTTTGTAGTTGACGGTTCGCCCGAAGCCCGACTTGAGCTGCTTCGTGACGCTGAAATTGTCGAAGATGGGAACGGTGCCGTTGTAGAGCTTGACGATGTCGGTCTTCTCAGGTGCAATCATGCCGACATAGTCGCGAATCTGCTGGAAGATGTCAGCATCGTTCACGTGTATTCCGTCGTAGGTGGGGTTGAAGAGGTCGCGCAGCAGGGCCACCGTCCTTGTCTCCTCCTCATGGAGCAGTCGGGGTGCCTCGGTGGCCTTCTGTACCCTGGTGATGGCATCCTCCCATCGGCGCTGCAGCGTCTTCAGTTCCTGATCCAGTTCGGCGGCACGCTTTCCCTCGGCTACCGTTCGCACGATGACGCCAAAGTTCTTCGGCTTCATGCTTTGCACCAGTTGCTTCAGGCGGGAGCGCTCTTCGCCCTTCTTGATCTTGCTGCTCACCGAGACCTTGTCGCCAAAGGGTATGAGCACCATGTAGCGCCCGGCAAAGCTGAGGTCGCAGGTCACTCGGGGGCCTTTGGTGTTGATGGGTTCTTTCACCACCTGGACCATGATTTCCTGTCCCACCTTGAGGAAGTTCTGTACGCTTCCTTCTTTGGGCAGGTCTGGCAGATGGGTAGCTTTCTCGATGGGATAGAGTTTCTTACGGTCGCTGGTTACCTGTTTGAGGTATTTCTCGAAAGAGCTGAATTGAAGTCCCATGTCAAGATAGTGCAGAAAGGCGTCTTTCTCGCTTCCCACATCGACAAAACAAGCGTTCAGCCCGGGCATGAGCTTTCGCACGCGGCCCAGGTAAATGTTTCCGACGGCGAACGAGGCCTCGCGCGGCTCGTTCTGATATTCCACCAGGCTCTTGTCTTCTAGCAGGGCGATGGAAATCTCCTTCGGCTGTACATCGATGATAACTTCGCTTGTCATGTTTCTTTCTTGAGTGATGAACTTTTTTCTTCTCGGCAGCCATCAGCTGGCTGCAGAGTGATAAGACAAAGAAAAGGAGCCGCCCGTGCCAGAATACTGTGCAAACGGGGTGTTGCTCCTTTCATTCATTTTGTGTAGCCGCCGCTTACTTGCTCTTGTGGCGGTTCTTGCGCAGACGCTTCTTGCGCTTGTGCGTGGCCATCTTGTGGCCCTTCTTTTTCTTTCCGTTTGGCATAATTGAATGTATTAATTTGATAACAATGATGAATGTGCGGCTTGAAAGCTGACTTTAGGGGGCCTATTCCCTACTCGCCGTTGACCATCTTCTCGATGAAGCTCTTGCAGGGCTTGAAAGCGGGCAAGTCGTGAGCCTCGATGACCAGCGTCGTGTTCTTTGAGATGTTGCGGGCAGTCTTCTGGGCGCGATGCTTCACGATGAAGCTGCCGAATCCACGCAGGTAAACGTTTTCTTTCTTCACGGCGAGGCTTGTCCTGATTTCCTCCATGAGCGCCTCAACAGTAGCCAGCACATCGGGTTTTGCTACGCCTGTGCGTGCTGAAATGGAATTGACAATTTCTGCTTTTGTCATAGTGTTTTTTCTCCTTATTTTTTAGTGGTTTTTATTTCGGACTGCAAAGATACTCATTTTCAGTGGGATAAGAAAACTTTTTCTCTTCTTTTTTCAAAAAATCTTTTTTTTTATGATTTAAAGCCCCTCCCAGAGCCTATATTTGGCTCAAAGGAGGGGCTGTTTTGCGGATTTCATGCAGCTATTCCGGCTGAAGGTCATCAATACCCATGACCTGAAGAACCTTTCCCAATGCTCCACGCAGATATTTCACCGTCATCTCTCATTTGCTTCCATCCTTCCGGCATACTGCCACTCTCAAAGTCCTCCTTCCACAACTGGGGTGCCAGTCAATGCGGCGCGCATTCCTAAGTTTTTGATTGTTCTATTCATAGTTGTAGTGTATTAAGATGGTGCAAAGATACAAAAGTTTTTTTGTTAAAGAGTGTAAGAGGCTGTCTAAATTTTGTTAACGCGTGTTTATTTTCCTCCTTCTGTATGTGCTTTTTTGAGCCTTCCGTCGGGCAGCACCTCTATGAGGTTGGATTTTGCCCATCGCCACACCACGTCGCGCAGTTTCGTCAGCACTTTGAGCTCTTCCATCTTCCGCTTCAGCTGTTCGCGTGTGAACATGTCGGGCATCATGTCATAGAGTATGAGGCTCTTCGGCTTTCTCTGATTTTTGTCTTGCAGCACCTCTTCTGTCTCCTGACCGTATTTTGCGATGAGCGACTCCAGGGCGTAGGTTGCCACGTAGATGGCGTTTGCTATCGTCTTTCGCCTCACTTCGGGCGTAGACTTTCCGCCCAGCAGCCAGAAGACCACCATTCCGGCTCTGAATCCGTCGTTGGCGGCTCGTCGGCGGTATTGGTCGCGCGAGCGCGACATTTCCTTGATGGCCTTCAGCCGTTGTTCCTCCAGCCATCCGTCGAGTGCGGCGTTCAGCCAGTCCAGCTTCAGCAGACGTTCCTCGGCCACGTGTCCCTCCTCGTCCATCGACAGGGCGTGATAGACACTTCTCACGGTGTCGCCGATGACCTTTCGCTGGAGTGCCGTCCAAGGTCGCCATTGGGGGTTGGGTGCTCCGAACTGGTCGGGCAGCACGACGGGTATGGTGCGGCTCACCAGTCCGTCCTCTACGTTTCTGAGGAACCGGCCCATGCTTTTCGGCGTGCCCGTCACCAGCAGGTTGTAGTAACATTTTGCGCTGCCCGAGAAGCTGTTTTCCGACATGAACTTCTGCGACACCACCTGATTCTCGTAGGCCAGCCGGTAGATGTCGGAGAGCTGTCCCCACGCTCCTCTGCTGTATTGCTTCACCATAGTGTCCACCTCGGGGGCGATGGTCACGCTGTGCAGTCCTTTGTTCTGGAAGTTCTGCTTGAGGAAGGCGGTCACGGAGATGGTGGGCGGGAGTATGCGCTGTATGACGAGCGGGTCTTCGGGCTGCTTGGCCTTGTTGCGGCATCGTCGCAGCTCCCGCTCATATTCCATCTGCTTCTCCTGCCCTTTGGCATCGTCTTCGGCCATTGGTTCGAGCAGCATGTCGCACACGTCGACCACCCACGACTTTCCGCTTCCCGACGTGCCCTCTACTGTGACGAAGAACGACGGCGAGTGTATGCGTCCGTCGAGGTAGCGTGCCCTCAGCTTCGAGGCCAGGCAGGCCATGCAGAAGAGCACGGTGAAGTAGATCATCTCCGCATAGTCCTTCGGTGCGCGGCTGACCCATTGCTTGAAGACGGGAGCCAGCGGCGGCATTCCCAGCCCTGTCTGCTCTTCCTCCGCGTCATACAGCTCCTGCTGCCCGGCCTGTTCGTCGTCCTCGTCGACCTGCATCGAGATGTCGTCGATGCCCATCTCGCGCAGCACCTTCCACAGCAGCCAGGGGAGATTCTCCGACGGTCTCCGCTTGGCGGCGCTGCGTGCTATGCTCTCTGCCTCTTCCCACGAGAGTCCCCAGTAGGGTATGAGCGTGCAGAGGACTTCAAACTGGTAGTCGGTGATGGGTGCCATTGCCGAGAGCACCTTGTACGTCCTGGTGTTGCGGTCGCCCTCGCCGGGCTTTCCTCCTGCCAGCGTCACGATGTTGTCGCGTATCTCCGTCAGGGCGTGTCCCCGATACTCCGTCTGCAGCCGCTTGCCGTTGGTGCCTTTGGGATAGCCCTCGGCGTCGTAGCTGAAGTGGCGGCGATAGTCGCCTTGCCGCTCGTCTTCCTGCTGTGCCGATATGGCGGTTTCTTCAAAGACGCTTGAGGCGTTTGAGGCGTTTGAGGCGGTCGGTGTGTCGGCCGTCTTTTCAGCCTCCTCCGCATGCTCATCCTCGCTCAAGATGCTGTTGTCGAAACAGAGCCAGTAGTCAGCACTCGGCACGAAGCTGGGGTGCCCTATGTCCTTCACCTTCGTGTCCACCGTTTCGGCTGCGGGGTCGTCGGCCATCATCTTCCTGAAGGCCTCTATGTTGGCCCCGTTGTCCTGGTCGGGCAGGAGCTTTGTCAGTATGATGCGCAGCCCCTGGCCGCTGGGTGTCACGTGGGCACCCTTCGTGTGCTGCTTCATCACGTCGGCCACCATCTTCCTCCGCCCCTCGTCCTTGATGCTGGCGGCAGTCATCAGCCGCTCATACACCGCTCTGGGGTCTTCCTTCAGGTGGTCGCAGTCGATGAAGAAGAGTCCTGTCGGCCGGGCGCCCTCTATGCCGCGAGGCTCGCCCTCCTTGAATCTGGCTCCCCAGGTTACTACGCTCAGCATCTCCTTGCCCGGACGTGTGTCCTGCTGCGCCTTCTGCAGACGGCGTATCTCGTCCATTGCACTGACGGTGAGCGCCGACGTCTGCATGCTGGAGAGCGCCGCAGGGGTGAGCGTCTTCGCCCTGCGGTCTCTCACGTTGTTGTAATAGCTTGGTCTTGTCATGTCTTCCTTGCGATTATTTCACGTTTATTCTTCACTCCAGATGCTACGGATGACCTTTGCGGCGGCCTCGTTGGCCTCGCTCACTAGTTTGCCGGGCAGCTCTGCCAGCTGGTCCTCGGGCAGGGTGAACACGAAGTAGTAGTAGCCGTTTCTGCCCAGCGACAGCGAGCTGTTGTCCTGACGGAACATGGGCTTTCTCCTCACTCGCTTGGGGAGCTGCTCCATGTAGAGGTTGCCGTCGTGCATGCCCTGCACCCTGAAGCGTCCGAAGAAGGCCTCCACCTCTGCTTCCTCGCAGCACTCGAAGTCGGCCCAGCGCAGTCCGTTCTCCAACTTGCCGACGGTCAGCATACCGTCCAGCGTAACGTCTCTCTTGTTTGTTGTTTTCATCTTTTGTTTACCTTTAAGTTTAACTTTTTGTTTATTGTTGTCAATCCAATTTTGTAAGACACAGGGATTCGTCATCAGTAGAAGCAGCTCACGTCACTTTTTACAGATGTCGGTGACGGTGATGTCCTGATAGGTCTGCCCGTTGTAGTCTCTCACGGCGAACCTGAGGGTGCAGACTACGATCTCGTTTTCATAGAACACTAGCGCGGCTGCGTTGCCCAGCAGCGTGGCGCAAAACTGGTCTGCATACTTGCCGCCCAGCTCCTGGAGCACCAGGATGCGCTTGTCGAGCTGGCCGTTCTCGCTCTTCTCACTCTTCACGGAGAAAAGTTCTCCGCACTTCACTACTCTTAGAATTCTTGTTTCCATTTTTTTAAAATATTAGTAAATTAAATTTTGGCAATGATATAGCAGTTGACCCAGGAATCCTTCTCCGGCGGTAGCCACATTCCCGACCTGCGGTCGCCTACCCGTAGCCTTTCCCCTCCCTTCAAGGGGAGGGGCAGGGGTGGGGTCTCTAATATCCTCAACGAATCTCTTATCGTTTGTTCTTCTCGGCGAAAAAAGTTACAGACCCCACCCCTACCCCTCCCCTTGAAGGGAGGGGAGTGCCATCCGGCTTGCTCTCCGGCGGTAGCCGGAAAAAACAAATTCAGGTCAACTGCTATATTGTTGCCT
>JAILFU010000019.1 GCA_024697405.1 Prevotella sp.
CTCGAGGTGGCAAAACCTGGGGTGAAGTATCAGGACGTCCATTTCGCGGTCTGTCGGCTGATGACAGAACGGCTGAAGGAGTTGGGACTCATGAAGGGCGACACGGAAGAGGCCGTCCGCGCTGGTGCCCACGCCATGTTCCTGCCCCACGGACTGGGTCACATGATGGGTATGGACGTTCACGACATGGAAGGACTCGGACAAATCTACGTCGGCTTCGACGACGAGACACGTCCCAACCTCGAGCAGTTCGGCACCAACTGTCTGCGCATGGGCCGCAAGTTAGAGCCGGGGTTCGTGGTTACCGACGAGCCGGGCATCTACTTCATCCCCCACCTCATCGACCTGTGGCGCAAGGAAGGCCACTGTGCCGAGTTCCTGTGCTTCGACAAGCTCGACACCTACAAGGATTTCGGTGGCATCCGCATCGAGGACGACCTGCTAATCACCAACGATGGCTGCCGTTTCCTCGGCTCGAAGCGTATACCCTACCACCCCGCCGAGCTCGAAGCCTTTATGGCCAGCAACAACTCGTAATAACGTCATAACGTCAAAAAACAATAACAATGAAAAAGATTCTAACTTTCGCACTCATGGCTATGGTGGCCGTCAGTGCCAGCGCAGCCAAGAAGAAGGCTCCTGCCAAAGACCAGAACAAGCCAGTATTTACCACCATCAAGGAGAACCCCATCACCTCCGTTAAGGATCAGAACCGTTCTGGCACCTGCTGGGACTACTCCACCCTCTCGTTCTTCGAGGCCGAAATTCTGAAGGCCACCGGCAAGACCTACGACCTCTGCGAATCGTTCGTAGCCAACAAGACCTATTTGGAGCGCGCCATCCAGGTGGTACGCTACCACGGTGACTGCCAGTTTGCACAAGGTGGCTCCTCCGAAGACGTGCTGGCCACACTCAAGACCCACGGCATCTGCCCCGAGGACGCCATGCCCTTCCCTGGCTCGCTGTACGGCGACTCACTGAACAACTTCAACGAGTTCTTCTCTCTGCTGGAGCCTTACGTGGCAGCCATTGCCAAGAGCGACGCCAAGAAGATTTCCAACCAGTGGAAGGTCGGCCTGCAGGGCATCCTCGATGCCTACCTCGGCAAGTGCCCGGAGAAGTTCACCTTCGAGGGCAAGGAGTACACTCCGAAGTCGTTCGTCAAATCACTCGGCATCAACCTCGACGACTATGTCTCTGTCACCAGTTATACCCATCACCCCTTCTACACGGCTTTTGCTGTCGAGGTGCAGGACAACTGGCGTTTCCCGCTGAGCTACAACCTGCCGATGGAAGAGATGATGCAGGTCATCGACAATGCCATTGAGCAAGGCTATACCGTAGCTTGGGGCGGCGATGTCAGCGAGCCCGGCTTCACCCGTCAGGGACTGGCCTACGCTGTCGACACCAAGAAGACCGAGAGCCTCGCAGGCAGCGACATGGCCAGATGGCTGAAACTAACCGCCGAGAAGCGTCGCAGCATCATCGACTCCTTAGGCTACAAGGTTCCCGAGGTGACTGCCACTCAGGAGATGCGCCAGGAGCGCTTCGACAACTGGGAACTGACCGACGACCACGGCATGCTCATCTACGGCGTGGCCAAGGACCAGGCCGGCAAGGAGTATTACATGGTAAAGAACTCATGGGGCGAGACGGGCGAATTTAAAGGCACATGGTACATGACCAAGACCTTCATCGCCGCCAACACCATGGACTTCCTCATCAACAAGAACGCCATCCCCGCCAACATCCGCAAGAAATTAGGACTATGAGAACATCTGTAATCGCCCTCTGTCTGCTGTGCTGCGGCACTGCTGAAGCCCAAACCGCCCAAGAGGAAATCAAAGCCAACCGTTACCTCTCTGGCTCCAACTACCTTGACTACGACCGCTACCTGCCCACCACACCGCTCACAGCAGCCCCCAAGGACTACGAGCCGTTCTACATGAGCCACTACGGTCGTCACGGCTCGCGCTGGCTCATCAGTGAAGGCGACTACACCAGTCCGCTGAACACCATGCGCGACGCTGATGCAGCTGGCAAACTGACCCCCGAGGGAAAAGCCGTGCTGCAGAAATTGGAGGCTTTCTATCCCACCACCATCAAGCGTCTGGGCGAACTCACCACTGTTGGCGAGCGCCAGCACCACGGCATCGGCAGCCGCATGGCCAAGAACTTCCCCGAAATCTTCAAGGCCAAGAACGTACCCATCGATGCCCGCTCCACTGTCGTCATCCGCTGCATCCTGTCAATGGAAGCCGAGTGCGAGGAACTGGCAGCCGCCAATCCCACCGCCCGTATCCACAACGACGTCAGCGAGTCGTTCCAGTATTACCTCAACCAGCCCTGGGAAGGTGAGGTTCGCAAGAAGGGACGCAGCGCCAGCAAACTGCGCAACGAGTACAACAAGAAGCTGACCAACCCCGAACGTCTGATGAAGGTGCTGTTCAACGACCAGCAGTATGTCTACGACGAAATCCGCGCCGGGGCACTCATGCGCCAGCTCTTCGAGGTGGCTGCCAACATGCAGAGCCACGACACCGACATTGAGCTGTACTCGCTCTTCACCGATGATGAGGTGTACAACCAGTGGAAGCAGCGCAACATCGGGTGGTACCTCGACTACGGACCAGCCCCCCAGACGGGCAGCGTCATGCCCTTCAGCCAGCTCAACCTGCTGAAGAACATCATCGAGACTACCGACACCATCGTGCCTCTCTCAGTTGGAGGGGATTTGCAATCCCCGACCGCTAAGACTCCCCAGGCCACGCTCCGCTTCGGCCACGAGGTGTGCGTCATGCCCCTTGCCTGCCTCTTGGAGTTAGGCCAGTGTGGTGCCAGGGTCGAGAACCTCGACACGCTCGACAACGTATGGCGCAACTACCGCATCTTCCCCATGGCCTGCAATGTGCAGCTCATCTTCTACCGTCCGAAGAAAGGCAAGGAGGGGGACATCCTGGTGAAGGCACTGCTCAACGAGCGCGAGGTGTCCATGCCCGGCCAACCCGTCACAGGTCCCTACTACCGCTGGGCTGACGTCCGCCAGTATTATCTCGGCAAAATCCGCAAGTTCGAGAACGCTGATTAGTGTTCCCACAAAACCAAAAGCGGCCCGCATTTTGTAAATGCGGGCCGCTTTTGGTTTTGTGGATTACCCCACTACAATGGGCTTGTACTTCGGGACGAGGGTCTTCATGATGACCCAGCCGATGAGGTAGGCTACGGCACAGATGCAGAACACTACCATGTAGGCAGCAGGCTTTCCTTCGAAACCGAAGAAGGAGAAGGCACTGCCCTGAGCGGCAGCCCAGGTGAAGAACTCACCGGACCCCATGTTGATGGCCATAGAGCCGAAGCCGCCTGTCATCGTGCCGAGGCCGACGATGGTGCCGATGGTGGACTTGGGGAACATGTCACCAATGGTCGAGAAGAGGTTGGCTGACCACGCCTGATGCCCGGCCCCGAGCAGGCCGATGAGGATGGCGGGCCACCAGGCACTCAAGGTGCCGAGGGGCTGTGCCAGGAGTCCGAGGACGGGGAAGCAGGCGAAGATGAGCATGGCACGCATACGTCCCAAGTAGGGATTCATGCCACGCTTTTCAACGAAATACTTGGGCAGGTAGCCACCACCGATGGATAGGACGGTGACGATGAGGTAGAGGGTGAAGATGAGCAGGATACCCATCGTGGAGTCGGAGGTATAGCCATACTGATCGGAGAAATAGGCGGGTGCCCAGAAGAGGAAGAACCACCACACGCCGTCGGTCATGAACTTGCCC
>JAILFU010000161.1 GCA_024697405.1 Prevotella sp.
ATATGACTTGTTCGATAGGCTTGTAAGAATTTCTGCCTTATACACTTCTGATGTAAAATGGAGAGACTACACCCCAGAAATAGAGGACGAAGAGGACTTGTGAGGCTTTAGGAACTTATCACCACACGGAGAAAAAATATCTGAAACCACCAAACATTTTGGTAACTTTTTTCGCAAAAAGTACACAGAAGGAAGGTTTAGCTCGACGGCCCCATAGGTCGAGCGCAGGCCGTCTTTTGCGAAGCTTGGGAAACTTGAATTAAGTATAATACCCTATCCTGACGAAGTGTCTGGGCTGGGCGAAGGGGTTCCATGAGACGTGAAGCCAGCCATTGCCGGTCAGCAGCTGGTCGGTATAGGGGCTGGCCTTCAAGAACTCAACCAGCTTTGGGAACTGCCCAGGGTCTTTCAGACGGATGTCGGCAGCCTGGCCCAGCAGGTGCTGCGAGTTGCGGACACCACCCACCTTGCGGTTCACAGCCTCATTACGGAAGCCCGAATTAATGATGATGGGACCTACCTCGTTACGGGCTGGTTCCAGTAGCAGGTGACAGCCGTAGGTCATGTTTACCACCTCTTGCATCGATGGAATGTTCTGTGAGTACTTGCCCAAGTTAAGGAACTCGTTCAGAAGAAAGTGAGGCGATAAACGGACATTATTTATTTGTGTGTTCATGGTAATGCTTGTTAATGATCCGGATGTACTGGTCGAGGCCAAAGATGGAGCCGGCGAGGAGGAATGACTGTGCGACGTAGTAGAGCAGACCGGCGGCCACGTCATCAATCTCGATGACCTGATACGCCACGAGCGCGATGCTGCTCACAATGAGCAGCACCGCACAGACGTACTGAGAGACTTTAAAATGTGTGTTTTCCATAGTATCAGATGTTTTGTATTTACCCTACAAAGTTACAAAAAAAATCGCGACATACGCAAATTATCGGGGTTAATCTATATCAAGAAATCGGGGGTGCTTGCATCATTTCATGCATTTCTTTCTTTATTGTCGGAAAAACGCCCTACCTTTGCTCGTTAATTCGCGCCTGAAAAAATGAAAGGATAAATAAAGGCGAAGGACTAAGCAAAAGTAAATGGAGATTTCAACGAACCGTCACCCCAAAACTCACGTCATCCGCTATGGCCAGTCAGCAGCTGTCACGAGGTATTCCCCCTGGGGGATCCTCCATCGCCCACAAGGTGATGGACGATGCAGCCGAGCATTATCTGGCTCATGGCGGGCCGGCCATTGCCAGAATTGAACTGGCTAACCTGGCCAACGGGCTGAAGTTCTATAATGACTACATGGAGGCTTACCATGCAGCGTTAGAGAAACTCGCGCAGGCTGAAGCATTGGAACATCAGAGACATCTGCAGGAGATTGCTGACCTCATGCGCGCTGAACAGAAGGCGGCACAGTCGGCCGCCAACATGAGGGACCAGCAGGAGACAGGTGTACTGCCACCGAAGCTGAGCACACCGAAGGCCATACTGATGTGGCAGCGGCTGCAGCAGGCGGGCTACATCGACGAGCACTACCAGCCCATCGACCTGTCGCGCACCGAACTGGCCATACTGGCATACGACATGTCGAAGCGACTGGGCATCAGGGACAAGTGGAAGACATTCGGCGAACTCTGGGACAAGAAGAACCTGAGAAACGACTACAATTTAGCCATGAACCAGCGCAAGTCACTTGAATTCAGAGAAAAATTGAAGCTATTGTTTGCTGATATTCAGCGAGTTACAACAAAGCGTACCCCCTACGCGTAGGGGGTGCGTAGGGGGTAAATCCCAAATTTTATTCGTATCTTTGCACACGAAAAGATATGAACCGCAAACAATACAGACTATGGAACTATTCAAGACATTCAACAGCAAGGAGGCTCTGGACGTCAGCCCGGAGCAAGTGATTGACATCATCCTGCACGACAGGGAGCTGGAGCGCAGCACCCGGCTATACCGCGACCTGACGGCACAGGGCCGCGAGAAGGCGGCCAAGGACGTGAAGGAGTCGACGCCCCAGGTGGCCGTCAGCTTCCGCATGGAGGGCGGCAAGGACAAGGACAGCTGCCGCGAGTGCCACTACCAGGTGCTCATCGACTTCGACGCGAAGGCCCCCGACGAGCGGCTGCCCGCCGACGAGCTGGAGCGGGTGAAGACCCTCATGCGCACCTCCTACCACGCCCGCCTGTGCTACGAGAGCATCTCGGGCCTGGGCTACCACATCGTGGTGCCCTTCCAGCTGCCCGAGGGCATCACCATCGACATGGTCGCCGACCCGAAACGGGCCGAGCAGATCTACACCCGCGCCTACAGCCGCATAGCCAACCAGTACGCCGTCTGGTGCGGCCACGAGATGGACAAGGAGTGCAAGAACGTGAACCGCATGGCCGGGCTGGGCCACGACCCCCTGGCCGTCTACCGCCCCGATGCGCGCCCGTTCCTCCTGACGCGCGAGGAACTGGGCATCGGCGAGGACGGCAAGCTCATCAGGATGCGGACGCCCCGCCACGCCGTCGACAAGCAGGGCAACCCCGTCAGCGTGCCCTTGGGCGACCACTTGGAGCGGGCCGTCAGGATGGTGGAGGAGCAGGGCATCTGCTTCGCCAAGGGCAACCGTCACAACTTCGTGATGCGCGTGGCCTTCATCCTCAACCGCCGCGGCGTCGACGAGGAAGAGGCCGCCAAGGCCCTCGACGACCAGTACTTAGGTCAGATGGACGGCCGCCCGTCGGACGTGCTCCACAGCTGCTACAAGACGGCCTCCGACGAGTTCGGCGTGTGGATGCCCCGGCGGTCGCAGACGGCGGTGAAGACCGAGATCATAGCCGCGTTCCTGAAGGACAAGAAGCTGCAGTACGACGTGCTCACCCAGAAGACGCGCCAGCAGGCGGACGACGGCCAGTGGCACGAGCTGAAGGAGCGCGACGAGAACGACCTCTACATGGCATGCTGCGCCGAGTCGGACACCAACCTGACCGAGAAGCTGTTCCACACGGTGCTCAACTCGAGCGTCGTGCCCGAGGTGAACCCCCTGCGCGACTACGTGCTCTCGCGGGCAGCATGGACGCCCGACATGCCCGACTACATAGGCCAGGCCGCCGCGATGGTACACATGGCTACCCCCGAGGAGGACGAGCTGTGGCGACAGTGCTTCCCCAAGTGGTTCGTGGCCATGGTGGCGGGATGGACCGACGACGCCATCGTCAACCACCAGGTCATCGTGCTCGTCGGCCGACAGGGCATCTACAAGAGCACCTGGATCAACCGCCTGCTGCCGCCGCAGCTCGCCGCCTACGCCACCGACAACGTCGACATAGAGCGGCTCGACAAGGACGAGCAGCTGCGCGCCGCCGAGTATGGACTGGTCAACATCGACGAGCTCGACAAGCTGACCGACCGCCAGCTGAACAAGCTCAAGTCGATGATCACCACCTCGAACGTCGACGTGCGCGCCCCCTTCGGCCGCCACAAGGAGAAGCGCGTGCGCGTGGCCACCTACGCCGCGTCGGGCAACAAGCAGGAGTTCCTGACCGACCAGACCGGCAACCGCCGCTGGCTGCCCTTCCACGTGGCCAGCATCGACTCGCCCTTCCACCACACACTGCCCTACGACGGCATGTTCGCACAGGCTCTCTACCTGCTGCGCAACGGCTACAACTACTGGTTCGACCTCGACGACATCCGCGTCCTCGAGCAGCACGTCGACAACTTCATGATACCCACCAACGAGGAGCAGCTGGTCCCCATCTACTACTCGCCGGCCCGCATGACCGACGCCGGTGCCAAGTTCCTGACGCTGGCCGAGATTGCCGCCAAAATCTCGATGTACGGCAACCTGAAGAAGAATCCCGATCCCCGCCGCCTCGGCGCCATCATGACGAGGTTAGGGTTCGAGAAGTCGCGGAAGGGGCATGACTGGAAACGTGGCTACTATGTACGTGAACATACACCGTCAGAAATCGAGCTTATTCACAGTCCTGAGATCTTTTGATGCCGCCATGCCGCCATCAGTTTCTATAGAGTTATTAAAAAAAGTATTTCATAAGTTATAATACCCAATTTATATTTTTATAGTATCTCTAAGAAGTCAATGGCGGCATGGCGGCGTTGCAAATTACGAAATATATTTACACTCAAAACGCCTCCAAAACCCTCTGAAACTTTGCTCCGGGCAAACCCTGGGTTTAAGTAGGGTAAACCCAGGGTTTAGTTACGGTAAACCTCTAGTTTACCCTACCTAAACTCCAACCCCCGTTTTTAGGGCGTTTTGAGGTGTTTTTTTTAGTTTCCTATTGATGCGAAAATAATTAACAAATTGGAGGAAAATGACTACCTGATTCAGCACAGCCCCCCCACATTTTTCTATAGACCGATTTACTACTTCATAGAGACTTTCACAATTTTTTCGCCGATCTTTACTATACCGATTTGGCCACTGCATAACGTTGTGCCAATAGAGGTAGTTCCTGTCGATGCTTTAGCAACACCGACTAATTTACCCGTTACGTCATATACACTAATGGGAGTTCCCTCAGTAACACCAGTGATGTTTAGCGTGTTACTATTGCCTTGAATCAGTACAGCCTGGGCACGAACGGTGGCTATACCTGTATTCTCAATGCCCTCAGTCCTTGGCTCAACGTCAATCCAGCAGAGTGTAGCCTTGGCTATGTCAGAGTTCTCATAGCCGGACTTGGTGGCATAGACGCTGATATTGTAGGTGGCAGTGAGTGATATTGCCGCTTCATAATGCTGTTTGATGTCGGCATCAGTGATGTTCGTTACGAACTCAGCCCCTTCTGTCTCACAGTTGAAGCGCAGCTTACCATCGCTGAAGCTAATAGTTGGCATTGCACATTTCTTCACTTCTGGAGTTGGAGGTGTCGAACCACCACCCAAGCTCACAATTTTCCCAAAATTGCTCCAAGGTTTAGTAGTTCTATAAGCCTTAATAGCCGATTCTGGCACGTGTAGTGTAGCGTATTCAATGTAGGAATCTTCGAAAACATTACTGTTTGTGGTTGGTACATTTTCTGCATAGCAATAAACGTCGGGCAGCTCGGCACAAGAAGCGAAAGCTTTACCATAGATCTCTCTTACGCCACTCCCTATTGTGATAGTTGTCAGACTGTAACAGCATTGGAATGCGAAATCATAGATGGAAGTCACGGAGTTGGGTATGGTCACGGAGGTCAGGCCGTAACAGTTTCCGAAAGCATAACTGCCTATAGAAATCACGGAGTTGGGTATGGTCACGGAGGTCAGGCCGTAACAACCATAGAAAGCATATTTGTTAATGGAAGTCACGGAGTTGGGTATGATCACGGACGTCAGACCGGAACAATTCCTGAAAGCATATTTGTCAATGGAAGTCACGGAGTTGGGTATGGTCACGGACGTCAGACCGGAACAATTCTCGAATGTTTTAAATACTGATAATCAATAACTTACATATTAAACGGTAGAGAAGTGACGCTAGGTATTCTTAGGTGTCCTCCAAACATGAAGATTTAACGTATTTAACGTTCTTAAACTGTCCGCGAATTCAACCGGCAACTGTAATATGCATATGCTTACACTTTAAAAGATTT
>JAILFU010000164.1 GCA_024697405.1 Prevotella sp.
ACGTATAATACCTCTTCTATATTACCCTCTTACCGCGTCATTAATATGCTGCCCAATTACGCTATTACTTCGTCTTCAACCCAGTTACCCTGTTCCTCTGTTACCCTGTCTTTTTCCAGTTACTCTGTTATTATGTTACTCTGTCTTTATCCTGTTACTCTGTTACTTTGTTACTCTGTCTTTCCCCTGTTACTATGTTACTCTGTTACTCTGTCTTCAACCAGTTACTCTGTTATTATGTTACTCTGTCTTTCTCCAGTTACTCTGTTATTATGTTACTCTGTCTTTATCCTGTTACTCTGTTACTCTGTTACTCTGTCTTTCCCCCTGTTACTCTGTTATTATGTTACTCTGTCTTTCCCCCTGTTACTCTGTCTATAAATAAGTTACTCTGTCTTAGCCACCACGTTATTATGTCTTAAATAGAAATATTATGTCGGAAAAGAAGGCGAAGAGCTTTGTCCTGCGTGTCGACAGCGACACGATGGACGCCATCGAGGCCTGGGCAGCGGATGAGTTCCGCTCGACCAACGGCCAGCTGCAGTGGATCATCACCGAAGCACTGCGGAAGGCTCACCGTCTGCCCAAAAAGAAGAAAGGAGAAGACCAATGAACAGAAAGAAAGCATTATCCATACTATGTACCGTGGCAACACTCTTGCTTGGCCTCTGCTGTAAGTTGCTGGATGATCATGCAATTAATGGCAGGGCTGCCTTAGCCTTATTCATTGCAATCGCTGCCACATGGCTGTGTCTGGGTCTTTTCATCAGATTCAAGCTACGACGCTAACCCCGTCGTCTCTCTACGCATCAACAAATTCATCAAGTGTAAACTAACCCCCTAAATTCATCTGCTTATGGTAGAAATCAAGAACGACAAGCTCACCGTACAGGTGGCTTCGCTGGGAGCTGAGCTCCAAAGTATCAAAGATGCCGACGGCCGTGAGTACCTGTGGCATGGCGGCGAGAAATGGCCGCGCCGGTCGCCCATCCTCTTCCCCATCGTGTGTAGTGTCAACGACGACACCTACACTGTCGACGGCAAGGAATATCATCTGCCGCGTCACGGCTTTGCCCGCGACACCGAGTTCAAACTCATCGCCCAAGGCGAGCACAAGGTGACCTTCGCCCTGCATGAGACCGAGGAGACGCTGAAGGTCTATCCCTTCAAGTTTAATCTGGCCGTCAGCTATAGGCTGAACGGTAACAAGATTCATGTCGTCTGGCATGTGGAAAACACCGACACGCGCGACATCTACTTCCAGATAGGCGGACATCCCGCCTTCCTGGCTCCTGGGTGTAAGGAGGATGAGGACCTGAACGGTGTCATCAGCCTGGACAACAAGCAGCCGCTGAAAGGTTACCGCAGTTACATTGACGGCTCGCACGAGATGACCGAGATTCCCCTCGACATGATTCATGACGGGCTTATCCGGTTCGATGATGCCTTCTTCGCCAACGACAGCGTGAAGATTCATGACTGCCAGACACACCAGGCTTGTCTGCTGAATCCTGACGGTTCGCCCGCTGTGACCGTAGACTACAAGTGTCCCATCATTGCTTTCTGGAGTCCATACAAGAAAAAGGCTCCTTTCGTGTGCATAGAGCCCTGGTATGGACTGGGCGACCCTCGTGGATGGAAGGGTGAGTTCAAGGAAAAGTGCTACATGAACCACCTGCAGCCAGGCAGCTCGTTCATGTCGGAATACACTATTGCTATTGGCTGACTATCGTAGAATCTTCACCTCGCCGCCCATGCCGAGCTTGATGATGCTCGACGGCTGATGGGGCTTGTGCTCCTGACGGCGTGACCAGCAGACATAATCGACCTGCGCAATGATGCGCGGGTCGATGTCTTTATAGTTCTGAGCGGCAGGCTCGCCGCTGATGTTGGCAGAAGTGGAGACGATGGCACGCTGGAACCTGTAGCAAAGCTCATGGGAGAACGGCTCCTTCGTGATGCGGATGCCGATGCTGCCATCTTCAGCGATAAGGTTTGGCGCCAGGTTGACCGCTCCGTCGAGAATCAGAGTGGTGGGTTTCACCACACAGTCGATGAGCTGCCAGGCCACGTCGGGCACCTGTCTGACATAACGCTGCAGACGGGCATCGCTGTCTACCAGGCAGATGAGTGCCTTGGAGTCGTCGCGCTGCTTGATGGCATAGACGCGGGCCACGGCGTCGGCATTGGTGGCATCACAGCCTATACCCCACACGGTGTCGGTGGGGTAGAGGATGACGCCACCCTTGCGTAGCACGTCGACGGCATTTCGGATGTCCTGCTCTTGTGTCATCAGTTGTTATACTCCTGCCAGCTCTTGATCTTGATGTCGTTCTCGCTCATGGCGGTGAAAGCCTCGATGAAAGCCTTGGCCAGACGCACGTTGGTGATGAGCGGGATGTTGTGGTCGATGGCACCGCGACGGATGCGGTATCCGTTGGTGAGCTCGCGCTTGGAATGGTTCTTAGGCACGTTGACGATGAGGTCGAACTTATGCTCGGCAATCATGTCGGTCACTTTGTTCTCACCCTCTTCGTCGGGCCAAAGGACCTTGGTGGCGGGCACGCCGTTGTCGCAGAAGAACTGTGCGGTGCCGGCAGTGGCGAAGACTTGGTAGCCTTTCTTCACGAGCTGCTGGGCAGGCTCGAGCAGGCTGACCTTGCCTTTGGCGCCGCCAGAGGAGATGAGCACCGACTTCTTGGGCAGACGATAGCCGGTGGCTATCATGGCGTTGAGCAAAGCCTCGTTGAGGTCGTCGCCCAGACAGCCCACCTCACCAGTGCTGCTCATGTCGACACCAAGCACGGGGTCGGCATTCTGCAGACGGGCGAAGGAGAACTGGCTGGCCTTCACGCCGATACGATCGATGTCGAACTCTGAACGGTCGGGACGCTCGTAGGGAGCATCGAGCATGATGCGCGTGGCCGTCTCGATGAAGTTGCGCTTAAGAATCTTGCTGACGAAGGGGAAGGAACGGCTGGCGCGGAGATTGCACTCGATGACCTTCACCTCGCGGTTCTTGGCGAGGAACTGTATGTTGAAGGGACCGCTGATGTTCAGCTCCTTAGCGATGGCACGGCTGATGTGCTTGATCTGCCGGATGGTGCTGTAGTAGATGTGCTGGGCGGGGAATACCATTGTGGCATCGCCGCTGTGAACGCCGGCATACTCCACATGTTCGCTGATGGCATATTCCACAACTTCACCCTTGTCGGCCACAGCGTCGAACTCTATCTCCTTGGTCTCAGTCATGAACTTCGAGATGACCCCGGGGAACTCCTTGCTGACCTCGGTGGCCATGTTGAGGCAGCGGTGCAGCTCCTCGTCGTCGTAGCACACGTTCATGGCGGCGCCGCTGAGCACATAGCTGGGGCGCACGAGGACGGGATAGCCCACCTCCTCTACAAACTGTTTCACGTCGTCGAAGCTGGTCAGCGCACGCCAGGCCGGCTGGTCGATGCCCAGCTTGTCGAGCATGGCAGAGAACTTGTCGCGGTTTTCGGCACGGTCGATGTTCACCGGGCTGGTGCCGAGCACGGGAACACCCTGCCGGTAGAGCTTCATGGCCAGGTTGTTGGGTATCTGTCCGCCCACGGAAACGATGACGCCCTTGGGCTGCTCCAGGTCGATGACATCGAGGACACGCTCCATCGACAGCTCGTCGAAGTAGAGGCGGTCGCACATGTCGTAGTCTGTCGATACGGTTTCGGGATTATAGTTAATCATGATGCTCTTGTAGCCCAGCTTGCGTGCTGTGTTGATGGCGTTGACAGAGCACCAGTCGAACTCTACGCTGGAGCCGATGCGGTAGGCACCGGAGCCGAGGACTACGACAGACTTCTCATTATTATAATAGTTGATGTCATGCTTAGGCTTGTACCGCTCTCCATCCTGGCTGCTGAAAGCAGGCACATGGGTATAGGTGAAGTACAGGTAGTTGGTCAGCTCGGGGTGCTCGCTGGCCACGGTAGGTATGCGCTTCACGGAGGGGAGTATGCCATGTTCCTTGCGGTACTGGCGGACGGCGAGGTTTTCCTTCTCCATGTTTCCGTTCTGCGGCTTGAGCACGAAACGGGCAATCTGGAAGTCGGAGAATCCACAGCGCTTCACTTCAAGGAGGAAGTTGTCGGGCAGGTCTTCCAGACGGTCGTACTGCTGGAGCTGGTGCTTAAGGTCGACGATGTGCTTCAGGCGCTCCAGGAACCAGACGTCAATCTTGGTCAGTTCTTCAATGCGCTCTACGGTGTAGCCATCTTCCAGTGCCTGGGCAATGGCGAAGATGCGCAGGTCGGTGGGGTTCTGCAGGGCATCGTCCAGGTCGGTGAACTTCGTGTGGTCGTTGCCCACAAATCCGTGCATGCCTTGCCCAATCATGCGCAGACCTTTCTGAATCATCTCTTCGAAGGAGCGACCGATGGACATAATCTCGCCCACGGACTTCATCGAGGAACCTATCTGCCGGCTGACGCCGACGAACTTCGTCAGGTCCCAGCGCGGTATTTTGCAAATCATGTAGTCGAGCGAGGGAGCGACGTAAGCAGAGGAGGTGGTGCCCATCTCGCCGATTTGGTCGAGGGTGTAGCCCAAAGCAATCTTAGCGGCAACGAAGGCAAGAGGATAACCTGTTGCCTTTGAGGCCAGTGCGCTGCTTCGGCTCAAGCGTGCATTTATCTCGATAATTCGGTAGTCGTTGGTCTCGGCATTGAAGGCAAACTGGATGTTACACTCGCCCACAATGTTCAGATGGCGTACACATTTGATGGTAAGGTCTTGCAGCATCTTCACCTGTTCAGGCTTGAGCGAGCAGGTGGGAGCAACGACAATTGACTCGCCCGTATGGATGCCCAGAGGGTCGAAATTCTCCATCGAGGCCACGGTGAAGCAGTGGTCGTTGGCATCGCGGATGCACTCAAACTCTATCTCCTTCCAGCCTTTGAGGCTCTCCTCGACAAGAATCTGGGGTGCAAAGGTGAATGCTGACTCGGCCAGTTCAATGAAAGCTTTCTCGTCGGGGCAGATGCCGCTGCCCAGGCCGCCCAGGGCATAAGCTGAGCGAATCATGATGGGGAAGCCTATCTGGCGGGCAGCCTTCAAGGCGTCGTCCATGTTTTCCACAGCGTGGGAGACAGGAACCTTCAGCTCAATCTCGGCCAGCTTCTTGACGAAGAGGTCGCGGTCCTCAGTATTCATAATGGCTTCAACACTAGTGCCCAGCACCTCGACGCCGTATTCCTTGAGAATGCCTTTTTGGTAAAGCTCAGTGCCGCAGTTAAGGGCCGTCTGTCCACCAAAGGCCAACAGGATGCCGTCGGGGCGCTCTTTTTTGATGATTTCTGTGACAAAGTGGGGGGTGACGGGCTGGAAGTAGACCGTGTCGGCTATGCCTTCCGAAGTCTGAATTGTTGCGATGTTGGGATTGACAAGTACGCTCTTGATGCCTTCTTCGCGAAGGGCTTTAAGGGCTTGAGAGCCAGAATAGTCAAATTCACCTGCTTGTCCGATTTTCAACGCGCCCGAACCTAAAACGAGCACCTTCTTAAGTTTCTGTTTAGCCATAATTAAATGATAGATGTTGAAATTCGGCTGCAAAGGTACAAATAAGTTGGGAGTTAGGAGTTAGTAGTTAGGAGTTTTTTTTGCCCTCGCTCTGTGAAAAAAGGTTAACTAACGATAACTAACTCCTTTCTCCTGGCTCCTAACTCCCAACTTTTCACTATCTTTGCAGCCATGAATTACGAGTATCATATTTTTTCTCCCTACAGGGTATGTCCGTTGGGAGCACATGTTGACCACCAGCACGGACTGGTGACAGGATTTGCCATCGACAAAGGGGTGGATTTGTGGTTTAATGTCAGGGAAGACAGCGTGGTCAAGCTGGTATCGAGAACTTTCGAGGGCGACGTGGAGTTCCATGTCAATACGCCGTCGCAGGTGAAGGAGCACCACTGGGGCGACTATGCCCGTGGTGCGAAATATGCCCTGCGGAAACGCTTCGAGCTGAAGAGGGGTATTGAGGGCGTCATCCAGGGATCGCTGCCTGTGGGTGGCCTGTCGAGCAGTGCTGCAGTGCTGGTGGCCTATGTCATGGCGCTGGCCAAGGCCAACGACATCACCCTACAGCCCTTTGAGGTGGTGAAGATTGCCTCAGAAGCTGAGCGGGAGTACATCGGGCTGAACAACGGACTGCTGGACCAGGCGTGCATAGCTCTGGGCAAGAAGGACGGCCTGCTGTTCCTGGACTGCGACTCCAACGACTACCGCATCATAAAGAAGAACAAGGAGATGCCTGAGTTTGAGATTGGCATATTCTTCTCTGGTCTGACCCGCAATTTGGTGAACAGCGACTACAATTTGAGGGTGTACGAGTGCAAGACCGCTGCGTGGAACATGCTGGCCTATACCGACCAGCCGCTGAAGACCTTCGACAAGACTTTCCTCAGAGATATTCCGAAAGCTACGTTTGAGAAGACGCGCATTGCCATGCCCTCCCGCTTTGCCCGCCGCGCCGAGCACTTCTACAGCGAGTACCGCCGTGTACGCCAGGGCGTGACGGCATGGGAGACGGGCAACCTAAAACTGTTTGGCAAGCTGTCGTTCGACTCGTGCGAAAGCAGCATCCACAACTACGAGTGTGGCAGTCCGGAACTGATTGCCATCTATGAAATAATGAGAGAGCTGCCTGGCGTATGGGGAGGCAGGTTCTCAGGTGCCGGTTTCAAGGGCGCATGCATTGCATTGGTCGATCCCGCATACAAGAGCGACATAGAGCAGAAGATAATAGAACGCTATCTCAACCAGTTCCCAGAGTACGAGAAGACTTTCCAGGTGTTCTGGGTGAAGCCCGACGACGGAGCGAGGTTTGTATGAGTTAAAGTCCTTCCATACCTTCTCGAAGGGGAGGATTTTTCTTTTCCGGAGAGGGTAGGGGATGGGTAATTTAAAATTCGTGAAACAGAGATGAAGAATATAGTAATTGCCGCAGGATATGCCACACGGTTGGGAGAGCTGACCAGAAACTTTCCCAAGCCTTTGCTGAAGATTGGCAAGAACACCATTTTGGGACGAATGCTCGACGACATTGACGGCATTGCCGACATCGACGAGCATATCATCATAACCAACCACCGCTTTGCCCATATCTTCGAAGAATGGAAAAACGAAAACCATTCATGGACAAAGCCCGTCACCATTGTAGATGACGGTACGGAAACCAACGAGACACGACTCGGAGCCGTCTGTGACCTGCTGTTTGCCATGGAAAAACGGCGCATCGACGACGACCTGTTGGTAGTGGCTGCTGACAACCTGCTGTTCTTCTCCTTCCAGGAATTTGTGGACTTCGCCAAGGAGAAGGGCACCTCATGCATCATGTGCCACGAGCAGCCGGAAGTGGCCAAGCTGCAGCGTACAGGCGTGGTGGAGCTGGATGCTGACCACCGGGTGCTGGGCATGGAGGAGAAACCGCAGGTGCCAAAGAGCCATTGGGCTGTGCCACCGTTCTATATCTACCTGCGGAAAGACCTCGACCTGGTGCGCCACTCTGTGGAGAACGGATGCGGCAAGGATGCACCTGGCAATCTGGCCCACTTCATGGTGGAGCATACCACGATGCATGCCTGGCCTATGACGGCAGGGCGCTTCGACATCGGCAGCCTGGACACTTACTATGAGGCCGTCGAGAAATTCGGCAAAGAATAATCATCAAATACATACAATCATGAACATCACAGAAAGATTCCTGAACTATACAAAGTTCGATACGCAGTCGGCAGAGGAGAGCCAGACTGTTCCCAGCACTCCGAAGCAGCTGCTTTTCGCCAACTACCTGAAAGAAGAGCTGGAGCGCGAGGGACTGCAGGAGGTGGAGATGGACGAGAAGGGCTACATCTACGCCACTCTTCCCGCCAATGTCGAGGACAGCGTGCCCACCATCGGTTTCATCTCCCACTACGACACCTCGCCCGACTGCTCGGGAGCCAACATCAAGCCGCGCATCGTCAGCAACTATGACGGCGGCGACATACTGCTGTCCGAGGGCATACTGCTCTCGCCAGCCATTTTCCCTGAGTTGCTGGCTCATCAGGGTGAAGACCTCATCGTTACCGACGGGCACACACTGCTCGGAGCCGACGACAAGGCCGGCATCGCCGAGATAGTGCAGGCCATTGTGTGGCTGCAGCAGCATCCCGAAGTGAAACATGGAAAGATTCGCGTGGCATTCAACCCCGACGAGGAGATAGGCATGGGTGCCCATCACTTCGACGTGGAGAAGTTCGGTTGCCAATGGGGCTACACCATGGACGGCGGCGACCTGGGCGAGCTGGAGTATGAGAACTTCAATGCTGCCTCAGCAAAGATTACCATCAAGGGCGTGAGCGTGCATCCGGGCTATGCCAAGGGAAAGATGGTGAATGCCAGTGTCCTGGCTGCTGAGTTCGCACAGATGTTGCCTGCCGGCGAGCGTCCGGAAACCACCGAGGGCTACGAGGGCTTCTACCACCTGACAGGCATGCAGACTAATACAGAACTCGGCAAGCTGAGCTACATCATACGCGACCACGACCGCCAGAAGTTTGAGGCCCGCAAGTGCTTTGTCAAGGCATGTGCCGACCGTATGAACGAGAAATATGGCAAGGGCACCGTGGTGGCCGACATCAACGACCAGTACTACAATATGAGGGAGAAGATTGAGCCCGACAACATGCATGTCATTGATCTGGTGCTGCGGGCCATGAAAGAAGCCGGCGTAACGCCGAAGGTGAGGCCCATCAGGGGAGGTACTGACGGCGCACAGCTGTCGTTCAAGGGACTGCCCTGTCCCAATATTTTCGCCGGAGGACTCAATTTCCACGGCCCCTTCGAGTTCGTCCCCATTCAGTCGATGGAAAAGGCCATGCTGGTTGTCGTCAAGATATGCGAACTGACGGCATGCTGCAAATAGCAGGAAGGAAAAAGTAGGAAATAATAAGTAGTAAGTAAGAAGTGGCTCAGCTCCCCGCACTCATACAAGACCTGGCACTGATTCTCGTTGTGGCAGGAGTCGTAACGCTGTTGTTCAAGCGGCTGAAACAGCCGCTGGTACTTGGCTATATCGTTGCCGGATTCCTGGTCAGTCCGCACATGCCCTATACGGCCTCTGTCGTTGACATGTCGAATATCCACCTCTGGGCCGACATCGGCGTGATGTTCCTGCTGTTCTCCCTGGGTCTGGATTTCTCCTTCAAGAAGATTCTGAAGATGGGTGCCTCGCCCATCATTTCCACCGTCAGCATCATCTTCTCCATGACGATGCTGGGCATGCTGGTGGGGCAGCTCTTCGGATGGTCGAAGATGGACTGCATCTTCCTGGGCGGCATGCTGGCCATGAGTTCCACAACTATTATATATAAGGCGTTCGATGACCTGGGCTTGCGGCAGCAGCAGTTTGCAGGACTGGTGATGAGCGTACTCATACTGGAGGATATCCTGGCCATCGTGATGATGGTGATGCTGAGTGCCATAGCCAGCGGAAGCGTGGGCGGGGGGCAGATGCTAGGCTCGGTGCTGAAGATTATATTCTTCCTTGTACTGTGGCTGGTGGTGGGCATATTTGCCGTTCCGCTGCTGCTCCGCAAGGTGAGGAAACTCATCAATGCCGAGGTGCTGCTCATCGTGTCGCTGGGCATGTGCTGTGCCATGGCCGTGTTCTCTTCAAAGGTGGGCTTCTCGTCGGCCTTTGGCGCATTCATCATGGGCAGCATCCTGGCTGAGACCATCGAGGCCGAGCGGATAGAGAAGCTGGTGGAGCCGGTGAAGAACCTCTTCGGCGCCATCTTCTTCGTGTCCGTGGGCATGCTGGTCGACCCTAAAATCATCTTCGATTATGCCCTGCCCATCTTCCTGCTGGTGATGACCATCCTGGTCGGGCAGTCCATCTTCGGATCTTTCTCCTTCATGCTGGGCGGCGAGAGCCTGAAGAGTGCCATGCGCTGCGGCTTTTCCATGGCGCAGATTGGTGAGTTCTCGTTCATCATTGCCTCGCTGGGCCTGTCTTTGGGCGTCATTAGCGACTTCCTCTATCCGGTGGTGGTGGCCGTATCGGTTATTACAACTTTTCTCACACCTTACATGATACGGCTTGCCACGCCGGTTTATAATGCCCTGGAGCCGCGTTTGCCCTCAAAGATTATCAGGTCACTGAACCACTTGTCGATGAGCCATCCGAACACCACGGAACGCAGCCAGTGGCACCAGTTGCTGCTTCAGATGGCTGTCAACACCATTGTCTACGGCATCCTCTCCTTGGCTGTCATCGCCTTGATGTTTATGATTTTCCGGCCGTTTCTCGACAGGCTGCTGCCTAGTTATCTCACCATTTTCTCCCTGCATCTCCCCCTGACCAGAATCATTACGGGACTGCTCACCGTGGTGCTCTGTTCACCATTCCTGCGTGCTATGGTGATGAAGAAAAACCGCAGCGAGGAGTGGAAAACCCTGTGGGCAGAGAGCAACCGCAATCATCTTCCCCTGCTGTTCACTGTGCTGGTGCGTGGTGTCATTGCCGCATCGTTTGTGTTCTATGTCTGCCAGCACTTGTTCCACTTTGCCCCTGCTGTTGTCATCACGCTGGGAGTCGTCGCCGTGGTGCTGATGGTGATGTCGCGCGGTGTCAAGCACCGCAGCATCCTGCTGGAGCGTCTCTTCATCAACAACTTACGCTCGCGCGACATTGAGGCACAGGTGCACGGCAAGAAGCGTCCGCTCTACGAGGGACGCCTGTTGGACCGCGACATACACATCGCCGACTTCGACATTCCCCAAAATTCGCTCTGGGCAGGTATGACCCTCATGCAGCTGAACCTCGGCCGCAAATATGGCGTCCATGTGAGCAGCATTCTACGTGGAGGAAACCGTCTGAACATTCCCGACGGCAAGGATATCCTCTTCCCCCTTGACCGCATTCAGGTCATTGGCAGCGACGTCCAGCTGGCCATGCTGCAGTCGGCCATTGAGCGCGAGGTATATGGAGAGGACACTGAACTGGAGAAGCGTGAGATGAAGCTGCGCCAGCTCATCATCGGAAAGGGCAGCCCCTTCATCGACAAGACCTTGGAGGAGAGCGGACTGCGGCGCTTCTACAACTGCATGGTGGTAGGGCTGGAGGAAGGCAAGGAGAACCTCTCCCCCTTCAAGCCCACCCGCCGTTTCCAGGAGGGCGACATCATCTGGGTGGTTGGCGAAGAGGAAAACCTGAATCTATTAACAACAAAAACTATAAAAACAACATGATTTCACTCCAGACATTGCTTCTTTTCGGCCTTGGCGGCCAGGAAATACTGCTCATTGCACTTGTCGTGCTGCTGCTCTTCGGAGGCGCTAAAATACCCGAGCTGATGAAAGGCCTGGGTAAGGGCGTGAAGAGTTTCAAGGATGGCATGAAAGAGATTGAGGAAGAAGAGAATGGGAAATGAGAAATGAGCAAGCAGGCGGCCACTTTCTGGGAGCATCTTGACGTGTTGCGGTGGACGATTATCCGCTCGCTGGTTGTCGTCGTGGCTTTTGCCGTGGTTGCTTTCTGCCTGAAGGACTGGCTCTTCCGTGTGGTGCTGGCACCTACGACAAGCGATTTTGTCACCTTCCGCCTGATGGGGGCTGCGCCGTTCAGCATCCACCTTGTCAATACCGGGCTGACCGAGCAGTTCATGACCCACATACGGACGGCTGTCTACGCCGGACTGCTCTGTGCCTCTCCCTATGTGCTCTATCAGCTGTTCCGCTTCGTGTCGCCCGGACTCTACGACAACGAGCGCCATGCCGCCCACTGGATTGTGGGCTCGGCATACATCATGTTCATGCTGGGTACGCTGGTGTGCTACTTCATCATTTTCCCCCTTACCGTCCGGTTCCTGGGCACCTATCAGGTAAGCACCGACGTGACGAACATGCTCACCCTGCAGTCCTACATCGATACGCTCATACCCATGTGTCTGGTCATCGGTGTCATCTTCGAGCTGCCTGTTGTCTGTGCCATTCTAGGCCGTATGGGGCTAATCAGCGGAGGACTGATGCGCCGCTACCGCCGCCATGCCGTCGTGGTCATACTCATTGTTGCAGCCATCATCACCCCCACCACCGACATTTTCACCCTCCTCGTAGTCTCGCTCCCCATTTGGCTGCTCTACGAGGTAAGTATCCTGTTGGTACCAGCCTCTAGTCGGAGCTAGCACTGGTTTACTCATTTTATTCTGCCTCTTTTGTATCCGCTTGTATCGGGCGGTAGGAGCGGGTATTGTTGCTGCCCGTATTGCCGCCTGCCCCAAAGTACATGTAGAGCACCTCAATGGCATCAGCAGGGCTGATGTTACCGTCACCATTGACGTTTGCGGCAGCTTCGATGAAGCCCGTCTGTGTCACGCCGAAATAGTGGTATAGAATCATGATGGCGTCGGCAGGAGTCACACTCCCGTCGCCGTTCACGTCGCCTAGGACAACGCTTGCTCCTACCTTAATCGTAAACGTTACGTCTGCTTTCTTGCTCAATGAGAGAGAATTTGACGCGAACTCCAATCCCGTGATCTTACCTTGGAATGTGCCAGTCTTGTTGCCAGCCTTCACTTTTAGACCCATCAAGTCGATAGTGCCAGCATCGAAAGCCATATTCTGACTGGAATAGATGGCAACCTTCGTCTTCTGGTCATTCAACAGGTAAGTCCGCGTGACGTGGCTGTCTGTACCTCTGGTGACATCGCCTGTAAAGGTGAACCCTGCTGGCAACTCAATCATGAATCCGGTAGCGACAAACGAGCTGCCACCACTTAACTTAATGTTCACCTCCGACGTCTCGTTGGCTCCGAGGGTCACGTTGTCAACGCTGACGGTCTGTGCTGAAACTGTCAGGCCCAGCATCATGAAAACGGATAATATCTTCATCTTTTTCATTGCTATTCTGTGTGTTAAGTTATTTAACAATGGCATCAAATGAAACGACAGGACGAATGGTAAGGCCATACCAGGCTTCTTCTTCCCACCAACTTATATGGGAAGAGTCAAAATATACATATCCGACATTGTTTGCCACATCATGACCACCATAGAGTGTCGATGACCAGTAATCCCCATCTTCACCCACATATCTTAACTTATCATCCCAGTCATAAATACCAGCTGCTGGCAAGAAGATACTGTTACCTTCGAATCCTTTTATAATACTTGTGATACGATATCCATTAACACCACCCTGGGTTGTCCATTCGGAGGAAGTATATTTGGTGTTGATTAGTTCTTTAAATTCTGACAGCGTAGGCATACGCCATTCACCACCCCACTTCTGTGTCGTAACATCATACTTAGGATCCAATGTTTCACCTGGTTCTAACAACTCCGTCATGTCCGTAGGATAGTTACTCATATTAAATGTAGTTTTTCCTTCACAACTACCTATTAACTCACCCCATGAATAATAACAGCCATAATCTTCTGGAGAGGATGCGCCTAAGTTTGTCGTAGCCCATAATGTGCCGCTTGGCAAGCCCAAGTCGACCAAGTCATGATTAAGATAGCTGGAAGGAGCCTCTATCTTGTGTACAGCAGGAGTATATTCAGATAGTACCGGGCGAATGGTGTATCCACGATATCGCTGAGTGTTATACAATCCCCCCTCATAAACCTCAATATTATTTCTGTAGAAATCAAAATACGGAATAGTCGTAGAATGATTCCCTAATGTCGTTGACCAGTACTCACCCTCACCTGTACTGAGAGTCTCATTTTTCTTACTCCCTGCAGCGGGAATGAAAATACTATTACCGTTTGCGCCTCTGAATATCATTCCACTAACATCGTTCACTGTAGTCCATTCATGTTCACAATTGTTGATAAGCTCCAAGATTTCTGCTTCTGTTGGGATATGCCATGAGCCTCCCCACTTCACATGAGCGACATCATCTTCCAGTTCCAAAGAGATCTTGCCATCCAATGCTCCATAGCCACCCCGATCACAATACTTTGTTAACGAAGGATTTGTAACTTTGGGTTGAGTCCCATCACACCATTTGTAGGTGGCCCAACTGTAGGAGTCTTTCTCTTCTATTTCACCCCAGGCATAATATCCACCAGCCTCTTCCGGCGACGAGGCGCCCACATTGCATGTTGCCCACAGGGCGCCGCTGGGCAGGCCGAGGTCTACATACTTGTGTCCGTTGTTGTTGACTGGACTGTTCCCTGTATTGATGATGTCGATGAGGTTGGTGATGTCGGCAATGCTGAGTGTATTATCATTGTCAATATCAGTGACATCTGTGACGCCAGCATTGCTGAGGTAGGCATCGACCAAGGCATTGAGATCCTGATAGTCTACCTTTCCGTCCACGACAATGTCTCCAGTCAGATCGGGAATGACAGTACTCAATACGAACTGGGCTGTATAGCTCTTGTTACTCGTCACGCTGATGATACGGGGATTGTCTGTCTCGCCATCGCTCCATTTCGAGAACTCATAGCCTGCATTGGCAATGGCATTGAGCTCCAGGGTAGTGCCTTTAGCGTAGGTGCCGCCACCCGTCACCGTTCCGCTGCCCGTTGGACTGGCGGCAACAGTGATTGTAAAGGTTTCAGCCGTAGCTCCCGTCACCTTCTTCACTGTCCGATTGCCCAAAGCATCGAAGCTATAGGTGATGGTCGTGCCGTTTCCATAGACTACCTTCGTCAAACGGTTGTTTGAGTCGTAGGTGTAGGTCTGGGCAAATATCTGCATGGGTACAAATAATAGTGCCAGAATATATATAGCATTGTATCTCATATAATAACTAATTATTTCTTGTACTTAAAATAATAAATTACATTTGCTGTTCCTTTATTAACTACTTCAGAGAAACCTGTTTTATCAGATACCCATCCAACACCATAAACAGCGGCATGCACACCTGCGTCTGCTAATCCAGCAACAAAACTATTTCCTCCTGATACATAGTATGCTGTATATTTTGCGATATCAGCTGTAACCCCCTCTACAATATCGGCAGAACCTTGTAACGTGTTTCCTTTTTCTATCTCATTAATACCAGAATATACTCCTGCCATAGTAGAAATAGGCGTAGCAACCAAGACATCACCAACTTTGCTTAAAAAACCTGCATTACTTGCGGTACTTTTAACTGTATTTTGTGCAGTGTTTTTTACTACATTACCTCCAGTCTCCCAGGCGGGATTTGATAGCAATTTTGCGTCCAATGCCAATTTTCCTGCCTCTGAAGTATAACCAAGATTCTGAATGTTATTTGTAACATATTTTGTTCCATTTACAACTTTGTCATAATGTTCTACGCCATATTCAAGAGCCTTTTCAACAAAACCTTCAGAGAATGTTCCCTCTGGATCAATCCCCATAATCGGATTATTATTCGCATACGGATAGAGGTTGGTACTCCAGATGGGATCTTCGGAGAGGAAGCGGCCGATGGTGGGGTCGTAGTGGCGGGCACGCATGTAGTACTGGTGGTCGGTGAGGTACATCACACCGTATTTGCCGACATACTGGAAGGGGTTGTAGTCGGCCTCCTCTTTCTGGACAACCTTACCATACTCGTCGTACTGATACTTGTGAGTGATGTTGCCATTGTCATCTACGATGGCGACGACGGAACCGCGGACGTCAGTGACGTAGTAGCTTACCTTACCATTCTTTATACGAGCCTCAAGGCCATTGCCGTAGATATACTCAGCACCCTTCGAATCTGAGAGGACATTGCCGATGCCAAGCGGGTCGGTGGTGAAGGTGATGTCACCGTACTTTGCGATTAGGCCCAGCGGGTCATATTCAATGGCTATGCCACCGGCACGCACCAGACGGTCAGCATCATCCCAGCTGTAGCTTTCGCTGCCGCGCTTAGGAACTGTAACTAAATAAAGTTTACGTTTTATTTGGTGGTTCGATTATTTTTCTGTACCTTTGCCGACACAAACAGCAATGGTATGCTTGATATAGAATTGGTCATTAATAAGATTCTTCTGTTTCTTCCATTTTTG